>CAXTXB010000059.1:0-3542 GCA_964247965.1 uncultured Dictyobacter sp. | reverse complement strand
CACCGTTCCTCATTTTTCAAAACTTGAGATGACCCACTTACTGCTGCTTGAGTCCATAAACGGCTATATGAAACGTAGATCGATCGAGGCCGGCGACGGTTGGGGAGGTGCCAACGGGGTTGCGGCCGAAGCTGGCGAGGTAGACTTTGCCGTTGGCGACGGTTGGTGGGCAGAACTTGGCGAAGTTGCCAATGGAGTCGCTCCTGGCATCGGTGCCGTCGTCGGAGGCGAGCTGGCTGTTCCAGAGCTCTTTGCTGAGATTGGAGGCATCGTAGGCGCGCAGGATGCCGCGAACGATATGCTGGTTGGCGTCCATGACGTTGCCGTTTGAGTCTTTGGCATCCTGGTCATGAGGATGTGAGGCCCAGATAATGCCTGTGCCGGCTTTGTTGCCGTCTGCGGAGAGGGAGAGCGCGCCGCCGGGCATGCCGATGGTATCGGCTTTGGCGATGTTTGGATGCTGCGAGATGGGGGTAGGCTGGAATTTGCCGTTGGCGAATTGATAGGCTTTGATGAAGTCACCCTCGACCCAGATGTAGACCCATGCACCCTTGGGACCATGCCAGTAGACGGGGCCGGCGTGAATATGATGGGAGAGGCTATCCTTAGCATGGACGAGGACCGTCTGGACAATCTGGTTGTCGTTGTGGGGATTGAAGTGGCCCATGTTGTTCTTATGCATAACATACATCTTGGATTCTTTGCCGCCGCCAATCACCAGATCGGTCTCCGGAAGGAGCACGACGCCTGAAGAACCCAGGTCTTCGTCTGCGCCGTTGAGCGCGCTATTGTTGAAGGGCGAGAACCAGTCCACAACGGTTAGATTCGGGCGCAGCTTGATGATGCAGTCGCCCAAAGCAGAGCCATCGGGACGAAAAGAGCCGTTGCCGGTTATCGTATAGATCATGCCGTCGTCATCTGCGGCCAGGCCCAGTCCCGCCTGCCAGATGCCACCCTCGCTGTCGGGCACCAGCTTGCCATTCACCATCTGGCTGCCGGGCGTCGTGCAGAAGAGGGCGACGCGCTGCAGGGTTGATGCGCTATAGCCAAAAATCCAGCCGTGATAGGGTCCTGCATCGCCATAGGATGCGAAGGCAATATAGATCGTATCATTCGCTAAAAGCAGGCCGGGACGCTGATTGTGCAGGTGGCTCGCGAAGGTCAGGGCTCCGTTGACACTCCCAGCTCCGTTCCCCTTTACGCTCCCCTCAATGCGCGTTGGCTGATCGAAGACCTCTGTCCCTGTGAGCAGATCCAGCGCGTGCAAAGTGTGGAAGTACTCTCCATTAGCCTCTTTCGTCGCCGCCACGACATATAGCGTGCTCTTATCGAGCGAAATGACCGGCGTACTGAGAATACCAACCTCAAGCGAGATGTCATGGTAATGTGTATTATCGCCGATACCAGGATCAGGCAAGGAGATCGCGGGACCAAGCGAAACCTGCCAGAGAGGGATGCCGCCGGGATCATCGGCATCGAAGGCATAGACCGAGTTATGCATCGTTGCCACATACACAATATTGTGCATCGTCTGATCCGTGAAGCTGACGCCACCTACGTAAAGCGGCTGCGCATAGACCTGACCATCTACCTTCAATTCGAAGAGCTTACCAAACTGACTGGCATTCACATTGGATGTATTCAGAATCGTCTCGGACAGATTCGCGCCTGTACGCGCATTATTGTTATGCTGCGTCAGCACTGCCACAGTACTTACACCTGCTGTTGTAGACATAAAAACTCCTTCCGCTTTCCTTATACTATTATCCTTTTCGTTCTCAAGCGTTTTTCAGTTTTAAGCGAGGAACCAACTTCACTTAGCTAGCTCCGCGTAGCGACAACCGCAAGGGGTTGTCGCTACGTGAGCCGTGCTAGAGCAGTATCTATCCATCATGAACATAAAAAGAGGTAGAGATAAATACATCTCTTCCACAATAGAAGACGTTGCAAGGACAAATATTTGGAGCACGAAAGACGGCTGATACAAAGCCGCCTTTCGTGCTCCCGAGAAGTTTGCAAAGAGCGAACACTCGATTAGCAAGCCTGTTGTGTGGTCTCGTCGAAAGAAGTATACCCCTGGGGTGTACCAAAGTTGGGCGTCCCGTCGTCGTTCCAATGGTAGGGTTGTGCGAAGATCTTGCGATCATCCCATCCATTGCTCTCTAGCGTCTTGGCATGGTAGACTAACCAGTTGCTGCCATTCGCTCCTGGTACAGGCAAAGAAATATGGCCTGGCCCATACACCCCACCACCCGAACTAAAGATCGGGCCGACCTTTGTGTAAGACTGGTAGTTTCCCATATCGCCGCCATTGTAGACCAACTCGCCTAGATTGTACGAGCTTGTCCAGCTTGCGTTCGCGCTGTAGACGATGGTCAGCTTGTTGTTCGGGCCAACGTAGGCTTCTGGTCCCTCCTCGATAGCCTGCACCGAGGTTTCCCAGGTTTGATCGGGGTTGGCAATCAGCTTACGATACGCTTCATCGACGTGCAAAGGATCGCTCATGTGGGCAATATAAATTTGCTGAGGATCTCCGTCACCGCCTCCAGGTTTGGTTCCTGACCATATCTCATACAAATTGTTGTTGTAGGTGAGTACAGTAGGATCGATGGCCCACTCATTCGTGGGGTCCTCGACCTTACCGAAAAACGTCCAACTGCCCAACGGATCGTTCGAATCGGCTGTGATGGCATAGATACGGTGAGTGGTGTTTGTGGTACCAAAGTTGCCCGTATCGCGCGCGGCGGCGAAATAAATAATCCACTGCCCATTCAAATATTCGATTTCCGGTGCCCAGACCTGGGTACTGTAGTCGGTGCCAGATGGCGCGGTCCAGATAGTTTTATTTTCGACGCTTCCCAATCCGCCCAGAGTCGACGCCGCGCGGATCGAAATAGTATTTCCACTACTTCCGCTTGCCTGGACAAGATAGTACAGATTGTTGGCATACCAGATGGATGGATCTGCTCCGGGGGAGACAATGGGATTCTGAAGTGAGCATGCGGCATACGCATGATAGGTTTGCTTGGCAACAGTAGATACGGTGAACAGGACAAGACAGAAAACGAGGCTATTGCGGACTAAATGAATTGTGTGCCTATGACGATGAAGAACTTCCATACGTGACTCTCCTTGTACTGGTTACTCAAAGCTACAGCGTTGTACTACGAGACATTGTCAAGGTATTTTTTTCTCTTTGATGAACTGGCGATGGTAAAGCTTTTACTGAGAAACATACATGCTGTATTATCTCAATAAAAACTTAGTAAATCAACATTTAATTCACATTCCAGCAAAGTAAAAACATGAATGAGCCGGTTTTTAAGGCAATTCACCTCCTTAACCATGCATAAATAATGTTTTCTATCAACATTCCCCGAACTAAATAAAGCATAGGAGAAAAGGTGGTACATGTCAATTGTTTCAGATTTCAACAGGACTTTTTGGGCTATTCATAATCCTCCAGTTGCTGCTGGATACAACCATGCAATAGAGAAAAGCTACGCGGGAGGGATTGTCGCTACGCGGGAGGGGCGCATAGT
>CAXTXB010000058.1:7815-16345 GCA_964247965.1 uncultured Dictyobacter sp. | reverse complement strand
AGCGACACTCCCTTGCGGTTGTCGTGGTAGCTGGCCTCTGATGTGGAGGGAGCACTCCGATCCGCTTGATCGCGGCGTGACCGCAAGGAATTGTCGCGACGCGGGGTGAGCCGGTCAAATGATGCGGGTCGGTCCAATACCCTTATCAACACATTCATAGTATAATTAATCAATAACTGAATATCAGTGTCAAGCGTGACAATTGAAGAGCTGTGTGTTTGATGCTCATTGCCCACTGCACAGAGAGAAGTGAGAAAGATCATCAAGGAGAAAGCATCTATGGACCTTAACCAGATATGGTTAGAAGCGCTGGAGGCAGTGACGAAGTATTTTGAGATGAACGGGTCGGATCGGCCGATTGTAATGGTTCTGAACCTCAAGCCAAGTGAACGAACCAGCTACACGCACAAACTGCATATCCAGCTAGCGCGTAGAGCCGCCATCGTCTATCGCACAATGTATGGCAGTTATATCGTGCTAGAGAGCGCCTTTCTTTACGATCCTGAACTTGATGAAGAGGCCTACACCATTCTCACCGTCGCCGCGCAGTACCTCGAAATCAACCTCAACCAGGTCGCCAGAGTTGATATCAAAGAAATTTATGTACCCTTGCAGGCAACCTATCAAGCTTGCTGGCTGCTCACCTTTACTGATCATCTGACCTGCAGCGTCATAAGATACAACAATGAGACAGGAATCGAATATCGGGTTTTAGAGCACAGCCTGAGTGAATAGATAGAAGAGTATGAAAGCGGGACTGACAGCGGCGAAGCTGCGTAGCGACAATGCATGCCTGTCTTTCCCTCCGAGAAGACTCGCACACCTGCGAACATCTTTTCTTTAGGAGGGCGCGTGCTGCGATTGAACGCTACGTGAGGCTGGCAGAACATGCAGTGCTAAAGCGTGGGTTCGGCTGATCCAATCCGCGCGCTCTGCTGCGCAGAGACGAGGCAAGTCTGCCGCCGGATTCCGTTGTGACCTGTTCTCATCCATCTTGCTCGACAAAACACCGTGTTCGCTTTCTGTTTTTCTCCGTCTTTGAACAGCATTGCCGCAAGGGATGGTCGCTACACGGCTTCGCCGCCGCTTGTGTAGCAATGCATGGCCGCAATATAGCTTGTATAGCTTGCATATTGTTAATATACTGCCCTTGTAAAGATTCATCTTTAAACGAGTACTGGAGACCGATAATAGAACGTGTGATAGAATGACAGAGATTCGAGCAAGGAAACGCCAGTTTTAAAAGATGTATCAATACGGTAGCGGCAAGCTACTTTATAAGAAGGAGATGTTTACTATGGAAATGAGTGCACGCAACCAGTTAAAGGGAACCGTCAAACTAATCAAGCTGGGAGACATTATAGCAGAGGTAGTTGTCGAACTACCTGACGGTCAGGAGATTACCTCTGTGATCACAGCAGATGCAGTGCGGTCGCTTCAACTGCAAGAAGGAAGTAAGGTTACAGCGATTATTAAATCAACAGAGGTAATGATCGGGAAGAACGAGTAGATTCCGCACCAGGTTTGTTAGTGATCAGAAACATCACTATCTTCATAGCCACAGAAAGGGCAAAAGATGCCAAACAGCCTTAAGCTCTCTAAAATCTGTTTGGTAAGCCTGGCTCGATCGGAGCGGCACTGGGGGCACGTAGCATACTGAAAACGCTCGTTGTCTGCAGTGTGCGCCCGGTCGAGATAGTGAGCTTGATGAGAAGGGCCAGCGAGAAAAGCTCGGCGTGAAGGACCGGCAGCGAAAAATGGATTGCCATCCATAGCGTAGTACCTCCCGGAACGATGAAGTGAAGTCAAAGCTTCTTGTACCCTCATCTTACCTATACACATGAAGAGCGTATCTTACAAGAAGTGTACCATACTTTACATCAAAATGCTCTAAAGAACATCTCAAATTCTGAAGATGATATTCTTGACTAGTAGTATCTTTTCGAGTATACTCAATTATTGAGTACTCCGTCAATAAATATTATCTCTTTATTTCGTAAGTGATTGCGCGCTTCGTCTAAGGGGAGTAAGAATTCAGCTGAAGAAGAATGTACAGTTGGATTGACGAGTACTCTTTTTCTTGTCTCCTCTCATACTAAACTCCTCATTACTCGTCCTGAATAATGGATCATCTCAAATTTTTGAAAAATGATCAACACTGTTTTTTTCCCTGCTCCTTTTTCTGCCGTAGGCACAAAAAGTAGCAGGTAAAAACACAGTGTTCATCATTTTTCAAAAATTTGAGATGATCCATTATTCATGAAATTGCCTCGGCCCGTGAGCTATGCTATACTTGCCCCTGAGTCATCAGAAGATACTGCAACATTAGAAATATACCAGAAGGGAAATATAGATTACTATGGCCTATGATAGTGCAAATATGCAAAATCCCTTTATTATTGGGGAGAGACTTTATTTACGACCGTTAGAGCCAGCGCAAGACAACCACCTGTACTCGACATGGCTCAATGATGAGGAGATCCGGCGCTATTTCTCGGTCTACCCGACCAGTGACACACGTGGTAAAGAGCGGCTGGACAACCTGTATAAAGATACACGGCACATTATTTTCGGCGTTGCACGCAGCGAGGACAATCAGTTAATCGGCCTGGTGGGTCTGAAAGATATCAACGTCCTCAATCAGAGCGCCGAGTTCTATGTTATCATTGGAGATCGCTCGGCCTGGGGTAAAGGCTTCGGGACTGAAGCAACGAAGCTCATGGTGCGTTACGGGTTTATGGAACTGAACCTGAATCGTATTCAGACACAGGATATGGAAGAGAACATAGGTGGCTGGCGCGCCGACGAAAAGGCTGGCTTCAAATACGAGGGGACGTTGCGCGAAGTCATTCCCCGTTTTGGAAAGTTTCACAATGTACGCGTCTATAGTCTGCTGCGTAGCGAGTTTCTAGAAAAAAATATTTAAATGGGTCATCCCAAGTTTTTTAAAAATGAGGAAAAGTGTATTTTTTCATGCTCCTAATTTTTAAAAAAACTTGGGATGACCCATTTAAAAGGAAAAGTACACGCCGAAGGCGTGGGCGAAAAAGAGAGAAGTATTGGGAATGGAAGTTAGGATAATCAAAGACCGCCAACTCTGGAACGACTTCGTAGCAGCTTCGCGATACTGCAATATCATGCAGTCATACGAGTGGGGGCAGCTTGCGACCTTGACGGGAGCTGAAGAGGTACTGCACATCGGAGTGGTTGATGCTGCTGGAAAGCTATGTGCCACCATGCTCATGGAAATCACGCCCGTGCTGAACCAGGTCTACTTCTATGTGCCACGCGGTCCTGTCATTGATGATCCCAACTCGCCGGCCATGACTCTCCTGCTCAACTTCGTGAAGGCCGAGGCGCGTAAAAGACACGCTTTTATGCTCAAGCTAGAGCCGGGTGTGCTGGATGACAGCAAAGAATGGTTGAGCGATCTGGAACGGCGCGGCTTCTCCGTCAACCCTAACCACATGAATGTGCGCAACGAATGGGTACTGGATATTCGGCCCGATGAAAAGATGCTGCTCGCGAACATGAAGGAGAAGTGGCGCTACAATATTCGCCTCGCTGGTCGCAAGGGGATCACGATACGGCGTGGCGAGGGGCAGGCTGATATCGATGCTTTCTATCGCCTGTACCAGACGACGAGCGAGCGCGATCTCTTTGCCATCAACCAGAAGTCATTCTACGAGTCGGTGCTGCGCTTATTTGGGGCGGAGGGGCACGCCGCGCTCTTCCTGGCCGAGTACAATGGGGAAGCTATCTCGGCGACGATTACACTCACGCTCGGTGAGTGGAGCTGGTATATGTACGGTGCGTCGGCCAATGAGCAGCGCGAGAAGATGCCCAATCATCTTTTGCAGTGGACGGCGATTCAGTGGGCCAAAGCGCAGGGCTGCTCCTACTACAATTTTCGGGGCATTCCCGAGACCCTGGAGGAGGGGCAGGAGATGTGGGGCATCTATCTCTTCAAGCGCGGCTTCGGCGGCGAGGCGCTGCACTTTTTGCCCACGCACGATCTCGCCTACCAGCCCCTCATCTATGCTATCTATAGAAAACTACTGGATGTCAAGCACTGGCGCGATGCCCGGTGTGAGAAACGTATTGTAACGCAGGCTCCACACTCCGCGTAGCGAGAGGAACACGACAACCGCAAGGGATTTCGTCATACAGATACAGATATCTAAGCGTTCAGTACAAGAACAGGTAAAAGCTTCTACATTTTGAAGTATCTTCATTCCCGATTGAGCCAGGAACAAATTCCCTGCTAGATCGGGAACCTGTCCCGTGACAGGGGAATTCCCAATAGGTATGATTACCGTATGAGATTATCTACTCACTCTTCACATCTTCGTGATGATAAACTTGCGAGAGGAAGAGTTCATAACCGCGCTTCTTCAAGCGTAAAAGGATACGGTTCATGGCTATACAAAAACGTGATGGTATACAAAGAATATTTCTAGCGCACGATAAGCGGCTCAACCTGTTCTGGCGCATCCTGCTCTACCTGTTTGGTATTTTCGTGATTCTCTTAGCCATCCCAATACTAGCAAAACCAATTCTGCTCGGCTTGTTAAGCAATCTTCCGCTTCTTGTGCAAGCCCTGCTCGCGAATGGCTTGTTTATGGTGTTTAACGTTTTAGGAGTTCTGGGATGGACGCACTTCTTTCGTCGTTATGTTGATAAACGCCCATGGAGAGGTATAGCTTTGACGCCTCTAAGACAAGGATTACCCCTCGCACTTCTAGGGTTCGTGCTAGGGGGATTACTGCTTGGACTGGTATTCGTCATCGACTATGCCTTCGGTTGGATACAAATTGTGGGCACCGAGTTCAGCGTCAGTGGAGTGACTGTCAGTATTGGTCTTGTGATAGCAAATCTTCTGGGTGGCTCTATCGTGCCTGGCTTCACAGAGGAGCTCGCTTTTCGTGGCTACACTTTCCAAAATCTGGGAGAAAGATTTCCGCTCTGGCTGGCTATCCTGGCAACTGGCGTTCTCTTTGGACTCTTTCACGTTATGCACTTTGGATCAGGGTCCATCTTCGCTATCATCTCATTTCTTGGCCTTGCTCTACTCTTCACCATCTTAATGGTCATATGTCGTCTAAGCACACAGAGTTTATGGTTGGCAATCGGTTTACACACAGGCTGGGATTGGTTTCTCAACAACGTATTGGGGCTAGGTATCGTTGGTTCGTCTAGCTATGGTCATGCTTTGCTTCACATTAAGGCAACTGGCCCTGCTGTTATGCTGGGAGCGGTACCCTTTCCAACCGAAAGCGGACTGGTTGCATTGTTCGTTTTGGTTCTGGGCATTGTAGCCATTTTGCTGTGGGCGCGATATCATGACCAGAATTTCTCCTGGCAAGCGCGGCTTACTGACGAGGGAGAAGTACAAACTGACCCGATACGTGAAGTCAGTGCCATTGGTGGTGTATTATAGCAACAGGACACCTGTAATTACCCACATGTCTTCCGGAAACGAACGAGAGGAAGGTACGGAGGAAGAGGTAAGCGTATGCATGAGAGGAGCTACTTATGAAACCTCACAGGCTATCACCTTTTCCCTCTGTGATGCAGAGACTCTTGTTGCCACGGAAAATGGACAATGTTCCTGCTCCCTGGTTTATGCTAGGACGCAGTCTCTGGCTTCTCGTCGCAGCTCTGACTCTTCTTATGACAGTGATAAGTGTGCCGTTTACATTTGAACAACTACGGAGTGTCTGTAAGCAACACCTTTGCCCCGTGTCCTATCTTTCTATTGGAAATGTCCAGCAATTGCACGCGCTTGGTCTTTCTGTGAACTTCTATGCGGCCTATTCTCTTTGTGTACTTTGTATAAACTTTTTGATCTGGTTTACAGTTGCTACCATTCTTTTCTGGCGCACGCCTGACAATCGTATTGCGTTGCTCAGTGCCTTCTTCCTTGTCACCGGCGCTCCTATTGCTATCTTACAGATAGGAGCGCACTCTCAACTTGGCACTCTGGGTTGGAAGACTGTTGCTGGTGTTCTCATCATGCTCGGTCAGTATCTGTCTGATCCCTTTTTATGCCTCTTTCCCAATGGATACTTCGTTCCCCGCTGGACGCGTATTCTTGTGCTTATTGAATTCGTCGTATATCTCTTCTTGCTCTTTTGCGCCCTGTTTGCCCCCGAGTGGTATAAATTCATCAACAATAGCTTTACCATTGTTCTATTGTCCAGTGTCACGATTGTATGTTTCTTTACCCAACTTTACCGCTATAAGTTCGTTTCGAACTCAGTACAGCGGCAGCAGATCAAATGGGTCATGTTTGGGATGATTATTTTTGTGGTGGGAGATGGGGGACCGGGGGCTATACTTTATCAGATGTTTCGGTATTCTTCTATCATCCTGGCGCTTGTCTTTATGACAGGAATCTATCTGTGCTCGATCTGCTTGCCGATTTCTATCTGGATTGCCATCTCGCGCAACCGCCTCTGGGATATTGATCGCATTCTCAATCGCACACTAGTGTACGGACTGTTGACAGCCTGCGTAGTCGGGATGTATATCGTTGTCGTAAGCGGTCTCAGTCTGCTGTTTCAGGTGCAGAGCAATCTTATCATCTCTTTGGTAGCCACAGGTCTGGTAGCTGTGCTCTTTCAGCCAATACGTGAGCGTTTGCAGCGAAGAGTGAACCGTCTAATCTATGGAGAACGAGATGACCCTTCAGCAGTGCTCTCACGCCTGGGGAAGAGTATTGAAACGGCATTGATCCCAGAAGCTATTTTGCCTACGCTTGTTCAGACTATAGCTCAGACACTGAAATTGCCTTATGTTGCTATGATGCTTAGGCATGGTCAGGAACAGAGACCTGCGGTGTCTTATGGCAAGCTACAAGAGGAGTGTGTGCGTTTTCCTCTCATGTATCAAAGCGAACAAGTTGGAGAATTGATTCTTGCACAACGCGCACCTGACGAGCCCCTGACGCCAACAGACTTGCGCTTGTTCGATGATGTTGCGCGCCAGGCAGGTGTTGTGGCACACGCGGTTCAGCTCACCTTCGACTTACAGCGTTCTCGTGAGCGCTTGGTCACGACACGGGAAGAGGAGCGCCGTCGCCTGCGCCGTGATCTGCATGATGGTCTGGGTCCAACATTGGCTGGCCTGAGCCTCAAGCTTGGTGCCGTACGCAACTTGCTTGCGCCAGGCCAGGAGAGGATTGATAGCCTGATGGCTGAGTTGAGTAACGAGATTGAGCAAGCAGTGAGCGATATTCGGCGCATTGTCTATGATCTGAGGCCTCCATCCCTTGATGAGTTAGGGTTGATTGGTGCTATTCGTTCCTGTGCAGTTCACTATCAAATGCATCTGCAGGTCGTTGTAGAAGTGCCTGAATCACTCCCAGCCTTGCCCGCTGCTGTAGAAGTGGCTACCTATCATATTGTACAGGAGGCGTTGAACAATGTAGCCCGTCATGCACAAGCACACTCCTGCTCTGTCTCCCTTTCACTCAATAATGGGTTATGGATAGAGGTAACAGACGACGGTATTGGGCTTGTAGGAGAGCGTCACATCGGAGTTGGTCTTCTTGCCATGCGTGAGCGAGCATCTGAACTTGGAGGAACGTGCATCATCGAGTCGTTGTCATCCAGAGGGACACATATTCAGGCGTACCTACCACTATTACAGGAGTAAATATACAGGAGTAAATGATGGACGTATTACAGGTGCTCATCGTTGATGATCACCCTATCTTTCGTAGTGGCATGTGCGCCCTGCTCTCTTCGGTGTCAGGAATGGAGGTCGCAGGGGAGGCGATCTCCGAAGACGAAGCGGTCGCAAAGGCGGAACAACTGCAACCCGATATCGTGCTAATGGATCTTGAGATGCCTGGAGGCAATGGGATTAAAGCTATCCAGCGCATTCTACACAGCAATCCACATATTCATGTTCTGGTCGTCACGATGTTTGAAGACGATGAACGGATCTTTGCGGCTTTGCGAGTCGGAGCACACGGCTATATCCTCAAGGGGGCTCAGCCAGCCGAGATCGTGCGCGCTATTCAAGCTGTCGGGAGCGGCGAAGCCATCTTTAGCCCATCTATTGCCCAGAGGCTCATTGATTTTTTTGCTGCTCCGCAGGCAACCTCTTCTTCACAGTTCATCTTTCCCGATCTGACCGAACGTGAGCGGTGCATTCTGGACCTGATGATACAGGGTTATACTAACGAGCAGATCGCTACCCACCTCGTGATTAGTCTGAAAACAGTGCGCAACAATGCATCGAATATCTTCAGCAAGCTGCAAGTTGCTGATCGCACACAGGCCATTCTCCATGCTCAACAAGCTGGTTGGAAGCAGAACCATAAGATGTGAAAAAGGCGGCTCCGCCAGTTTCCGACATCACGCCCCATATATCACATGTCGTTCCTACAATTGAGGAAGTGACATATATGATAGTGAAACGAGCCGAAGGCCGGCTTACACTTCATATTAGCCTCGCGGGCCCCAAAAAAAAAAAAAAAAAAACAAACAACACCCCCCGCAGGGTAGGGAAAAAGACAAGC
>CAXTXB010000058.1:2720-7805 GCA_964247965.1 uncultured Dictyobacter sp. | reverse complement strand
GGTCAGGCGTTCGCGGGCTACGGAGCTGCCGGGATTGACTTTGGCGAGGTTGCGGTAGACGCGACTGGCCTGCTCGTACTCGCCGACGGACTGGTATGTCTGGCCCAGCATATCGTAGGCCTCGTAGTCTGAGCGATCGATGGTGATGAGCTGCTGCAGAGCCGCGACGGCTTCTTTGACCTGTTGAGTCTCGAAGTAGTGGCGGGCGATCCTGCTTTGATAGCGTGCGGCCTCCTGGTTGCGACCTAGCTGTAGATAGAAGCCAACGACCTCGCGCAGCATATCTATCGAGTCGGTTTTGAGTTCGACGGCACGAACCAGGTTCGCCAGAGCCTCTTCTGTATTGCCCATCTCCGCGTAGATATTCCCCACCTGCTGCAGCGCTTCCGCCGCCTCCTCAAGGCGACCCAGGCGCAGATCGATGTCCGCCAGCAGACGTAGCTCGGCCATACCTTCATCAAGTAAGCCGCGATTGACATAGATATCGGCTAATTCAGCGTGTGCCCTTGGGTCCTGGGGAGCCAGGCGCACCATTTCATTCAGGACGTTCAGCGCGTTATCAATCTGACGGCTCTGGCGATAGTGGCGTACCAGTTCCGAATATTCCTGTAGCGTTGAACTTACGTCGCCCTGGCGGGCGGAGATCTCGGCGATACTCGAAGAGACCTCGTTCTGCGCAGGCCGCCCCTGCTTTACCTGGCGCAAGATGGCGTCCATCTGCTCCTGACGGCCGGTACGCCCATATGCCTTTGCCAACTGCATAGAGATCTCGACTTCGGGTGCTTGATGCTCCTCGCCCTCCTCACGTGGGCGCGCGGCCCAGGTCGCCGGGTCCATTGCATGCGGTGAGCGGCGCACTTGCTGCAACGCCTGCTCTAATTGTTGAATGGCTGCCTCTGGTTTTCCCTGCGTTAGCAGAGCCTGCGCGGCACCGACGCGAGCCAGAATCTCCACCGCGCTATCGCGCGTGGCAAGCGTGTACTCGTCGATCGCGCGATCGAACTGACCGCATTGCTGATAGATCTGACCGAGCGAGTAGTGAACATCTGCATTGTTGGGATAGATATCCGTGGTCTGTATATATTCGCGCAGGATGGCGTCTGCGAGCTTCTGCCCCTCTCCACGTAACTGCCAGCGAATACGCGTCAGCACTTCGAGAGCTGTAGAACGGGCCGTCCCCATACTGGTAATCATCGCAATATGCCAGCGCACCAGTGCAGTAATATTGCGTGGATCGATCTGTAAGACGCGCTGATATTCGGCCACGGCCTGCTGGCTGCGGCCAAGCTTTTGCAGGGCGAGGGCATAATTCAGACGGGTAGGAACGCTCGTAGGGCTCTCCTGCAGAGCTTGTTCTAGCTCAGTCATTGCGCGATCCATATAGCCCAGGCGCAGGTAGGACTCAGCGGCCAACGTACGTTCGCGCAGGAGATCTTCTTTGTTGCCCTGCGTAGAGAGCAAGTTGATCAGGCGCATACGATACGTCAGATTGTTGGGCTCCAACTGCAGGATGCGACGATAAGTAGAGACCGCGTCATCGATACGTCCATTCACAATATATGTATCGACGAGAATAGCGTACTTTGTGATAGCCTGTTCAATCTTGCCCTCGCGTACATAGATCTCACAGAGGATCTGATGCACATCCAGGTATTGAGGCGCGATATCGATCACGCGCAGGCACTCTTCAGTGGCTGAGTTCAGCAGGCCATGATTAATGTAGCTCTGAATATCTTGCATTGAGCGTACGACCTGGAGGCGAACATTCTCGGGCAACATCGCCGTACTGGTCAATACAGCGTCTGCCGCCTGATTGAGTCCATCGGCGCGAGAACCAGCCATCTGGCTCAGCAGTTCCTCGATGCCAGGTTTACGCTCCTCCGTTCTAGGTGCGGCTGGCACCATCAATTGCTGCTCATCGAAGACCTGAGGCACTTGTATAGGTGGTGCGGCAGGAGGCATCTGTGGGACCGGAGGTGGTGCGGCAGGAATTGGTGCAGGGGCGGGAGCCGGTACGGGAGCAATAGCTGCCTGAGGCTGTTGTTGTACGGGTTGCGCCGCCTGTTGAACAGGCTGAGGTGGCTGCTGGACAGGCTGAGGTGGAGAGTATGTCTGTTCCTGCTCAGGTGGAAGGGCGCGCGTCGCATTTGGCTTTGAGTCATCAGTTAGCCAGGAAGGGATGGCCGGCGCCGCTTGTGGCTGTTCCAGCGGAGCAGATGGCTGGCGCGGTGCAGGTTGAGAAATCACCGTACTCTCCGGTGAACTTGTTGGAATCCTCTGCTCCATCGTCGGCATATCGGTAGGTGGTGGGGGTGGCACATTTGTTTTTGGTGATGGTACAGACGGTTTAGGTGGAGCTGCCTGCGTCTTCTCCGAATCATTAAGAATACCAGTTAACCAATCAGGCAGTTCTCCAACTGACCCGGTAGGAGTGTTTCCTGCCCCATTGAGATTCGTAAGATTGCTTGCGTTAATCTCCATCGTAGGTGCTTCGGGAACCTGAGATAGCGATGTTGGAGGTTGCGAAGCAGGGGTCGGCATATAGCCACCCATCTGCTCCTGCCGTCCGGAGCCGGGCGGTGGAGTTGTTGGCCGCGTAGGAGCTGGAGCATTCTGTGTCTGCTGCAGCATAAATTCGACCTGCGCTACTTTGTCACTCCATCCGCGGCTTCGTAAGAAGCCAAGCAAAGCATTATAAACCGTCAGAGCCTGTTCCTGCTCTCCTAAAAGACGATGTGCCTCCGCAGCCTCCTGACAGAGCTGAACTAGCTGGTCGGACTCCTCCGCCGTCAGAGCATCCAGGTTTACTCGATCAACTGCCTCATCAAAATGAATCGTTGCTGTGCGCAGATCGCCACGTGCACGATAGCATTGGCCCAGAGCATAATAACAAGAAAGAGCATAATCAGGATCATTAAGCAGGAGCTGGAACTGCTGGATAGCATCATCCCAACGCTGCTGCTCCTGATAGAGCCAGCCTAGAAAATAGCGAGCATCTGGACGATCAAAACCACTCTCAAGGATCTGCTCGCAGAGGTCAATCGCATCATCGAACCGGCCCTGGTTTTGAAAAGTTTGCGCCTGCTGTAATGCTCCTGTGACCTGGTTGGCAGTAATTCTCTTGCGAGAGGTGGGACCCATTCCGCCACCGTTGCCCATTGTGGCCGATGGTCCAGAATTTTGTCCCCCTCCAAAGCTGCCCGCGCTACCCATGTTACCCATGATGCCAGTATTCCCTCCGCTTGTATTTCCCAATGTAACCGTTTCGGTGAAAAGCTGTTCTGGATGCTGATCAATGCCCATTATAGGATCATTCCCAGGAACCCCGTTATTAGAATGAACTGATAACACGATTTGTGCGAGCAGCTCACGCGCTTGTATATTTGCCCCATCGGCGCGTAGAGCCTCCTCGCAATGCATACGTGCCAGACCTAGCTCATTTCGCAGAAGATAGCCCTGTGCTGCCGCCAGGCGTTCCTGAAGCATCTGGGGAATATCTTTCTTCTCGAAATAAGCGTTGGCAAGCCGTTCATGTGGCTCCGGGTCGCCGGGGGACAACTGAACCGCTTTCTGCCAGGTTGCCTCAGCACGTGCTCCCTGACCTGCCTGAGAATAGAGGTCCGCCAGATGTAAATAAGCCTGATATGCATCAGCGCGCCTATTAAGGATCACATAGAGCTCGGCTGCTTTACTTAAAGCGATGATGTTGCCCGGTTCGCGCTGCAACATCGACTCATATTCGTTAAGCGCAGGTTGCCACTGCTTCATTTGTATATAGCAGAGGCCCAGACCGTTGCGTGCAGCCGCGTCTTCTGGGAACTCGGCGAGAGCCTTCTGGTATTCTTGCAGGGCCTCCGCCCAATGACTATCCCAACGTTGGCGCTCCGCTGCATGCATTGCTGCACTAAAGTTTTCACTGTTCCCAGGCATGAAAGAGTTCACTTTCTCAAACGAGAGCACGAAGCAATGGCAGATGTTTTACCTTCTGTCTGTATGAATACCACTACTAATCGTGCCAGTATTTTCGGTACCCTCAAGCGTTTCAGTACCCTCAAGCGGGTCGTGAAAGAATACACCGCCTTGTTGAGGGAGAGTATAGATATGAGACCTTAAAAGGTCAAGTGAACATGCACTAGCGTACTACAAAATCTTTAACTGAGCACTTCTTCTGGTACTAAGGTACTGCGTCTATATACAGTGTCCCTTCCGCGCTCAATGCTCATGTTACCCCTTTGATGCTTTACGCTCAAGTTAACCACGGTAGTTAATATATTGCAGTGGAACTGGATAGTCCTTCTGCTTCAATAAAGCAATAACTGCCTGCAGTTCATCACGACTCTTGGCAGTAACACGGACGCTATCACCCTGAATCTGTGTGCGTATCTTTGGGTAACTCTCACGGATAATTTTGCTGATTTCCTTCGCTTGCTCCTGGGTAATGCCCTGCTGTAGCTCGATGACCTGGCGTACGCGACTGCCTGCGGCATCTTCTTCCTTCCCGGGCTTAAAAATCTTGAGCGATAATTTCCGGCGTACCGCCTTGGACTCCAGAATATCGCGAACATTTTTAAGAGAAAGACTGCTATCAGTAACGATAGTTATATTCTCTTTCCCGTGTGCGATGTCAGTTTTTGTATCTTTTAGATCGAAACGCGTCTGAACATCGCGTCGGGTCTGGTCGATCGCGTTGACCAACTCTTGCTCGTCAAATTGCGATACTATATCGAATGAACAGTCGCCTGCCATGAAAATCCCCTCTTTGACTTCTATTTGGTACAAAATGGCTAGCAGAGGAATGCGCTACGCGTTCAGCTATCTCCTTAGCACTCAACCTTCTCTGGCATTGTAACGCATTTTGCCTTTCGTTTCCACTTTATCCCCCAAGTGGCACAAGCGAAAGGCTCCACATGGTATACAGCTATTCATGGTACACCATTTTATGACGAAACTACAATAGTGCTGTTTTCTTCTTTCGCTATGAATCATCTCGAACTTTTGAAAAATGAGGAACATCGTGTTTTTTGTTGGGGTTTTTTTTGGGGGGGGGGGATAAAGGGCGGGCGCAACCGGCTGGTGGGGCTTTTT
>CAXTXB010000058.1:0-2694 GCA_964247965.1 uncultured Dictyobacter sp. | reverse complement strand
GTTCGAGATGATTCATAGCTTCTCTTTTCCATTAGTCTACATTTTGCTATTTCTGCACACTTTTGCGCGCCGCGCAAAAGTGTGCAGAAATAGCAAAATGTAGACTAATGGAAAAGAGATTTGAAAGAGCGAAGCTGCGAAAACGCAAGGGAGAAAGAATACGGCGATAGCATTAGCTAGTAATAACGATCGTTACTGCTCCTGCTAGATTTGGGGAAAGCGCCGGTAAGCTGGATGGTCACGCCCGTCTTCTCCAAAGCGTTTCTGACTTCTTGTAGATTAGCATCGCCATCGAGCGTAAGGATGCAAGGAGCAATCTCACGCACATTCCAGAGCAGGAACCTCTCCTGTGCAGCGATATGGCGCGCGATCTGCTCATTTGGAGTTTCAATGAGCATAACCATAGAGAGACGAGTTTCTTTATAGAGTTTGGCCCAGTCCTGTACTGTATAGAGTACATTTTGAGGCAGCTCTTTTTGTGTATGCTCCTCCAGGATTTGAATAATTTGCGCCACCGTCTTGCCCGCCGCCATCCCCCGATGTAAAGAAGCTTGAGAGAGCGTCAACCGGCTTGCCGTGCTGATCTGATTAACCTGTGTAAAAGGCAAAATGCTGTAGAGGGTAGGCAGGTCTGGCTGAAGCAATAATAGCTCAAAGGTTGGCTGAACAATCAAAGAGCGTCTACCGGCAGAATCCACGGCAGGAGTGCTAGAGGCCCGTTTAGTTTCTTTAAGCATCTCTGTTCCCAGGGCAGTAACCTGAAATGCATCAGGAGTATGCCTCTCTAAGTCATCCTGGGCGCTCGCATTCTTCTTATAGCCTAGATCGACGATTCCAAGCTCGTGCAGGGAGGAATTGAGCATACTAACGTAGTTAA
The DNA here is from genome assembly GCA_964247965.1 of uncultured Dictyobacter sp. GTDB lineage: Bacteria > Chloroflexota > Ktedonobacteria > Ktedonobacterales > Ktedonobacteraceae > Dictyobacter. Next base: position 1,817 of record CAXTXB010000058.1, on the reverse strand, counting down.
GGGCGTTATTTCTGTACCATTTAGGATAGGATTCGCGCGCCTTTTTCTCTTCTGCCCTGCGCATCTGTGCCGACATCGAGCGGCGTGAGCCAAGGGGGCTAACCTGCCAGATCTCCTTCAGCAATGTATCCACTTCGTACCACCGTCCGGGGAGACATGTACGCAGGTGAGTGAGCAAGGTTGTGCGGGCCGCCAGATTATCGGTACTGTAGGCCAACTCCCAGGAGTCAAAGCGGAAGCGGCTGCTGAATTCAAAGTCGTCGTCACGCCCTCCGAGCATCTCACCTGGTATTGCCAGCTCGCCTACATCATCCCAGTGCAGGTTCTTCTGCCACTGTTCCAGCAGCGCCTGTGTTTGCCCGGCCACATCCAGCTCTCCCCACTCCACTATCCTATCGCCAACATGGAAGCGTGCCTTCATGCTATCCACCGGTGGTTGTATTTCTTTCACGAGATGCATAGATTGCATAATTGCAAAAAGCATATCCAGGTACTCATCATTATCGCTCAGGTAGTAGGTTCGTTCCATGCCTTTCATAAGGGGATAGAGTTTCTTCGCAATACGCTTAGGCACTCTTCCCTCTTTTGTCGGCTCAATCATAAGCTGGTAGACCGCGTTGATCAGAGTGGCGATGTCATAGATCATCGTTGTATCCGCTGGCTCAACAACGGCTGGTGCTGTTTCAAGCGGTGCCTGCATAAGTAGCTACTCCTCCGGCTGGTATTGTTCCAGATAGCGAATGACCTCGCGTGTCAACTGGCTAGGGGTAGAGGCCCCAGCAGTGACTGCGATGCGCTTTTTGCCCTGAAGCCACTCAACGTTGAGCTGTGAGAGATCTTCAATGCGTACGGCTGAGACGCCAGCCAGCTCTTCAGAGACCTGGACCAGACGGTTTGTATTATTACTGCGTGGATCGCCTACCACGATCGTCAGGTCAGCACCTTTTGCCTGTGCCGCCACGGCCTCTTGCCGAGTCTGGGTTGCCGCACAGATATCGACGTGTACTTCAGCTTGAGGGTAGCGCTGCTTAATATACTGAATGACGCGCCGCGTATCCCATTGTGAGAGTGTTGTCTGAGTTGAAACCGCGATTTTCTGTTCTTGCTCTGGTGTAAGCTGAAGTTCGTCTACGTCTGCCTCAGTTTCAATCAGGCTCACAGAGCCGGGTATTTCGCCCATCACCCCTTCAGGCTCGGGGTGACCCTTCTTACCGACATAAAGAATATAGTAGCCTTTAGCAACGAGATCCTTTACCAGGTCGTGAGTTTTCGTAACATCGGGGCAGGTCGCATCAATGCAAGTCAGCCCACGCTCGCGCGCCCGCTGCTGCACCGCGGGCGAGACGCCATGCGCCGTAAAGATTACCGTACCCTCCGAAACTTGTTCCAGAATCTCCAGGCGATTGGGTCCGTCCAGCGTCAGCACGCCCATACCGCTCAATTCATCGATTGCGTGGCGGTTATGAATAATCTGTCCAATAATATAGATTGGGCGTGGTAGCGTTGTATCTTTCGCCGCGTTGCGTGCTATAGTCAGTGCATCCACAACACCATAGCAGTAGCCGCGCGGAGATATTTTTATAACTTCCATAGAGCTTCTTTCACCGATAATTTTTAAACCTGACAAAAAGATTCTTTCTCCTCTAATGTTACCACGTCGGCGCAACTGAAACCCGACTCAATTTCAGGACATGATCACCCCTTTGACAGTACGTTTTGATTCGTAGAGGTTCTGCCAAACTTTTGAAAAATGATAAACAGCGTGTTTTTACCTGCCCTTTTTACTACTTTCAGCAGTAAAAAGGGCAGGTAAAAAC
>CAXTXB010000057.1:11130-16407 GCA_964247965.1 uncultured Dictyobacter sp. | reverse complement strand
CTGCACTGAGCTCGCGAAGAGCATCGTGACACTAATTTGGCCCAAATTTAGGCACAGCGCAAACAAATTAGAAAAGTGCAAAAGTGCAAAAAGTTTAATAAGAGAGATGGTTGCTTCAACTGAAATCACGCTAGCTTGAAAGCAGTAAAAGGCTCCCAGCCGGTGGCTTCGATCGTGGCTCTGGCAACCTGGTCAGCTACGCCGTTGATGGCCGAAATACCTTCGCGCTGAGGTGTGGATGCCAACACAGTGCGTATAGGGCGTTTACCTGCAGGAGTGGCGATCAGAGCTGCTATCGTGTCAGCTACATCCTGGGGATTCTCGCCCTGTCCGCCAGGACTCATAAATTCACTTACCTTTTGGAGAAAAGGAGCGTACGCACCTACCCGCTGGCCATCGGCGGCAGGAATCGGGTTAGCAAGCCCGTTGGTCGGATAGGCACCTGGTTCTATCATTACCGCATCAATTCCAAGGGCAGCCAGCTCCAGCCGGTAGGCTTCGGTTAAACCTTCTACCGCGAACTTGGTGGCGGAGTACAAGCCAATAAAAGGAAGAGCCTGGCGACCAACTACTGAGCTAAGCTGAATTAGTAGGCCCGAACCTTGCGCTCGCATCTGAGGTAATGCAGCTCGGTTCACGCGCAGGATACCGAAGACGTTGGTATCGAATAGATACTGCACCTGTTCGAGACTATATGCTTCGAGTGGTCCGGCGGCCAGAACCCCTGCATTATTAACCACCACATCAAGTCTCCCTGCGCTGGTTATTATCGCTTGTATGGCTTGCTCCACCAAGGCTTCATTCCTTACGTCCAGCTCCACGACGGTAAGGTCAGACTCCGTTTTGGTAGCCCAGTCCCGTAGTTGTTGGACAATGTCACGGTTTTTGGTTTCAATCTCGCGGATGCCTGCAAATACCTTGTAACCCTGCCGAGCTAATGTTTCGACGGTCAGGCGACCAAAACCACTGCTGCTGCCTGTGACAAGAACCACTTTTCGTGTTTCTGCGTTCATGTAAACCCAATTTTTCCAGTCTGCTGAGAATAAGTTTGGTAGCCTGCTCTCAGGTTTGACTCCTAACGGTTGATGAAAAAGGTTGCACAAAGGTACCAGAAGTGCTATACTTCAATACCTACAGGTCTGTATCTCTATGCTGATATAATAATACCTACAGGTCTGTATCTTGTCAAGAGATTTTTTAAGGACCCGGGTGATTTTCAGAAATTGGCTTTGAGGACGTTGCGATAATGAAGGATAATCAAGGAAAAAATCGACTTCCCAAGGGGGCTGCCCGTCAGCATATCCTGGATGTTGCGGACGATTTGTTTTATCACACGGGTATTCGAGCGGTGGGCGTTGATACGATTGTCGCACAATCCGGGGTTGCCAAAACTACTCTCTACGACCATTTTGCTTCTAAAGATGCATTAATCGAGGCCTACCTGGAGGGGCGCGACAACGCTTTTTGGCAACTGGTCGAGATGATCCTGGCACAACGTCCTGACTCGCCCAAAGAGCAATTGGTGGATCTCTTTGAGAGCCTTGAAGGGTTTATAAACGGACCAGAATGTCTCGGATGCCCTTTCCTTAACGCTGTGGCGGAGTTCCCTGAACCAGATCAGCCTGGCCATAAGATCTCATTGGCTCATAAAGAAAAGTTACGCATGCGCTTGACCGAATTAGCTCGGGCGGCGGGGGTGAAGGCGGCATCTCAGTTCGCCGACCAACTGATGCTGCTACTCGATGGTGCATTTGCTTCAAAACGGGTATACTGCTCTGCGCAAAGCCCGGCGGCGCAATTAAAAGCGACTGTCCAGATGCTTTTACAAGCTCATTTAGCTTTAAATGATGCTTAGAGAGTGTTTGATCCTCATCGTCTCCGTCTTCCTGCCCTTTGCGAATTCGCGCCGCTCTTTTCGATTCTTACTAAATGTTTTACGTTTTTTACATTTCTACAATCTTTTGCACTCCGCGCAAAAGATTGTAGAAATGTAAAAAACGTAAAACATTTAGTAAGAATCGATGCACGCCTTTGGTGTGTACTCTTCCTATTAAACTTTGTAAATTTTTTGCACTTTTCTAATCTTTTGCGAGAAGCCTAAGTTTGGGCCAAATTCGTGACACGATGCTCTTCACAAGCCCAATGCAGGCTTCAAAGGGCAAGGAAGATCGCTGAGAAAAGTGCATGCTCGTCCTTGGTCAAAAGTCTGGCTTCTCACAGTGTGCTCTCAAGCCGTTTGAGGAACGTGCACTAATTTGGCCTAAAATTAGGAGAAGCGCAAAAGATTAGAAAAGTGCAAAAAATTTACAAAGTTTAATAGTGCTTGTAAAGAGCGGCAAAGCCGCGACAAGTCAGAGAGCGAGAAGGCGGAGACGATGCAGATCAAACAGTCTCTGAGGCAAAGCGCCGCCTCGACGCAGTCTGTGCCTTCAGGCTACAAAGAGTGCAAGCGGGGGTGAGGTGGTACGGACTCAGACGACTGTGCTGCAGATGAGCACCCGTCACCGGCTCTTTTTCCTACCAGAGGTCGTAAAAAGAGCCGGGAACACGCGATGGTCGTCCTTTTTCAAAAGTTCGGGATGACCCATATAAATATCCTGTGTTATACTTTCAATATGCCAAATATTCTGTGTCTACAAGAACAAATTCAAGATGCCGTTGAGTTGATGCAATGGGCGAAACGCATTGTGGCGCTGACTGGTGCGGGCATCAGCACGGAGTCGGGCATTCCTGATTTTCGCAGCCCCGGCTCCGTCTGGCGGGAGAATCCTCCGACCGGCTATCGTGATTTTCTTAATAAACCGGAGGAACGGCAGCGCTACTGGCAGACGCGGAAAGTGCTGTCGAGGCAGGTCAGTACAGCCCAACCAAATGCGGCGCATAGAGCCCTGGCGGAACTTGAGCGTCGCGGGATTCTAAGCGGCATTATTACCCAGAACTTCGACGGCCTGCACCAGGACGCCGGCAATAGTCCAGATCACATTGTCGAACTTCATGGAACCTCACGCTTCGCGGGATGCACCCTCTGCGGCAAGCGCTCTTCCATGTCCGAGCTGCAACAACGCATCGACGCCGGCGAGATCGATCCCCGCTGCGATGAGTGCGGCGGATTCCTCAAAGCTGCCACCATCCTGTTCGGACAGCGCGTACCAGAGGAAGAGCTCACCCGTGCAAAAGAGCTTGCCGCCGCGTGTGACCTCTTCCTCGTCGTCGGCTCCTCGCTCAAAGTCGTGCCGGCCGCCACCCTACCCCGCCTCGCCCTAACTCGAAACGTCCCACTCATCATCATCAACCTCCAACCAACCTCCCTCGATCCCCTCGCCGACGTAGCCATTCACGAGCAGGCCGGCAGGGTACTACCTGAGATTGTAGCTTTACTATAACCGTAGCGGAAACCGTAAATTCGCCATCGAACACAGTATTGATGATCAAAGAGAAGACCCGGCTCCACCTCAATCCCTCATCTGAAACCTTGCGAAATTTTCCGAAACACTCGACAAACCAAACGGCTTGAAACAAAACCTTGTATAACTCAGTTTGTTTCGTATTTTGTCAAATTAAATAAACGAGAGCGAGAGATTAGCAGGTAGAGTGATTTTGAGCGAGAGCAAAAATGAACACAATGAGCTAGAGAAAAATACCCATTTTTTCTTTGTAATAAGAGATAAAAGATGTATATTTGAAGAGAATTCTGGCCTATCAGCGTCAAATGAGGATAAGAACGACCTTCGCCAATAGCGCTTTAGTACTTTAATCTCCTACTGACGCATTGACAATACTACCCTCTATACCTTACACTGTTTCTATCAATTAGGTAAATCACGAAACAAAGCTTATAGAGTTCTCTTGACTTACGCCAGGAGTAAGACCTGAAGTATAATTGACGTTCATCAATGCAACGAAAGAAATAGTTTCTTCCGAAGCAGCGTAGAACCTTTTGTCCTTATGACTGGTTGTCGATGTTGATTTAGGGGAACAAGCTATGAATAAGAGCGAGGTCGCACGACTCAGAGAGAGAATAGAGCAGGAATGTCAGGCCATGAAAGCAGGGCTGACTGCGTATGCAGTTGTAAGTAATCATGATGCGATTAATCATAGGTATGATGCAATTGGAAACTATCAGGAGCAACTAGAGCCACTTGTAGGCTCGGAGGAAGCAGCGCGGATCGCTATTGAAATATATCAGGAGACCATGAAGTGAGCATGCAGGATACGAAAACTGGACAGAGAAGAGGTCAACATTTGCATTGTGAGCCGGAATGTGCTTCTCATATATCTAGCGATATATTTGATGATGTAAGAAGAAAGAGTAGGCATTCTGTGAGTGAGCAAGTAGCAGCCGTTCCGTCTTCAGCATCTGGTGAAACTACGCTTCCCAAACATGCTCGCCATAGGACGCGAAGGCTTAATTTTGGCGGTATTGTGGCGATGGCGTTTCTGGTTGTGTGTGCGATTTATTTCCTTTTACCGTTTTACTGGTTGGTTATATCGGCGACGAAGACGACGGGGGATTTGAATAATTCGTTTGGATTCTGGTTTGCGCCGCACTTCTCGCTGTTCAGAAATATGCGCTTCCTCTTTACGGCCAATAATTCGATCTTTGTGCAGTGGCTGCTTAATACGGTTATCTACGCGGGCGTTGGGGCTGTGGTGGGTACGCTGGTGGCGAGTATGGCGGGCTATGCGATGGCGAAATATGTCTTTCCGGGTCGCGGATTTATCTTCGCACTCGTTCTGGGGGCTGTGCTGGTGCCGCCGACGACGCTGGCGTTGCCGCTCTATCTGCTGGCGAGTAGCGTGGGGATGACGAATACCTATTGGTCGGTGCTGCTGCCCAGCATGGTGAGTCCCTTTGGCGTCTATCTCTCGCGGATCTACGCTGCATCGTCGGTGCCAGATGAGCTGCTGGAGGCGGCGCGCATCGATGGAGCGAGTGAGCTACGTGGGTATATAATTGCTCTTCATCTGATGCTGCCCGCGCTGGTGACCGTCTTTCTCTTTCAGTTTGTGGCGATCTGGAATAATTATTTTCTGCCTCTGATCATGCTGAGCGATAACCGGTTGTATCCCTTGACGGTGGGGCTGCGAACCTGGGGCGGCGGGAGCCTGGTGGTGTGCGGTGCTCTGGTCTCGGCGCTCCCGCTGATAATTGGCTGCATGTTTCTGCAACGCTACTGGCGCAACGGGCTGGGAACTGGTGGCGTCAAAGGATAAATGGGTCATGCCAAACTTTTGAAAAATGATGAACATCGTGTTTTTTCCTGCAGGAAAAAACAC
>CAXTXB010000057.1:0-11120 GCA_964247965.1 uncultured Dictyobacter sp. | reverse complement strand
AAAAGTAAAATGGGTTAAGCCAAAATTTTTAAAAATTTATAAATATTGTTTTTTTACCTCCATAAAAAAAAACTTTGTTAATATTTTTTAAAATTTTTGGCATGACCCATTTATCCTTTCTCTTGCACTGCCTCATGGCGAATAAGTGACCAGAGCGCTTCTACGTGTGCGCGCTCAGTTGGAATGGAGCCGATAGAGATGCGGACCATCCAGCGCCCGTCGAGAACTGCAGAGGTAAGAAATGCTTTTCCTGAACGATTCACCCGCTCTACCCATGCCTGGGTGTGCCGGTCGAGCGCTTCGCCTGTAAGATTGGGAGGCTCGTGGCGCACGCAGATTGTTTGCAGCACGACGGGTGCGAGGACACGCCAGTCTGGCTCGGCCTGAACCTGCTCGCTGAGCCACTGTGCATTGCTCATATCACGGCGCAGGCGGGCCTGGAGTCCAGACACGCCCTGCTCCCGAATGAGACACCAGAGCTTCAGTGCGCGGAAACGCCTGCCAAGCGGAATGCCCGCATCACGCAAGTTCTTGACGCGATTGTCCACTGTACTCTGTAAATAACTTGGATTGGTCCCCATCACACGCACCAGGTGCTCCCAGTCGCGTACATAGTACAGCGAGCAGTCGAACGCCACGCCGAGCCACTTATGAGTATTGATGACCAACGAATCGGCCTGCTCGATCCCCTGCCACATCCAGCGACACTCAGGCAGAATCATCGCCGATCCGGCCATTGCCGCGTCGACGTGGAGCCAGAGATTGTGTTGCTGGGCCACCTGCGCAATTTTCTCTAGCGGATCTAACGCCGTTGTGGCGGTGGTGCCGACGGCAGTAACGACCGCGCATGGAGTAAGGCCGCGCTCGATGTCAGCCTCGATCGCCGAGGCGAGTGCATCGGGACGCATTGCATTGGCTTCATCAGTCGGAATAGTGCGCACGTTCGCGCGCCCAAATCCGGCGAGTAGCGCTGCTTTTTCGACCGAGCTATGACTCTGGGCCGTCATATAGACGATCAGCGGCTTGTCTTCTCCTTGCAGGCCGCCGCGGGCCAGCGAATAGTTTGTCGTCCGCTCGCGCGCGCACAGCAGTGCAATAAGCGTGCTGGTCGAGGCGGTATCCTGAATCACACCACTCCAGGCTGGAGAGAGGCCGACCATCTGGCGCATCCAGTCGGTCACAACCTCTTCTACCTCAGTCAAGGCCGGGCTGGCCTGCCAGGAGAGGCCAAGAACTCCCAGCCCTGTGCTCAGATAATCACCCAGCACTGAGGAAAGCATACTATTGGCCGGAAAATACCCATAGAAGTCCGGATGCTGCCAATGCGAGAGCCCCGGCTCGATAATCTGCTCCAGATCACGGAAGATGCCATCAAACGACTCAGGAGAATCCGGTGGAGCGCTCGGCAGCTGAGCGCGTATAGCACCTGGCTCAGAGCGTGACATCACAGGAAGATCAGCGATTCTCTTCCGATAATCAGCGATCCAATCGATAAGTTGATAGCCAACCTTACGGAATTCTTCAGAGTCCATAGTTTCGTCCTTTCAGCATTCTTGCAACACCCTCTCTATGACGCTATTCTAGCACAGTGATTGGTGATCTCGCCCGGCAACGATGCAACGGGTCACAAAGGTGGCTGTGTTGCAAAAACTCCCAAGAAAGGAAATGAAGTTCAGGCAGACCTTCCAGCAGAGGTATTTGACAGATCTTAGTTTGCGACCTTCAAATGAGAGTAGTAGATATGATACAATCAGATATACTATTAGTTCGGTGCTTCGATTAGGAAAGGTGATCGCATAGATCAAGCTTAATAGATGATATGTAAGTGTAGAATGAGGTTATTGGATGGTACAAGGCAACTACAAGTACGATGCCTTCATCTCTTATAGCAGCAAAGATCGTGCCTGGGCCAATGAACTCTCCTTTGCGCTCGAAAAAAAGGGATTTACTCCTTTTCTAGATAACAACCGGTTGATCGCGGGAGATGTGTGGGAGCCCAAACTTCTCAGTTCGCTCCAGCAATCGCGCAATCTAATTGTATTGTGGTCAGAGAATGCAAGCCAGTCAAACTGGGTTCGTGAAGAGTATACGCGCTTCGACCAGATCTGCCTCGACACTAAAAGAGAGGGTCGTATCATTACAGTGCTCTTGGAGGGAGAGAATCGGCGATTTGAGAGTTACCAGATGATCAAAGATATACAGGTACAACGCTTGTACGAGCCAGGGTTTGCAGCATTGAATCCAAATGTATGGGATGACGTAATGGAGCAGGTAGCAAGAGCACTGAAAGCAGATGATACTTCTATCCCTATCTCGCTGGCGATCCTGGCGGCCACTAGAGCAGAACTCGAAGAGGTTCAATCTGACGCGTCTTCAACGCTTGGTTATAGCCTGGATCACTTGCTGAGCAAGATGGGTTTACAAGGTAAAGAAGATTTGCTCAAATTTTATGGCAATTCGCGCAGGAACTGGCAACCCTTTCATGGTAATAGTGGCTTTGATATGCAGAACCAGCAATATATTATAGGGCACGATATCATCACCATCATGAATACTTTTAAAGATGATTTTAATAGAAGGAGCCAGGCCATAACTATTAACTGGCGCTTAATTGATGATGTATTCTGGTCTGAATATAGCAAGGATGAGGGCAAGGTAGAGCGGGAAGCAGAAAAATTTCTTCCTCTGCCATTAGATCCACAGAGTTTATCTGTCGTCGTTATCGATCCAGTTTCATTGTACTGCCGCTTGATCAAATCCCGCTATGACCAATACATTCCGCGCTGGACCAATAACAGCAAATGTTTGATTATGGTTCTACCACCTTTCCCAATCCCTGACCCCACCTTTTATTTACGTGATTTCATCAGACGTAGCCTGGCACCAATTTACGATAGTTTCTATCTTCATATTGATATACCCCATGCAGGGACAAATTGTAATTTGCAGATCAACAATGACCTTGACATGAAGCGCTTCCTTTTGTCTAACATGAAAGCGTCGTTTCAGTATAAAAGAGTGGAGGATACACAGACACCTCTTACTAGAGTGGGGGGATGAAGTATGATTTATACATTCTACTCATATAAAGGTGGTGTGGGGCGCTCAATGGCGCTGGCGAATCTGGCGAAATGGTTCTACCTGCGCGGCCTACGTGTGGTGGTGATCGACTGGGATCTGGAGGCACCAGGCCTGGAAAATTTCTTCTATAGCCAGCAAGAGGTGGAGCAACTTGAGAGGGTGAATACACAACTGGGCCTGATCGATATGCTGCTGGCGTACAAACGCCAATTTCCGCTCCTGCCCCAACCAGAGGCCTACCAGGCTCAGGGTGATGTTGCGCCAGGAGAGCTGACAAAATTAAGCATGGCAGAGATTCTGAATAAATATCTTCCCCCGCTTTCAGGGATGCTCTATCGTGTTGAGCCGTCTCACTCCCCAAGAGATACGGGGAGTTTGGATAATGGAGCTTTGTGGCTACTGCCCGCTGGATGGCGCAGCGGTAACCGTTTATCGTCTTACGTCCAGGCGGTGCAGGACTTTGATTGGTCCGATTTTTATGCCCATTTCGCAGGGCATGCTTATTTTGATTGGCTGAGGGACCAGTTGAACGCCTGCTCTGATGTTGTGCTCATTGATAGTCGGACTGGCGTGACCGAGATGAGCGGCGTCAGTACACAGCACCTGGCCGATGTCGTTGTCTCGTTGTGCGCACCCAACATCCAAAATCTGCAGGGCGTCTTTTCGATGGCGAAGTCATTTAAACGACTAGAGGTCCTGCAGGCACGCGGCGAGAATCATCCGCTTGAAGTGATTGTGGTGCCAGCGCGCATCGATAGCAGCGAACTTGCTTACCGTAATGCCTTTGAAAAACGTTTCAAAGCGCTTTTCGACAACGACGAGTTTACTCCTGCCGTTTTCAGGCGCTTCCAACATACGCTTTGGGACCTATGCATCCCCTATGTTGCTCAATATACCTACGCAGATAAGCTGGTGGTGGGCGATGACGAGGGTGCGGCGGAACTTAAGAAGGCTTATGATGAGCTTGCTGTTCATATGGTAATGCTGACACCAGAAGAACATATTCTGCGCCAACGCTGTGCGGATGATCTACAGCTTGTCTTCGAAAAGCTCTCGCCTGGACTACAGAGACTGCTGCAGCGACCGCTGAATCTGTTTATTTCCTATGTGCTAGAAGACGGAGCGTTTGTGCATGCAGTGGTTGAACGCCTGAGGCTAGATTATCCTGATATTATCATTCACGATGCTTTGCCACACCAGTTCGCAGCTAAAGAGGATTGGCGTGAACAGTTGAGTAGCGGTCTCGACAGATCACAGGGCATGCTAGTGATTCTGTCGCGGGCTGCGCTACGCTCATCACAACTGCAGCGCGAGTGGCGCTATGCCCGGCAGCGCGGCATCTGCATCTATCCGCTTATCACCAGGCAACCTATTGACCTGAATATCCTGCCTAACTGGATACGTAGGGGCTACTACGAATATAATAAGAGATCTAGCTGGCAATCGCTCATCATCCAGCTCAGAGACAATTGCCAGGCCAGAGCTATCCCGTTTATGGCTCCCAGCCTGCCTGCCGGCTTTGTCAAACGCGTATCTAAACAACAATCGCTCCTTGAAACCACTCTCAGTATTCAAAGCACAGAACCACCACTTGACATTATTGCTCTGCATGGGCCTGCTGGCTCTGGCAAGACAATCCTTGCTGCCGCGCTATGCCAGGAGGAAGCAGTGCAAGATGCCTTTGAGGATGGCATCCTATGGGTGACGCTGGGAGTTGAGCCGAGCAATGTTATCGGTAAAATTGAAGATTTGCTCTATATCCTGAGCCAGGAAAAGCTTAGTTTCAACAGTATTGAGGCCGCGAGCATGGCGCTAGCGCGCTTGTTGGAGGATCGCAAACTCTTGCTCGTCATCGACGACGTGTGGAAAAAAACCGACCTCAAACCGTTCTTACAGGGTGGCGAGCAGTGTGTCCGCCTTATCACCACTCGCGATGCCAGCGTCATTTCACGTATGTCTAAACGCATCAAGGTCGAGGCCATGAATGTGTCGGAGGCCAGGCAGATGCTCCTCACCAACATTGATGCAGAGGAACCTGACCTACAGGATCAAGAAAGCGTCGAGGAACTGATAGCGCGGCTGGATCATTGGCCGCTCCTGCTCGAACTGGCGAACAGCACCCTACAGCAACGTCTAGCGGGCAAGGACAGTCTCACAGGAGCCATACACTATTTAAGGAGAGCGTTAAAAAATCATGGCATCGTCGCATTTGATCAAGATGACATCAGCGAGCGTAATCAGTCTATTGCAGCCAGCATTGAGCTAAGCCTGCAACAACTGAAAGTAGACGAGCGGCAATTCTGTCAGCATCTCGCCAGTTTCACACCCTATGACGTCTCACTAAGTCAGCTCGTCGCGTCGTCAGAGAAAATGAGTGCTTTTGATGTCGAAGAACTGCTTGACCGTCTAGATACGCTCTCTCTGCTGACCATCGACTACCGTAGAGCCAGGGTTAGCCTGTACAAAGTAATATGCGACTACCTCTTGACGAAGTCACGGCCTTAAGAAATGTGCAAACGATGCTATTTGGAAATATGCTAAACAAATATGGCCCTTAAAAAGTGTATAATGAGCTCATAGAGTAGTGATAGCAAAATATTTCATGGAAAGAGGCGTACCCTATGAGTTCCACTGCGAGACCTATGAGAACGAACCATGTAAAAGAGCTGCTCAGGCGCGGCGAGCCGACGTTGGGGGCCTGGCTGAATATACCCGGCACATCCTCAGCGCGTATTATGGCGCAGTTGGGCTTTGACTGGCTGCTGATCGACATGGAGCATACTGCCCACAATCCCTCGCTTATGGCCGATATGGTCGCGACCATCGCCGACGCGGGCACCAGCGCGCCCTTTGTGCGTATTCCCTACAATAGCGTCGAGTGGTTCAAATGGGCGCTGGACTCCGGTGCATGGGGCGTGCTCGTCCCCATGGTTAACACGCGCGAAGAGGCCGAGCAGGTCGTCTCCAACTCGAAATATCCGCCGCTGGGAACGCGCAGCGTCGGCGGTGCATTCGCCCACTACGGCTTCGGCACCACAGATCGCAACGCCTACCTGCAGGCCGCCAACGAAGAAATCGTCGTCGCCATACAGATCGAGAGCGCGTCCGGCCTGCAAAACGTCGACGCAATCCTCTCCGTCCCCGGCCTCGATGTAGCCTTCGTCGGCCCCAGCGATCTGCATGCCTCGCTCGGTTTCCCACCCTCTACATACAGTACGCAGCCCGCCTTCCTCGACGCCCTGGAGCGCATCAAAACCACTGCTAAAAAATATCATATAGCCATGGGCATAATGAGTAGCGACGGAGCCGCCGCCGCCGAACGCATACATGAAGGCTTCCAGATGGTCACCGTCACCACTGACCTCAATAGCATGATCAGTGGCGCAACCCAGAACCTGCTAACGGCACGGGCGAAGTAAATTTTTCATAGTGATATATTATCTACATTTTCGCATATCTTATGCAATGCATAAGGTATGCGAAAATGTAGATAATATATCACTATGAAAAATAAGGGACGGAAAGGAAGCGTAAGTATGGCTCTTGCACAGGTGTGGACGGGGACGAAGTTTTATCCTGAGGCCTTATCAATACTCGAACCTGTTGCGACCATCTTTGTGAGCCGGGTGGGCGAGTTGAATGATTGGTATGCGGAGGCTTCGACGGCCAATGTTATTTTCATGCGTGGGACGACTTTTGTGACGGGTGAGGTGCTGGATCGGCTGGGGCCGCAATTGCTTGCGGTAGCTCGTACGGGGATTGGGGTGGATCGTATTGATGTGGATGCGGCGACGGAGCGAGGCGTGCTAGTGATAAATACGCCTGATGGGCCAACTGAGTCTACGGCTGAGCATGCCATTGCTTTGTTGCTCAATCTGTGCAAGGGGGTGGCGCGGGGCGATCGTCTTCTACGTGCAGGGCAGGGCTTTCCCGCTCCCGGTACATTTACTCCTGGTCTGGAAACATCGGGTGCGGTGCTTGGCTTGATTGGACTGGGGCGCATCGGGAGCCGGGTCGCAGCCATTGCTCGCGCGTTGGGTATGCAGGTGCTGGCCTTCGATCCCTTTGTGACGCCTGAACGTGCCGAGGCGCTGGGCGTTGAGGTTGTCCCAACGCTTGTAGGAATGCTTGCACGCTCCCAGGTTGTCTCGATCCATTGTCCCTCCACGCCTGAGACGTATCATATTATGAACGCCAAAACCTTGAGCCAGATGCCGCCAGGCGGCTACCTGGTCAACGTCTCGCGTGGCTCGCTTGTGGACCATGCCGCTTTGCTCGCAGCCTTGCAATCGGGTCATCTCGCCGGGGCGGGCCTGGATGTCTTCGATCCCGAGCCTCCGCTTCCCGACGATCCGCTCTTCTCGCTGCCCAATACTCTCTGCACTCCGCACATCGGCTCGTATACCAGCGCTGGACTGCTGCGCATGCAGACGATGGCCTGCGAGCAGGTAGCGAGCGTGCTGCGTGGAGAGCGACCGGCGAATCTGGTGAATCCTGCTGCCTGGGACAAACGTCGTCCCTTATCCTGAAAAGGTAGATGATCTCTTTATCTGTAAGTTATCATGCATCAGTATATAGATCATAAGGAGGCAATCAGATGTGGCGAACGCCTGAAGAACTGGTTTCTATTGGTTTCAATCGATCGCGTGTGGTCATGATGAATGAGTTTCATGATGGTTGGCTGCGCTGCTCCTGGACACGTGAGATGGGACGACGTGTCTTGCCAGATGCCCAGCAAGCTGGCGTCCGCTACCTGGCTATGGAGGCGCTAGATTCCTCATTTGCTGCAGAAGGCAATCGAACCAGGCTGGTGCCTGAAGCTCATGAGAGTTATCTTGCACAGTCAGATATGCGAGCCTTAATCCAGACTGCCCTCGATCTCGGCTTGACATTGCTTCCTTATGAAGCCGATATGAGCCAGGTTCCATCAGAGTTAGCAAACAAGGGAAATATGAGTCCAGAGGTGACTAATTGGCGCGAAGAGGCGCAGGCACGTAATCTCTTTTTGGTCCTGTCTGGGTTGCCTTCTGATACAAAATTGCTCGTCTGGTGTGGGAATGGGCATCACACAAAGGAGATTGTTCATTCAGAGATCTTCTTCCGCGAGGGAAAGCTGTTGCCCGTGCCAGAAGATGAGCCGGACTGGACACCGATGGGTTATCTTTTCAAGCAGATGAGCGGCCTTAATCCCTTTACGATTCATCAAGAGGTGCTTTTGAGGATAACTCAGGAAGGCTTCGTTGATGTTTCCGAAGACGCGTTAGGCGAGTACAAGCCACAAATTGAGGCATTTGGAGGTACGGCCGGCTTTCTTTTAGAGGACCTACCTCCTTCTGTTCGTGATCGCTTTGCTTATACTAAGAGTGGAGATGCATTTGTGTTCTCTACGCGGAATACGCTTGAGTAGTGTTGTTACTGTAGGAACCAGGAGATTTTGCTATGGAAACGCGCCCACCGCGTAGCAATCCTTTCAATAGATTTATTTCGCGTTGCACGCCACTACAGAAGGTATTGCTTGTCTTATTTATTTTGATTCTCGTGGCGATTCCACTTGCAAACCTGACATTGAACCATCATAATGCGCCCTCTACGGCTGAGATCGCGCAGCAGCTCAAACCGGCGCGCCTGGCAATTATTACCTTGCCTGAAAACACTGCTCAGGCGCGTTTGAAAAAGGCGGCGCTCCTATGGACTTTAGATAAGGTGACAACAGAGCTTAACAATGGACACACGGATACAGCGGCCAGTCTGCTCAGCGATATGAAGACGATGCGGAAGCAAGCGATTGGTAAACGCCATGCTGTGCCCGTGAATCTCTTCCCGCCCATACCAGACTTCACGACGAATCCTTTTGTCCCGCATATGTTTGATGGGATGCAGAAATTATTCAATCGTCTTGACCTGGTATCAATTCCGCAGGACACTCTGCAGATAGATACGCTGGCCGCTGCTCAGGCATTAGGCCATCCTCAGAGCCCGCTCAAGGACGATCCGCGCGTCCTGACCCTGCTCCTCAATCTGCTCGATCGCGAGTTCAACGGCTGGACCGATAGGACGAGCGACCTCGCCGATTTCGAGAATGCTAACTATCCCGTCGCCTATGCTATGCTGAATGCCGTGTATCCCGATCTCATCCCATCGACCGTCAAGACTGCGTGGGAGCAGGCAATCCTTTTGAACGCGCAGCAGATAGTGACTGACTACGGCGATGTTTACAATAATCATCGCTTCTATCAGACCTCGTGGAGTAACGATATTCGGCAGGCTGAGGATCTTCTGGCATCGAGTTGGGATGTGCACAACGCAGATTTTGAACGTACAGCCAGGAACGCCATCGCAGTGCTAGCTCAGAGTGTGTACCGCGATGGCGCGTTCTCCTATCAGGGTCTGGAGAACGCTAGCTGTGCGTCCCAGGGTGATGACATCTTCTCCCTTGCCTGGTACTGGCTGTTGTCCGGCGACGCGAGTGCCAAACAGATGCTGCTTGGCGCGAAGCACTTCTTTCCGCTCTGCTACGACCCTCGCGGTGTCGCGGAAGACTTTACTGCGCCTGCCGACCAGCACAATTGGAGCCAGGTGAGGCCGGGAGAGGCGGCATACATCATTGCTGGTATGACGGACGATCCATATAACGCGACCCTCGCCGGGAATGTCCAGGGCAGCGAGATCGACGCAATCTTCTACCGCGCCGACCTCTCAAAGAAGACCCTGCCCGACAACTATCTGCTCTACGACCAAAATATCCAGGGACCGCGCGGCCACTTTGGACTCTTCAGCTTTGCCGGCAGCACCCGGGATGCCAGCGTAACGCAACGAGACCAGCCCGATTCCAATCTTGGCATCGGCAAATCCACCTTCGCCGGTGCAATGTTGCTTGATCCCTCATCCTCGTCGTCAACGGCTAACTGGCCCCTCAACGCCGCCTTGGACAGTGTGGGCAGCGAGGTGCAGACGACGGCGGGGAGCAACGTCATGGGACTCGACCGCCAAAACTTCCGATCTTTTCCCCAGAATGAACGCGACGCCGTCACGATCACCCACAGCTTCGCCGCGCTATCAACATCCTACCTCATCACCGACAAGATCCGCCCGCGTGGCCCCTTCAACCCCCTCAAGTGGCAGGGCGACCAGCAATGGCTCTTCCTACCCGACCGCATCATCGGCCTCCTCAGCATCACCTCCCTCGTCGACCAGCAGGCATACGGAGTCGATGGCAGCATCAAGCTCGTCTCCGGACGAGACAACTGGGGCAGCCAAAAAACCTTCCAGGCGCTCGACCCCTCGACCGTGCGCTACGGCAACATGATCGTGCGCATCCACGACCAGAACTACGGCAGCAAGCTCCAGACCGCCCTCGAAGCAACATCAGCCATCGACCCGATTGATAGCTCTAACAAAAGCGGGCGCATCGTCATCCGCGACGCACACGCCAACGGCACAAAACCAATAACCTACGGCCGGGGCGAAATCCACTACTACGAAGTCGAGATCTACCCCGCCTCGTCCAAAGCCGATCAGACATCAAGGCTAGCAATCAGCGGCAAGCTTCAAGGCTTCCAGGCAATCGAAGAAAGCCGCACCCTCCAGATCATCGCCAACCCCACCAACTCCCCCCTCACCTATACCACGGCTCTACTGACGCCGTATCAGCAACTGTCTGTCCATCACAGCAATGGATCAATCCAGACCATCTCGGTTAAGGGCGGCATAACCAGCATCTCTACCACTGTTCCTGCGTACAGCAATATCGTTATCGTGAATAGCGATAATAGTAGTGATTCTACCAGCGGGTACGCGATGGCGGCAACTACATTTTGAAATCTCCTCGTACTAGATCGACCCACTTCATGTAACCGGCTCCGTCCGCGTAGCGACCATCCCTTGCGGTCAATGCTGTTGAAAGACGGAGAAGAACAAAGAACGAACGGAGCATGGTGCCGAGGAAGAGAGGTGAGAGCAGGTGACAAAGAGATGCGGGGCCTCCCTCGCCTCTGCGAAGCAGAGCGTGCTGATTGCATCAGCCACAGCCACGCTTTAGC
>CAXTXB010000056.1:14699-16427 GCA_964247965.1 uncultured Dictyobacter sp. | reverse complement strand
ATCATGCTCCTGTATCAAAAACATGGCAAGAGCTACTCCATCAGTTCCACAAGATGCAGGCGTAATTGGGTGACCCAATCGAGCTCTACACGCCACTGGTCTGCAGCATGCCGAACGAGATTCAAGGTCATCTCGATCCGCGTAGTGCTCATCTTTAAGTCTCCTCGCTCCGCTCTCCGCTCCATTTCCTCTGCTCTTGCTACCAAGTAGAGGATATGAGCCTGACAGAAGTTCGTGTAGTGGTCGAGCAAGAAGAGGCGGTCTTCCGAGGGTAAAAATTCCAATCCTTGCACTTTATAGGAGAACAGCTTTTGATACTCACCTGGATTGGAAATGGTATCCATCATCAACTCGTGAAAGCGTTTGCGTCCCTCTTCCGTAATCTCATAGGTACGGAAATGCCGACCACTCTCCTGCGCTTGAGGCTCTTCCTGAGAGGCAGCAATCAATCCATCTGCCTCAAGCTTGGCCAAGAGTGGATAGAGCCGACCATGGCTCAATTTTGTAAAGGGACCCACAATATCGTTCATGACTTTGATGATGAGGTAGCCATGTGCTGGAGTTTGCATTAAGAGTGTGAGGATAATGATTTCATACATGTTTACCGACACTTTCTATATAGTCATAATACTCATACTACTTGTGTGATATTTATTTTTACCGATATATGGTGCAAGTATAGCGTAATGCACAGGGAGCAAACAATCAAGGCTTCGTTATATATCTTGCATATATGGCTCTATGACCTACTGCTATGCATGCAGAATGGAGAGTAGAAGGTTAGTCCCTCCATCACCGGAGAAGATATTGCTTTGGTTGGTATCCTCCATTAACGTCTAAATACTCAAACGCCTTCCAGTGTACTAATTTCGCGTCTTTAAATCTAGGATAAACAAATAAGTGAAGTCATCAAAGCTTCCTATTATGAAGAATGCTACTGCAGAGTGGGATCTTTATACTTCTTCTATCAGTACTTCGAAGACCAGAACTTTTTGCCTTTCCCTGTTGAACATGATGGTAGTTGTAGATAGAGTAAACCGCCTCCTTGAGTTCAAATATGGCATGCAAGGATGCCGTGTGCGCTTTTTCAGAGTATCCAACATGACCTCGTG
This sequence comes from uncultured Dictyobacter sp., assembly GCA_964247965.1. Classification (GTDB taxonomy): domain Bacteria; phylum Chloroflexota; class Ktedonobacteria; order Ktedonobacterales; family Ktedonobacteraceae; genus Dictyobacter. The sequence goes on along the minus strand of CAXTXB010000056.1, from coordinate 15,315 downwards.
TTGGGGAAGTGCCTCCTTCCGTTTGTAAATTGGACTGTACCCAACTCTTTCTCGTCTGTCAATTTGTTAGTGTTTCTGTCCTAGTATATATAGTTTTATGTACTACAAGACGTTTGAAATAGTGATACACAAGAAATATAAAAATAAATATAAAATATGTCACCATGACCTCTATAATAAGAGTATATTAACTACATATAAAGGATATATTATAAAGATATATACTCACTAAAAAATACCAGTTACTTTACCCTATTTATATTCAAAATTATACTAAGAAAACAATGGCTTCTATGTTCAAAGCGCGGCTATCTTCTGTTCGTGCAGAGAAGGTTGAGCAGGTTGCCTATGAGCTACTCCTCAGCGAACATAGCAAAGTAAATTCAGGAAGTTAAGGAGTTAGGAATGGACCCAGTCTTATTGAAAGACAGTTTCGAGGAATTTGCATCTTTCTCGTGACGTACTACCTCCGGGTCCTCTAAAATGATGATAGAACTACCGAAACCAGAGAAGGGCTTATCTCTTCACATGAACTAAGAAGTCAAGAAGTACAAATTGGCAGCCACCTACAATAGGTCGTATTGACCTAAAGTAAAGACCTATACAAAAAGTATGT
>CAXTXB010000056.1:0-14689 GCA_964247965.1 uncultured Dictyobacter sp. | reverse complement strand
TACTAATTTATGTAGATATCGAGGATAATGTATTTACAATAGATTTTCGACAAATTATACTACTGTGAAGAAAGGGTATACTTCTTCTTTGATATCGCGAGGTCTGCACATCACAAGTTACGTGAGAATGTTATTGCCAACGGAGCAGAAGTAGTGGCATTCATCAAAGCAAAATCGTAAAAAAGGTGAAGTTCTTATCCCTATTTCTCTGCTCCATCTCCACCTCTTCAAGGGAAGAAGAGGATATCCGTGATGAAAGCTCATCAATAGGAGTCATTACATTGGTAGTACTCTTTCGTCGTGTGCCAATACCCCTTTTTGCAGGAGAGAATTTATTGTGCTTATGGAGTTAGACGTGGCGCAGCAAGAAATGAAGACAGATCAATTGGTCACTGTCATTCAAACAATCCAACGCGCACGAAGGTCTGGGTTGCTCGAAATCAGACGGAACATGCATACCTCCTTCATAGAAGAAGGGACGATCCTATTTGTCAACGGCAAAGTTCAGGAGGCATATACTGCAGGGTATCAGGGACCAGATGCTTATAGATTCCTCTGTCAGTGGCAGGCTTGCTCCTTTACGTTTACTCCATCGAACCCCAAGGATGGATCGTTAGCTTTTCCTGCATCGCATGAGTACACGAGTCCATTCACTGAAAAGGTTGTACCTCCTCGGGTGCCCTTTATTGCTGTTCCTCCTATGCGGCGACCCACGCCACAGGAGCGGCAGGACGTCCCACTTGCAGTGCCGCTACGCCCTTTGATAGCTCCTTCTGCAGTTCCCGTACCGATGCATGAACGAACAATTGCATTGCAATGGATTGAACGCAATAAACTTCCTCGGAGCCGCCGCCAGCTTTTGCTGCTCATTGATGGACAACGCTCTGTCGGCGAGCTCCTACGACTTTCAGGACGCTCCCAGGAGGAGATGGAGCAGATGTTATACGAGATGGAACAGGGAAGCATCATCATCATTCGGCGGTAAGAAGAACATGTGTTGGATGAGAGACAGTTGCATAAACGTCACAGGCGAGAAAACGAAAGAGAAGAAAAGAATATGAGCATTGACCAGTATACACTCACACGAAACCAAGCACTCCAGGAGGTCTGGCGCGCTCGTCAGGAGGAACGAGTTCCCTCCCTCTATAAAGCTGATCTAAGTCACACCGATTTGAGAAGTGTTGATTTAAGCGGGGGCGACCTACGGCAAACAAATTTCTCTGACGCAGACCTACGCGAGGCCTACATCTGTGGCTCGTATATGCTTGAGGCGAATCTGAGCGGAGCTAATCTTGCCGGAGCAAACCTGAGTAAATCCACTATGGTTGGCGTGGCGTTAGTAGGAGCTCAGTTGCTTGGAGCAAATTTGCGACAAACAGATTTACGCTCGACCGACCTGGGTAGCGTCGATTTATGCGGAGCAGACTTGAAAGAAGCATTACTGATTGAAGCAAACTTGCTTGGCGTTGACTTGAGCCGCTCTGATCTGAGTGGAGCCAATCTCAAGGGGGCTATATTGAGCCATGCCAATCTACGTATGGCTAATCTGAGAGGAGCAAATTTGCAAGGTGCCATCTTAGAACACATCGATCTGAGCCATGCAGATCTGAGTGGAGCGAAACTGGAAGGGGCCAAAGCTAAAAAAGCGAATCTCAATAAGGTCAATCTGGGACGAGCGAATCTGAGCAATGCTATCTTCAGCGACGCTGACCTGAGTGGGGCATATGTCTGTGAAGCCATGCTGAGAGGAACTAACTTCATTGGAGCCAACGTAAGTTTGACAAACTTCAGCAGCGCTGATTTGCGGCATGCGTACTTCTTTCACGCCTATATGTATAAGGCAGATTTACACAACGCTAATTTACAACGAGCAAACCTCATCGAGGCGAATCTGTCAGAAGCCATTCTCAGCCGAGCTGATCTCAGTGAAGCAAACTTGACCGGAGCGAATTTGCAGAAGGCTGACCTGCAATCTGCCACATGTGAACATGCCACGTTGAAAGGGGTGATGTTGGTAGAGGCGACACTGACGAACGTCAGGTTCAATGGCGCTGATCTCCAACGCATTCAAGCAACACGCCAGCAGATGGATGATATTCACCGATCATCTCTCGCGAGAATTACCATTGACCGAGAGACTGCACTACAATTGGGATTTTGATATGAGGGGAATAGAGGAGAAACATCTTGTAGGGCAGCAATGCTCTTTGCGAAGATGAAAGTTTACGGGTGTTTGAGAACGCGTCGCAAGAAGGGAAATCTCATATGTCATACCTTATGAACGAAGTGGGTGTAGTTTCACCCAAAGACACTCTTTTGGGCTATCTCCATGGCTTCTGGATTACTAGAGCTATTCAAATGGCAGCCGAGGAGGGCATTGCTGATTTGCTTGCTGATGGACCCAAAAGTACAAACGTCCTTGCCACGGCAACGGGAACGCATGAGCCATCACTCTATCGCCTATTGCGTGCGCTGAGTAGTATTTCTATCTTTTCCGAAGTTCAGCCTGGATATTTTCAACAAACTGAGCTCTCGACTTATCTGCAATCTGATCAACCTGGTTCCCTGCGCAATATTGCCCGGACTTGGGGGGACCCCGCTTTACTTAGAGCTGTGGAAGCGCTCCCCTACAGCTTACACACCGGAGAAGCAGCATTTGAGTATATGAATGGAGTATCATTGTGGCCCTACCTCGATACCCATCCTGAAACAGCCCAAATCTTTCATCAAGGGATGACGAGTTTCTCAGAGTCTGTCAACTTTCCTGTAGCAAGTTCCTACAATTTCTCTCACTTTCAGACCATCATCGATGTGGGAGGTGGACTGGGAAGTTTGCTCAGCACGATTCTGAAGATGTATCCGACGGTGCAAGGGATACTCTTCGACCGAGATGAAGTCATTCAGCGTGCTAGAGAGCACATAGAAATAGAGGTAAAGGCGCGCTGCATCCTTGTTTCTGGCGATTTCTTTACATCAGTTCCATCAGGGGCAAATGTCTACATATTGAAGCAAGTCATGCATGACTATGATGATCCGACCTGTATTCGTATCCTGAAGAATTGCCGCCAGGCAATGAACGCCGGAGACCGGATACTTATCATCGAGCGGGTAATCAAGTCAGGCGAAGGGGATGCGCTCAATAAATTTTTCGACTTACACATGCTCGCTATGCTTGCAGGCTTAGAGCGGACAGAGGCTCAATTCGACCACCTCTATGAAGCGTCTGGTTTTGCATTGACCGAGGTGATTGTGACTGCTTCTCCCTCAAGCATTGTCGAAGGAATGGCTGTGTGAGAGCCTATTTCTCGGTTCATGCCTGTATCACAACCACCTCAAAGGGGCTGACATCCTGTTTTAAAGAAGATCGAGAGCAGATAAAGAACAGAAAAAGGATTTGACTCGTTAATAGGTAAAAAATATGTTGATAATGTTTATCTCCTTATTTAAAGGGGACAAGTGAGAAAGGAAAACACATGGCTATCACAAGCACTTCGCGTGAGCAAAACCGCCTCCATCCGGTCACTATCGTCGTCGTTGTCGTTTGTTGGCTTTCCATTATCTTTGAAGGATATGATCTCAATGTCTATGGAAGCGTCGTCCCTGCTCTTCTTCACTACAAGCCGTGGTCGCTCACTCCGGCTCAAACTGGAGCGATAGGTAGTTTGGCTCCCATTGGGATGCTCTTCGGAGCACTGCTGATTGGAACGCTCACCGACTTGTGGGGGCGCAAAATTACCTTAATAGGAAGTGTTGCCCTCTTTTCTGTCTCGATGGGGATCTGCGCCCTTGCTCCAACGCCATTTCTCTTTGGTCTCTTTCGACTGATTGCGGGGCTGGGACTGGGAGGAGTGATTCCGACAGCGACAGCAGTTACGTATGAATACTCGCCGCCACGGTGGCGTGCCTTCACGTACGCACTCATGTTCACGGGCTTCTCTGTTGGAGGCATCCTTGCTTCTGGTCTTGCCATCCCGCTGCTTACCGCCTTTGGGTGGCAGTTCCTGTTCTGGATTGCGGCAGTCGTTCCCCTCCTTATTGTAGTTCCTGTTGCTATCTTCTTTTTGCCTGAATCCATTGGGTTTCTTCTCTATAAAAACAGGTACTCAGAAGCTCAAGCTATTGTGTGGCGATTTCATCTATCCCTTGCATCCGATCTCTTCCAAGAGAGGCCACAAGAGGCAGAAGGCTCCTCTCGTCGACCGCGTGCAGTTTCCAGCCTCTTTACACGCAATTACCTGGGGGCAACCATCTTGTTTTGGATTGCCTCTTTCCTCGCCCTCTTTATGATCTTCGGATTGAACACCTGGCTTCCGCAGATTATGATCAAGGCCGGCTATTCTCTAGGCTCATCCTTATCTTTTCTGCTTGTGCTCTATGCCGGAACCATCATTGGTACGCTTGTTGGAGGGGTGGCGATGGATCGGTTCGGCCCTAAATGGGTGATCCTGATAATGTTCTTGGAGGCAGGGATCGTCCTCGCCTTGCTGAGCATTAGATTTCCGCTGCTCATTACCTACCTACTCGTTGCACTGGCTGGCACGGGAACCGTTGGCACGCAAATTCTGCTCAATGCCTATATATCTAAATGCTACCCAATCAATAATCGTGCGACAGCTGTTGCCTGGGCGCTGGGTATCGGTAGAATTGGTGCCATCATTGGCCCCTATTTCGGTGGACTTATCTTGTCATGGAAACTGGGGGTGCAGTGGAACTTTTACTCCTTTGCTATCCCCGCCTTTCTTGGGGTGATTAGTATTGCCTTTATTTCGATTCGTCCGTTGTCAGATGTTCCTACTGCAGCTATTGAGCCAGAGGAAGAAGTCGTAGACCCCTTGCTTGGAGAAGAGTATATCCTATCCTCCTTCTTTAATCATGCCGTGCCAAGTGCTGCATCTGCCGAAGAACCATCTCCAGATGGAGTCATGCCTATGGCATCACATGGGCAAAACGTAACCACGTCAGCGTCGGAAGAGGAGAGTACATCAGAGACCTCCTCGCCACATACAGCGCAAGAAGAGTAGACTCGGTTAGACAAGCTGGTACGGAAAAGCATGGAAGCTTCATCAAGAGAGGTGTTCTACAAAGTATCTGGTGGGATGTCGTTCTTTCCGTCATCTCACCGACAAACGAAAAGGATAAAGAATGAACGAGCAGAAGTATTCTAGAGAGGAGCATTATTGATGATTAACTGGATGATGGTCATAATGTTTCTCCTCGTTATGGGCCTGGTAACGGGCTTGGGTTTTGCTGCTCAACACTGGCGACCAGGGGACCTGAATCGTCTTCAGGAGTGGGGACTAGCGGGTCGGAGATTCGGTACAATTTCCTCGTGGTTTCTCCTAGGCGGTGATATTTACACGGCCTACACCTTTATTGCTATTCCTGGCCTAATCTTCGGCGGAGGGGCGCTCGGCTTTTTTTCTGTCATCGCCACCGTATTGATCTACCCGTTGTTTTTCGTGGTCTATCCTAGATTCTGGACGGTTGCCAGGCATCGTGGCTATATCTCCCCCGTCGATTTTGTGCGTGAACGCTTCGATAGTCCCACGCTAGCCTTGTTGGTCGCTATCACTGGCATTGTGGCAACCATGCCATTTCTGGCACTCCAACTCTATGCGATCCAGATCTCGCTTGCGTTTATGGGAGTTCCCGTTGAGGTGTCGCTGATCGGAGCATTCATCCTTTTGTCAGCCTACACCTACACAAGTGGGTTACGGGCAGCTGGGCTCACCGCCATTGTCAAAGATATCTTAACCATTGTCGTGGTTCTAGTCGCCATCATTGTGGTCCCTCTCAAATTAGGTGGCTTTGCGCACATCTTCGCCGTCGCGCCTCCTCAAAAGGTCCTGCTGCTTCCACAGCAGTATACGGCATTCTCGTCGTTAGCACTGGGGACCTCTTTGAGCTTGCTCTTGTTCCCACACAATATGACCAGCATGCTTAGCACTAATAGCAGGAAAGTCCTTCGGCGTAATGCCGCTCTCCTTCCCGCCTATACCCTGCTCAATGGCTGTTTTGTATTGTTCGGCTTTGCAGCCTTTGCAGCTCATATTCATCCGTCTCCCATCTACAAGGCGAATGTTGCCCTACCTGCTCTCTTCGTCAATCTGTTTCCTGCCTGGTTTTCTGGCGTTGCCTTTGCAACCATTACCATCGGCGCGCTCGTTCCCGCTGGTATCATGTCAATTGCAACCGCCAATCTGTTCACCCGCAATATCTGGCACTTATTTCGCCCTGATTGTACTGATCGCGAGGAAGCAACGGTCGCGAAGCTCTTTTCTTTGGCCGCAAAGGTGGGTGCGCTCATCGTTATTCTTGCGCTTCCGATTACCTTTGCTGCAAATTTCTTTCTGCTAGGGGGCGCCTTAATAGTCCAACTTGTTCCTTCGCTTCTACTAGGTCTTTACACGAACTGGTTTCATCGGTATGCGTTAATTGCTGGCTGGATTGGAGGCGTCATCGCTTGTTTTGTCATGTCAATTGAACAACAATTCCAGCAACAAGTGTATACGTTTCACCTGGGCGGCCCGGCTATCACCCTCTTCATTGGCATTGCCGGTCTCGTTCTCAATCTACTTCTGGTCGTTGCCTTAACACCAGTGCTCACGTTCTTAGGAGCGCGACGTGGGCGAGATATGACCTCTCCAGAAGATTACCTACCCAGTCCAATCATCCAATCTGCACCTCAATTGCTGATGCCACAAGAAGAAATGGCAGGTAGAGCGAATCGTAGCAGCCAATCTCCGATGCCTACAACTCCTCAGTTTCATGACCATTAAGTGAGCAATGAGCGTTCTTTTATAAGCAAAGAATGAGAAAAGGGGTAAGGTATGATATGAGGCTAAAGCGTAAGTAACGTGAGTTCTGGATAAGGAAACCCCCTCCGATGAGTTAAAATAGGAGTTAGACAAACAGCTTCTATTCACCATCGGAGGGTGCATTGCCTCACCAGAAATCTTCCTGTGTGTGAGGCAAAACTGTAGTGCGCCCCTTACCCTAGACGCAAAAATCATGAAAAAGAGGGAAACGTCACAGACGGTTCTGGTGCTGTTGCCAGTGTTGCTCAAACTCTACAGGTGTGAGATAGCCAAGAGAAGAATGAATACGCTTGTGCATATACACCTGTTCAAGGAAATGCCCGACGTGTTCTGTTGCTTCGGTAAAGTTCCGATATTTAGAGAGGTCTACTTCCTCTTCTTTAATCGTCCGCATTAATCGCTCTGCGTAGCCATTTTGTGTTGGTTCCCCTACCTCGGCCATACTGATTTGCGTTCCCATTTGCTTGAGCTGAGCGATGTAAGCGGAGGCGGCATATTGAACACCTTGATCGGAATGGTGTATCATTGGAATACCATATTTTTGTGCTTGCATCAACGCCGCTAGAGTCAAATGTTGATCGAGACTTCGGCTAAGATGTCAGCCGCGAATGCTTCGTGTAAAGACATCCATGAGCACAGCTAAATAGGCGAAGCCACTTCCTAAGCGAATGTAGGTAATATCTGCAACCCAGACGTGCTCTGGGTGAGCAACGACAATATTTTTGACAAGATTGGGGTACCGAGGAAAAGAATGCTGACTTTGTGTCGTATTCCGTTTACGAACTGCTGGCTTTGCCATTACATTCAAATTATGCACCAGGCAGCGAACGCGCTTGCTGTTGACATTCCATCCTTCCCGTTTTAATTGAGCTGTCAAATGCCGATAGCCGTAGGTCGGCCACTCTACGGCAAGACGGAGGATAGCTCGCTTGAGGTTGTGCTCTGAGTCTTCTTAAGAGGACACCTGTGCTTTTTGATAATAGTATGTGCGACGTGGATAGTTCGGTAGAGCCCCACGAAGATATTGTTGGCGAATTGCTTTTGTTAGCTCGGAGTTCTCTTGCCAACCCTTTGGCGGTAAGCTCAAATTTTGATTTCGCCAACAATATCTTCGTGGGGTCCTACCACGCCTACCAGGGTCAAGAACAATTGGATATTGAAGCGTTCCTGCGCATGATGAGTGTACAGTTTGTACGTGCTAAACAGCATACAATCTTGCCTTATCCTTTCCATCTTATTGACCTGTATGTAGAAAATTTTCTGCGGTTTGGTAGACAGCAATCTCAATAAGCTCACAATTTGGGCTTGACGGACTTTCTTGGAGGATGTAAACTTGAAAGTAGGCATCCAACAGGAGGGCATTATGCCAAAAGAACAGCGCACGTTTACGAAGGAATTTAAAGTAGAAGCTGTGCATCTGGCCCAAACTTCTGGGAAATCTCAGTCACAGGTCGCACGTGATCTGGGAATTGCCGACAGTACGCTGCACCACTGGTGCAAGGAATTTAGCAATGCCGGTGAAAAGGCGTTTGTGGGGAGCGGCAATCCAGTAGCAGGAGAGGAAGAAATTCGGCGTTTAAAGCGAGAATTGGAAGTCACCCGACAGGAGCGTGACATCCTAAAAAAAGCACTCGCCATCTTTTCGCGCGCCCAGAGTTGAGCTATCCCTTCATCAAAGAGCACGCACAACTCTATCCGGTGAGCAGCATGTGCCGAGTACTCGAGATTTCTGTCAGTGGCTATTACGACTGGCTCAGACGCGAACCGAGTGCCCACGAGCGAGAAGATGGCGAATTAGCCAAACAGATTCATCGCATTTTCCATACCCATCGTGGCGTGTATGGAAGTCCGCGCGTGCATGTGGAGTTGCGTGAGCAAGGGATTTGTTGTTCTCGGGAGCGCACCGCTCGCCTCATGCGCGAGATGGATCTGGTAGCTAAGCGTCGGCGCACCAAGCCTATCGGAACGAAGCCGCGAAAAGGCGCGCAAACGGCTCCCAATCTTCTGGGTCGCGCATTCACTGCCTCTGCACCTCATACGAAATGGGTCAGTGATACGACCTTTGTCTGGACCACTGAAGGCTGGCTGTATGTAGCCGTGATTCTCGATCTCTTTTCGCGCCTGGTAGTGGGATGGGCGATGAGCGCGAGCAATGGTGAGGAGCTAGTCAGATCGGCTTTAGAGATGGCTCTGGCTCGTCGTTCTCCTCCCAATGAGCTGCTATTGCATTCCGATCAAGGCAGCTCCTACACCGCAACTGGCTACGTTGCCAGATTCGCGGAGCTGGACATCGTGGTCAGCATGAGTCGCACGGGCGACTGTTATGATAACGCTGCGATGGAGAGTTTCTTCAGCACGCTCAAGGGCGAATGCGTTGACCGTCATCACTTTCAAACCCGAGTCCAAGCCAAGCAAACCATCTTTGAATATACGGAGTGTTTTTACAATCGTCTTCGTCGGCATTCCACGCTTACGTATCTAAGTCCGGCTGCTTACGAAGAACTGATGAGATAATTTCCAAGTTCACTTCCTCCGAAAAACTCCGAGAAGCCCAACATGAAAGAGTGCGATACACTGGAGATACATGGACGCTCTTCTGCCACAGCAGTCGAATACAGCGTTCCCGACCAACAGGTTCTTGAGAAGATCAGGTCATCCTTTTTTACATCGCATTCGAGTGAGCAAGAGAAGAGAGCGAAAGGAGATTGAACGTGGGAAAGTTGGATGGCAAAATTGCGATCGTGACTGGAGCTGGACGAGGGATAGGACGAGCCATTGCAGAAGCGTATCTCCAAGAAGGTGTATCAGTGACCGTGACGGCGGCACGTGAACAAACCGAGCTCGATCATCTGAAGCAGCAGGGCTGGTCTGACCACCTCCCCATAGCTGGCGGTCACTTTGCAAAAGTGGGTGACTGCCGGAGCGAGAGTGCCCAGTTGCTCCTGCTGTTCTTTCATCGTTTCAAGCAACTGTTCATACGCCTGCTTGAGAGACTTCACCTCACGCTGTTCAACATTGGCGAACAGATGGGCGGCCTGATGGACCCAAGTATAGGCTTGTTGAATGGCTGGCCAGAGAGAAGCGGTGGTCTCTACGCCGTTTTGCACGAGAAGCTTGAGACGAACAAGTTCAGAGGGAAGCCCCTTTTTTGCCCGATGCGGGCAATTGAGTCAGAGATACTTTGCAGGCGCTCTTTGAGCTTCAATCCATCGGCATCCAGAGGTGGTCACCCATCATCGGTCAGCGCACTCCTGACTGCCAGACAATACGCACGAATCGCTTCAGCCTCTTCATCCGTGCGCCCCTCCAGCGCTCGCTCAATGGGACGCGCTCCACGGACCTGTTTCTTCAGTTCTTTTTTGGCGTGCCGGTCTGCATCAGCAATCGGTTTGGCGGCTTCTCGCAAATAGTGGAAGTGACACAACTGGTGGGGAATGCCCGGTAGCGCGTGTGCTACTGCGTTGCCAATGGAGTGTTGCCCATCAGAGATCACCCCTGTGATGGAGATAGGAAATTGCTGACATGTTGTTGCTACTTCAGTTAGCAACGGTATCAAGTCGTTTTCTGTCGCTCCCAACAGACTGCGTGCTAACAGCACTCCCCTGAGCAACAGTCGCGCACGACCCACAAGACCTCATGGCCCACATCTGGCTGCAACCCATCAAGCGCCAGGATCACCTGTTTCTGGTCTTTCAGCCGCTCGCGCAGCCGCTTTTTGTCTGAAAGACTCAACGCGAGCAACTCTTCATAGCGATAGAGTTGCTCGGTGACCGTACGCTCCGCTATCACGAGACCTCTCGCACGCAACTCTTGATGGATTTGCGGAATGCTGCAGTGCTGTTGGGAACGCAGCACCCCTACCATGGCGATCACATCCAGGCCAAACTCGCCATGAGGTAGCGCCCAGCTCCCTTCTTCTTCTGGACGGATTGGCTGGTGATAGAGCACACACGCCTGATGCGGCATCAATACACTTTCAGGGTGAAGCGCGTCACTTCTTGTAACGTCGTCACTATCCGATGACCATGATGAACCATCCGCATCCGACTACCACATTCTCGGCAGGTGACCTGAAAGGGTTCAAGTATCACCTGCCGAGAGGCGTTTGGGCGTGCTTGCCTTCTTGCCAGGGAGAACCTCCTTGTTCGACCATCCTCACCGCAAGATTCACTCACCTTTTCTTACGCGCCGCAGCCGATAGGTCGGGAAGCTGGCCAGGAGGAGCAGTACGCTGATGATGGTAAGGATGACGGCAATGATGTGCAGACCGTCGCTGGTGATCGTTGTCCCAAGCAAGCTGGTGGCGAGAATGACCCCCACGTAGCGGAAGGTTTGAAACTGGCCACTCGCAGCACCCATCTGCCTGAGCGGAGCGTGTTCGTAGAGAGCAGCCTGGAGGCCGAGGTTATTGAATCCGTTGGGAATGCCGAGGACGGCCCCGATAGCGAGGATCATGATCACTGGGGTAGCGGCATTGAAGACCAGCAGCAAAAGGGAACCCACGGTGAGCGTGAAGGAACCGAAGATGAGGGCTGGTCTGGGACCAGATTTGCTGATGAGCCGCGCTGCGATGGGCGTGGCCAGTACGCCCATACCAGCGATTGGCAGCAGCAGGAGTCCTGCCATGCCGCTATCGAAGCCTCGCACCTGTTCTAACCAGAGCGGCATGCTGAAGAAGACGGCGTAGAAGACGATGTTGACACCCGCAAATTGAGCATAGACACCTATCAACTGGCGGTTGGCAGCCAGCATTCTCACATTGAGAAATGGCTCGGTCACGCCGCGCTCGCGGAGAACCAGTAGGACAGCGGCAAGCAGCGCGACTGGCAACAAGAGCCACAGCGGACCACGAGCCAGTGACAGCAGGAATGCGAGGAGACTAGCCAGCATCCCGCTGAACAAGACGATCCCAGGGACATCGACCATTCTCACCACTACGCGTGCAGTCGAGAGGCGCGACGGCGAGTCACCCAGTGTGGCCAGACCAGGGGTGCTGTCGGCTGGCAACCAGCACAAGGCCACTATGAGACCGACGATAATCAGCGGAATGTTGACGAGAAAGATCGCTGGCCAGCCCGAAAGTCTCGCCAGAACCCCACCAAGCACCGGCCCGAGAGCAACGCTCACCGACGAGGTGATGGAGATCGCGCCGAGCGTTCCTGCAGGAGCCTTGCCTTGTGGATCGCCAGCGCGAATGATGGCAAGTCCCGCCGGGTACGCTGCCGAGGTGCCGAGTGCCTGCACCATACGGATGGCGATCAACCAGCCGAATGCCGGTACGAATGGCGCGAACGCACTTGCGATCCCGACCATGAGCAAGCCAGTGCAGAAAACACGCCGGGGACCGAACAGATCGGAGAAGCGACCCATCAAGGGCTGTGCGATAGCCGCCGCCAGCGCGAAGCTGGAGAGGAGCAATGAGACGGTGGTCACGCTGATCTTGAAGTTTGTTTCGATCAGAATAAGCGCAACGGTGATCATCGACGAGTTGAGCGGATTCAGCAGCGTCCCCGCCAGCACCGCGCTGACAAGCCGTTTTCCAGATCGCTGAGTAAGGGACGCGTCCCTAGTTGCATCAGCTTCAACTGCAAGTTCTGTCTCTTTTTTGTGCATCATAAACGTAAGAAAACCTCCGATTTCTCGTCTGCCAGGATATTCACTCGGCAGAAACCTATCTGGTCACAAGCTTCGACACTGCATTGGTTTGTGCATGACCTTGTGGTTTGATTGTAGGCTGGTTTGCTTATGTGGTACAATACATATGTATTCATATATTCATGACTCAACAGCCATAAAAGAGGAGTGCAAAGGCAATGGATCTGCTCCAGCTTCGCTATTTTCAGACTGTTGCCCGGACCCAGCATATGACGCAGGCAGCTCAGGAACTCTACATTTCCCAGTCCTCCCTGAGTAAGACTATTATTCATCTTGAACACGAGCTGGGCGTCTCGCTGTTCGATCGGCAGGGACGCAAGATCCAGCTCAACCAGTATGGCAAAGCGTTTTTGCGGCATATCGAGCAGGTGTTTGCGGCGTTGGATGATGGGCAGCGCGAGCTGGCTGATCTGGCGAAAGGGAAGCAGGGGCAAGTGGTGCTCGCGTCGATGAGTATCTATCTCCTCCCTGGTCTTCTCCAAGCCTTTCGTGAGCGTCATCCAGGCATCAACATCCGCCTTTTTGGCTCTCCTCGTCAGGAAATGCTCGCTGAGCTTGAACGTGGAGAGCTTGATCTCTGCTTCTCCGTCCCTCCGCTCCAACGGCCAGAGATCGAGCATGCATCATTGATGATGGAGGAAATTCTGCTTGCGGTCCCGCCGGGGCATTGGTTGGCGGAACGCAAGACAGTCCGTTTGAGCGAAGTTGCACAAGAGCCTTTTTTAGCACTCAAACAGGGATATAGTCTGCGCAAACTCACCGACACGTGTTGTCAACTGGCAGGTTTTACTCCACATGTCGTGTTTGAGGGGGATGAGCCTATGGCGCTGTTGCACCTTGTCAAAGCTGGACTGGGTATTGCTTGTATTCCCGCGCTTGTCTGGAAGAGCGTCCCTGAGATAGCGGTTGCACGCATCCATATCGAAGAGCCACGCTGCCAGCGTGAATTGGCTTTGCTCTGGTCAAAAAAGCGCTACCTCTCTGTTGCCGCGCGTGAATTGCGCGACTTTATCATCGCGTACTTTGCATACTTTGACCAAACCACACCATTATCTCAGGGAAGTTTCTTCAGATCAGGTTTGCCATCCTAGAAAAAAAGCCGTGGTCATCTTCTCGCGCCCGCTCCCATGAGATTGCAGGGTATTGAGGAACATCGGCATGAGGACCCAGTGAGCGCGCTGTGCCGTGTGCTGGAAGTTTGGGTGAGCGGCTTGTATGCCTGGAACCAGCGGCCGCTGTGTGTCAGAATGCCTTGTCCCTCCATCGCCACATAGCCACACGTCACCTGCACCCCGCGGGTGCGTCCGTTAAAGGTGAAACGATAGTGTTGAGAGAGCGCTTGTCTGACCTGCTGACGGCGCGTGCGATCGTAGAGGCTCACAGGCAGAGCCGTCACCAGACGGAGTTCGAAGCAGCGTTCGGGAATGAGGATACATGCCAGACAAAGCAACAACACGTGTGCATGTTCTGACCAATAGCGCCGTTCATCACGAAACGCATTGGTGCTATGGGTGCCGTGCTCAAGCAAATGACCGAGAAAGTAGGTGCGGTCCTGCCACGTCAGCACATACTCCTCCTGCTGAAGCACATCAGCAAGCGTGGCCTCGGGATCACTGCTTTTGAGCAACGTCGTCATATCTCCATCAGCGAGAAAACTGGGAAGCGTGACCAGATCCTGGGCAAACGCGAGCCCATCAGCCGGAAGAAGTTTCAACCCAGAGAAGCCTGAGCCGACCTCAAATCCGGCGTAGTAGATGGGGGAAACAGTCTGCATACGCAATATCCTTTCATCTAGAGCTTTTTGAAACGCGTCCAGAAGAATGCTGGACACGTTCATGAGATTGCTGGACGCATCCCCAAAATGACTATCAGTACAGGCAATCATCGTACGTGTCCATGACTTTTCGGGACACGTCCAGCAATCCTGCGTACCTTCCCCTCCCGAAAAGCAACGAGAGGAGGAGCAGGAAGAGAACAACGCACGTCTTACACAGAAATGAACATAATCAAAGTGAACAGCGCTTTCTTCCACGTCAGAACCTCACGTGATATTGTGCCAAGAGCGGTCTACGAGAGCCCTTTCTTCTATGGGAAGCATCTCCATCAAGGAGCAATGATGGGCCTCAAGATACTGAATCCATGCCGCAATGTTACAGAATAAAAGGAAATTGTCCTTCTGATGTGGTTCAGAGGAGAGGACAAAATGACTGGCAGAA
>CAXTXB010000055.1:0-16529 GCA_964247965.1 uncultured Dictyobacter sp. | reverse complement strand
TCTTCGAACGAGGGGAAGTCGCGCTGGCTGATGGAGAGCAACAGGTTGATGGCCAACGTCTCCCCCATGATTTCCATTTGATAGGGCTGCAGAATCTGCGCCAGCTCAACATTGGTGTAAAGGGCGAGGCCGATATGATCCTCGATGTTAAAGCCAGCTTTCTTACGCATGTCCTGTACAAAATGGATCAGATCGCGTACAAGTCCCTCTTCACGTAGCTCAGGCGTGATGATCGTTTCCAACGCTGCGATATAGCCGCGCTCTTCAGCGGTAACAAAACCTGGACGTGCGGTAGCAACAACTTCAATCTCTTCCGGCGTCAACGTAACCTGTTGTTCGCCTGCGAGAGTAATCGTGAGTGTACTGATCGTGTTGAGTTGGGTGGCAGCCTCCTGAGCTTCGTGAGGCGAGAGTGCCTTGAAGTAGGCCAGGATCTTCTGCACCAGCGGACCGAACTTGGGTCCAAGGATTTTTACCTGCGGCTTCAGGGTGTAAGCAAGCATGTCGCTATCAACACTCATAAGCTCCAGGCTCTTGATATTGAGCTCTTCTAATACCTGGTCGCTCAGGCGCTGCAACGCTTCTTCCTCCGCCTCGCTTGGTACGTGAACGTAAAGTGCGTTGAGTGGCTGGCGTACCCTAATCTGAGCTTTTTCGCGAGCAGCGCGGCCCAGGCCAACGATGCGCATCACCAGGTGCGTCTCATTAGTCAACTTCTCATCCACCAACTCTTCTTTAACCTGCGGCCAATCACAAAGATGAACGCTAAAAGGAGCCTTCTCATCGACGTTGCGCACCAGGTTCTGATAGAGTTCTTCAGTCATAAATGGCATAAAGGGTGAAAGAAGAGTAAGCAGCGTGGTCAGGCACTCGTAGAGCGTGAGATATGCGCTAATCTTGTCCTCATCGAGCTGCGATTTCCAGATACGTTCACGGCTGCGACGCAGATACCAGTTGGAGAGGTCGTCCAGAAACTCCTGCATGGCTTCTGCCGGCTTCACCGTATCATACTGTTCCAGTCCGTTGGTGACAACACGGATAGTCTGCTGGAGTTCAGAGAGAATCCAGCGATCCAGTTCGCTTCTGCGTGTGGCGGGCAATTGGTGCTGGGTTGGATCGAACTGGTCGATATTGGCATAGGTGATAAAGAACCAGTACACGTTCCAGATCTTATCCAGGTTTCTGCGCGTCAGCATCCACTTTTCGCTCAAGCGGACGGGCATGCCTGTTTCCCGTGACTTCTGCATATCCTCATCTGTTGGTATGCGCGGGAAGTTTAGATTTTGTTCAGGCACATGATTGGTATAAAGCCAGCGCATAGTATCTGCACCAACTCGTTCAGCCGCATCGTCGAAGATAACGCTATTGCCCTTTGACTTGTGCATAGGTGTGCCATCTTCGGCCATTAGTGTCGCATAGCCAAAGAGAGTCTGGAACGGATTCGTGTTTTCCAGGACTGTGCTCATGACCAGCATCGAGTAGAACCAGTTTCTAAACTGACCGGGGAACGACTCAGTGACGAAGTCGGCTGGAAACCACTGCTGCCATTGCTCGTGGTCGGTGCGATAATGCAGCGTTGAGAACGGCACGATGCCCGCGTCCAGCCAGGGATTGCCAACGTCTTTAATGCGTGATACCTCTGCTCCACAGTGCTTGCAATGAACCTTTACTGCGTCGATCCATGGCCGATGCGGCGTATGGCCATCAAACTCCTCCCAGCCAGCGCTGGCCCGCTCTTGTAGCTCTTCGCGACTGCCAATGACCTCGAATGTGCCACATTGCTGGCAATCATAGATTGGCAGGGCCAGGCCCCAGTAGCGCTTCTTGGAGATCATCCAATCGTCCATGTTGCGCAGCCAGTCCATTTCGCGGTCGAAGCCAAAGGACGGTATCCACTGTACTTTACGAACAGCATCCATTATTTCGAAGCGCAGAGTCTCCATTGAGATGAACCACTCATCCACCAGTCGGAAGATCAACTCGGTCTTGCAGCGCCAGCAGGTGGGATAGCGGTGTTTGTAGTTCTGCGGCCGGTAGAGCAGGCCCTTCTGCGTCAAGTTCTCGGCGACCAGTTGTGGTACTTCGGAGGTATGCTTGCCCGTAAGCCAGTCATAGCCTTCTTTGTAGAGACCAAATTCGTCGACTGGCGCGATAACGGCCAATCCGAACTCTTTGGAGAGCCCAAAGTCTTCATGACCGCAGCCAGGCGCTATATGCACGATGCCAGTACCTTCTGTCGCATTGGCTTCTTTCCACGGCACCACCGTATGCACGACATCTTTCTCAGCAGGCAGCTCATCGAATGGTCCCTGATACTGCCAGCCGACCATCTCGCTCCCCTGGAGCGTCTCGACAATCTGATAGTCGCCCTTATCACGCCCTTTAAGTGCTTTCAGGACAGAAAGCAACTTTTCGGCGAGATAGTAATATTCGCCATCTTGCTCAACCTTGACATAGCTCAGGTCTGGATTAACCGCTGCAGCAACGTTTGCGGCCAGCGTCCAGGGGGTTGTGGTCCATGCCAACAGATATTCGCCTGGACGATTCGTTAATGGGAAGCGGACGTAGAGGCTCAGATGGGTGATATCTTTGTAGCCTTCGGCCTCCATCTCCATGTTGGAGAGGCCCGTGGCACAGCGGGGACACCAGGGCATCACGTCGCGCCCCTTATAGATCAAGCCGCGTTCCTGACACTTTTTAAGAAATGACCAGATAGTATAGTTGTTCTCATTGGAGAGGGTATAGTAGTCGTTGCCCCAGTCCATCCAATAGCCCAGGCGGATAGACTGTTCGGTCTGCACGCGGGCGTAGGTAAACACACGCTCTTTGCAACGCTCGACAAATTCCGCGATGCCGTATTCCTCGATGTCGCGTTTGCTCTTGAACCCAAGCTCATGCTCAACGTTGACCTCGACCCACAACCCCTGACAGTCGAAACCATTCTGGTAGCGTTGTTTATAGCCCTGCATAGTCTTGAAGCGTTGATAGAGATCTTTATAAGTACGCCCCCAGGCGTGGTGAACGCCCATAGGATTATTAGCAGTGATGGGTCCATCTAAAAATGAATATTTCTTATCACTTTGATCATTGCGTTGCAAATACATCTGACGTACGTTGTTCTCATCCCACCACTTCTGGATGGCATGTTCCAGTGTCGGATAATCTACGCGATCGGCAGCGACAACTGGTTTGAATACACTCGATTTAACTGACACAGTTTCCTCCTCTGCACCCAAGGCGACTGGTCAAGGTGCCTGGCAGACAGAATAAAAGTAAGAGTAGTATGATAATAGATGCTCTCTGTTCAGGTGAGCACGATCTCCAGACGTTTGTTGATCCTGCCCTTATTTTCGGTTCTCGTAATGTGAATGCCGCCGACCTCTTTCGTATGGTTCACATGTGTGCCACCATCTGCCTGTAGATCCAGTCCGACGATTTCGACAATGCGCACCTCTTCGATATGCGGTGGTAATAGATTAATTTTTGTGCGTACTAAGTCTGGAATTGCGAATGCCTTTTCGCGAGGCAGCGTATAAACGCGTATCGGGTAATCAGCTTGAATAGCCTCGTTTACCTTATCCTCGATGGAAGTGATCCGATCCTTGTCCAGATTCTCCATCGCGAAGTCCATGCGCGCACGATCCAGGTACATCTGCCCACCCGTCACCTGTACTCCAAACTCCTTCCATATGATTCCACACAAAATATGCAATGCTGTATGTGTACGCATCATTTGATAACGAAAATCCCAGTCAATTGTGGCAACAACCTCGGTCCCGATCATGGGAGGAGGGCAATCGAGCGTGTGCCAGACAACATCATCGCGCCTATGTACCGCGATCACACCGGCCTGGTAGCTCTGTTTCTCCCATGCGATCACGCCGCGATCGGCCATCTGCCCGCCACCGCCGGGATAGAACACTGTTGCGTCCAGCGCCACATCATCACCTTCCGCGGCAACTATTTTCGCCGTGCATTCATAGGTAAAACTGTTTGTATGGTAAAGGAGCTTTGTCTTCATTGCGCATCCCTCCTGTAAAAACAAAAATCCTCTCGCCCATCAATAGGGACGAGAGGAACTCCCGTGGTACCACCCTGCTTAGCCAGGGGTCTGCCATCGATAATCTCTCTGCAGGATTATCTGCTGTATCGCCCTGACTCGCTCTGTATGCTGTCTTCCAGCAGCCCTTATAGGATCTGTGTGATCTGTACACGAACAACCCCCGCTTCTCCTGTTTAAAAAGTAGTGGGATTTCCATAAGTGACGTTGGACTACATGCCTTCATGGTAACGGGAAGGTTCCGACTTAGCCTATATATTCGACTAGTGGCTCTGGAGTGATCTTCACCATGCTGCCTGATCCGATTTCACCAATCTCGGACTCTCTGTAACTGGCACTACACGCCTACTGGCTCCTTCTTCGCCTCTGCTTTTTCGTGCTGATTTTACACTATTGCGTGATAGGATATTTTAACGAAGCGCACCCTGTCTGCATCGAGTTTTCCCAACGATGTTTCAGAGTTTCGCAGAATTATGATACCATAAGAGATGATAGAATACAACAGTAGAATTTATGACACATGTAACGCTTCTCTTTATCGCGTTTTGTGTTACATACGTGCAAAGTTCTTGTATCAATGCGATGTCGAGGAAAAAATTATGAATAACATAGAAAAATTTTATGGACCAAATGCAGGCTACGTTCTTGAACTCTATGAGCGCTATCAGCAGGACCCAACGTCCGTTGATGCGGCCACACGCAGCTTCTTTGCATCCTGGTCACCAGATATATCATCTGCTGTAGAGACGCCGGTGCAGGACAAGGGAGAGGATGCGTTTTCGACGGTGCAGGTAGCTCAGATTGTGGCCGCCTCGGCCCTGGCACGAGCCATTCGTGAGCGTGGCCACCAGGGTGCGCACCTTGATCCACTGGGTAGTGAGCCAATTGGAGACCCAGCCCTGTTATCTGAAACGTACGGCATTACAAACGATGATCTCGCGCAGATGTCGCCGAAAGTTGTTGGTGGTCATGCCGCAGAGGGGGCTACGAACGCTCTAGAGGCGATCAATGCGTTAAGGGCCATGTATTCTGGTACAATTAGTTACGAGTTCGACCAGGTGAAGAGCGCAGATGAGCGCAACTGGCTACGCGATGCCGTCGGGCTGCGCTTATATCACCGTGCTCCCAATACAAACGATGCACGTAAGCTTTTAAAACGTCTGACCCAGATTGAAGTGTTTGAGCGTTATCTTCACCAGACTTTCGCCGGGCAGAAGCGCTTTTCCATCGAGGGGATCGATATGTTGATCCCTATGCTGGACGAGATTATTGCGGGCGCAGTTGACTCTGAGAGCAGGGAAGTAGTCATCGGTATGGCCCATCGCGGTCGTCTCAACGTACTGGCGCATGTCCTTGGTAAATCATACACCGAAATTCTTTCCGAGTTTGCGCATGCGAAGCACGAAGAAGGTGTACCTCTTAGCGACAGCTTCGGCTATGGCTGGACCGGCGATGTAAAGTATCATCTGGGTGCCGAACATATCTTTGGTCAAAAGGCGTCGATCAATCTCAAGGTCACCCTTTCACCTAACCCCAGCCACCTTGAATTTGTCAACCCGGTGATTGGCGGAATGGCGCGCGCTTCACAAGAGATTCGGAGTGTAGCAGGAACTCCGATGCAGGATGTGGACAAGACGCTGCCAATTCTCATTCATGGTGATGCGGCCTTTCCTGGCGAGGGCGTGGTTGCGGAAACCTTGAATCTCTGGCACTTGCGTGGGTACTGGGTCGGTGGAACTATTCATATCATCGCGAATAATCAGCTTGGTTTTACCACCTTGCCTGAAGACAGCCGTTCTACACCTTTTGCAAGCGACCTGGCGAAAGGCTTCAGCCTGCCCATCATCCATGTCAACGCGGACGATCCCTATGCATGTTTAGTTGCTGTGCGTATCGCCCATGCCTATCGCGACCATTTTCATAAAGATGTGGTGGTCGACCTTGTTGGGTATCGCCGCTGGGGTCATAATGAAGGTGATGAACCGGCTTTCACACAGCCTCAGATGTATGATAAAATTCGTTCTCATCCTACAGTGAGAGAGATCTATAGCCGCCTCCTGGTGCAAGAGGGCATTGTGCCGCAAGCTGAGGCAGATGAACAGCCGAAGGCAGCCTTCGCTATCCTGGAGCAGGCGAAAAAGGATGCGGATCAGCCGAAGCATGCTCCGCAGTATTCCAATGGAAACGGTTCACATGCAGCCGAGCCTCAGCTCATCGCACCTCCACGCATTTCTGCGGAGGTCTTAACGACATACAACGAGGAACTTTTGAGCTGGCCGAAGAACTTTGAGCCAAATACGAAATTGGCCCGCATCTTACAGCGCCGTGCCACAACCCTTGGCCCTGATGGTGGGATTGATTGGGGGCAAGCAGAAGCTCTTGCTTTTGCTGCTATCCTCGCTCAAGGCACTCCAATTCGTTTAACAGGCCAGGATACCGAGCGCGGAACGTTCAGTCACCGCAATGCTGTGCTGCATAGTATCGAGAATGAAGAGACGTATATTCCCTTGCAGCATCTTACGAAGGCGCAGGCGGCGTTCTCCATCTATAACAGCCCGCTCAGCGAGACTGGCGCGCTTGGCTTTGAATATGGCTACAGTACGCATGCACCCGATACGCTTGTGCTATGGGAAGCACAATTTGGTGACTTCTCTAATGTTGCACAGGTCATTATTGATCAGTTTATCGCCTCTGGACGGGCAAAATGGAAGCAGGATGCATCTCTTGTGCTGCTTTTGCCTCATGGTTATGAAGGACAGGGGCCGGAGCATTCAAGCGCACGTTTAGAGCGCTACTTACAGCTGGCCGCCCAGGACAACTGGCGTGTCGCTAACTGTTCTACATCCGCGCAGTACTTTCATCTGCTCCGTTTGCAGGCCTGTAACCTCCAAAACTATGCACGCCCACTCGTAGTAATGACGCCTAAAGCATTGTTACGCAATCCACTCTCATCCTCGCGACTACAAGATCTAACCGAGGGAAGCTTCCAGCCGGTACTGGACGACCAAAGGGCACGTGCCAATGCACAGAATGTACGACGCGTAATCTTCTGTACAGGAAAAATTGCTATTGACTTGCTTGGACACCCAAGTCGTGCCCATAATGAAGACATCGCCATTGTGCGGGTTGAGATGCTCTATCCCTTCCCAGGTGAAGCATTAAAAAGTGTGCTCGCAAACTACCCCCGAGCCCGTGAGGTAGTCTGGGTGCAAGAAGAACCACGCAATATGGGGGCCTGGAGCTATATGTTCCCACGCCTGCAAGCTATTGTTGACCCTGAGATTACCATCGATGTGATCTCTCGTCCTGAACGTTCTAGTCCTGCGGCAGGCTTCTGGGATTTATACGTAGCAGAGCAGGAGCAAATCATCACCGAAGCCTCCCACTTGTCGCTAAAACAACCCGGAGGAAACTATGTCCGTTGAAATTCGTATCCCAGAGTTGGGAGAATCAATCGTTGATGCAACTATCGCATCGTGGCTCAAAAAAGAGGGTGATCTCGTTCATCAGGGTGACACTCTTGCGGAACTTGAAACAGACAAGATCAATGTCGAGGTAAACGCGGAGCAAGATGGTGTGCTACAAAAGGTGCTCAAGCAGGTTGGCGATACCGTGGCAGTCGGCGAGGTAATCTGTGTGATTGGGGATGCGGTGGGAGCAGCCACAGAGGCTCCGACGACTACAAATAATTCTGCTGCCGCTGGAACTTCCAGCAAGAGTACTTCTAACAATGGAGCTGCGAGTGCTAATGGATCAGCACCTGTAAAAGCTGATACAACGCAAAGCTCTGTTGCGCAACCTGCGCATACTGAATTTCTTTCTGCATCTTCATCTAGTGATGCGCAACGCCCTCCATCCCCACTTGCGCGACGTATTGCTGCTGAACATAACGTAGATATTGCTCAGGTAAAGGGAAGTAGTCCTCATGGGCGTGTGACGAAGGATGATGTAATTAATTACCTGGAGCAAGGCACACAAAACATACCTGTCGAGGCTCCAGCCAAAGCTTCAGTCGAAGCACCAGCTCAGACGCCAACAACGCAACAAGCACTGTCAGCCCAGCCATCCGCTCCTGCTGCAAGCCCGCTTTCTCTAGCCGGGGCAGTATCTTCAGATCGCGAAGAGCGTATTCGTATGTCTCGCCGCCGCCAGACGATTGCGCAGCGTCTAGTAGAGGCCCAGCATAACGCCGCTATGCTTACCACCTTTAACGAGGTCGACATGACTGCGATAATGGATGTGCGCAATCGGCGTAAGGACGCATTCAAAGAGCGGCACAGCGTCTCGCTTGGCTTTATGTCCTTCTTCACAAAGGCCGTCATTGGCGCGCTCAAATCTTTTCCACGCTTGAATGCAGAAATTCAGGGCAACGAGATTGTCTTGAAGCGCTACTACGATATTGGAATTGCGGTTTCAACTGATGAAGGTCTGATTGTACCGATATTGCGGGATGCGGATCGAAAGAGCTTTGCTGATATTGAGCGCGATGTTGCTGAACTCGCCAAGAAGGCACGCTCAAATACGCTTTCCCTCGCCGATCTGCAGGGTGGTACCTTTACAATTACCAATGGTGGCGTCTTTGGTTCGCTGCTCTCGACACCTATTCTGAATGCTCCACAGGTAGGCATTCTGGGTATGCACAAAATCGAACAACGTCCCATTGCTTTGAATGGCCAGGTCGTCATCCGTCCCATGATGTATGTCGCCCTCTCTTATGACCATCGCATCGTCGACGGTAGCGAGGCTGTGCGTTTCCTGGTGAAAATAAAAGAATTGGCGGAAGATCCGGAGTCTCTGCTCCTTGAGGGCTAGCCACGCGCAGCGCGTTGGACTTCTCTCGACAGGTTGCGTTTAGAACTGTATAATCAAAGGGATGTAGAAGGAACGATGTCGTAACACGCTTAGCTTGTTTCTGTCCTTTGATCAGAAGTTGTCACTGCATCCTGGGAAGAAACGTTAGCAGTTTTCAATAACCACACGAGATAGAGATCTTGTTGTGGTTATTGGACCCTGTTACAAAATTGGAAGGTAGAAATAGAGGAGAGGGAGCCATCAGAGGTATGCAGTCAGGAAATAACTATCCTTACCGGGAGGGACTGATGGGAGGAAATGATGACGATGTGAATGATCTCGTCGGTAAATCGCTGGGAGGCTTTCGTATCGTTGAAAAGATTGGCGCTGGAGGTATGGCAACGGTCTTCAAGGCTTATCAATCCACGCTTGATCGTTACATAGCCATTAAAGTTTTGCCTGCCTATCATGCGCGTGACCCCATTTTTGTGAAACGCTTTGTGCAGGAAGCGCGTTCGGTAGCGAGGCTGGCCCATCCAAATATTGTCCAGATACATGACTTCGATGAGCAGGATGGTTATACCTACATCGTGATGGAATATGTAGATGGTGGGACGCTCAAGGACCGTCTGAAGAAACCTCTGTCTGTAGTTGAAGCGGCTGATTTTGTCATTCAAGCTGCGGAAGGCCTGGACTGTGCCCATCGCAATGGGATCATTCATCGCGATGTGAAGCCGGCTAACATGTTATTGCGTAAAGACGGCCATCTCCTGCTCTCAGATTTTGGGATCGCCAAAATTCTGGAGGGGACGACGAACCTTACACGTGTTGGTACAGGCATTGGTACGCCACAGTATATGTCCCCAGAACAAGGTATGGCGTCGCAATCAGTAGACCGCCGTAGTGACATCTACTCGCTGGGCATCGTGTTTTTTCACTGCCTGACCGGTCGAGTTCCATTTACTGCTGATAGCCCTCTCACTATCACTGTAAAGCATATAAACGAGCCACTGCCCATTGATATGCTGATCGCGGCGAATGTTCCTCAACCAATTATCCAGGTTGTCCAGAAAATGACAGCAAAGCAACCACACGAGCGCTATCAATCGGCTGAGATCCTAATCGATGCACTCACAAACGCCTTAGGCGATTCAAATCTTTCTCTTGGTCGGAGAGGATTCTCCTCTATCACGCCAACACCCGTAGATACAAATAATCCTTCTTACAACAACGGCCTGGCGAGCAATGCTCAGCAACCAATTTTCACAGTAACCTGCTTCCGCTGTGGGGCACCTAATCCTAGTTCGCGCCTTTACTGTACGACCTGCGGCGACGATTTATCGAACAAGCGCGCGAGCCAGGACAAACACAAGGTGAACGGCCGCGCTGTTCTAGCCCGTTTGACTATGCAGAGTGGACCAATGAAAGGGCGTTCCTATCGCTTCCACCAGGATGTAACAACCGTTGGTCGTACCAATGGCAATGACCTTGTCATCTCAGGGCGTACTGTATCTCGTCGTCATGCGCGGCTCTGGTTTGCGGAGGGTCATTGGTATCTGGAGGATATTGGGAGCGCCAATGGTACTATGGTCAATAGCGCACGAATTTATCAGACTGTGACGCTCAATGATGGTGATGTCGTCAACTTTGGTGATGAGATAGTCGTATTTAATATAACATACGGTCCATAATCTTTTGCTGTATGGAAACAAGTATAATTTTTAAAACCATTAGATGAGATAGGCGTAATATCAGGAAGGATCATCCTTATGAGTTCTATTAATCCTGTTGTGCAGGTTGCGCAGCAGATGTTGCTTGGCGGCGCGGTAAAGCAGAATCACGCACTTGAACATGCAACGATCGTGTTGCTTTCACGCAAGTTTCCGGAAGTGCGTTTCTCAGGTATCTCGTTTGCTGCAGGCTTCTTTGTCTTTGGCGACGTACCTACGGAAGCCATTCTTCCAGCTGCTCAGGAAGCCCTTGGCCTACTACGTACAACACAGCCCGAGCTTGCCGTACACGAGCGCTGCGGCACCAATCTCGCCGTGGCGGGTATGTTAACCGGCCTCTCCGCTATGGCCGTGTCAAAGATGCGCCGTCCTTATAGCACGGCGAACAATGTCATTCTCGCTTCGACGGCGGCCCTTGTTCTGGCACGCCCTTTGGGCTTGACGGTGCAGCGCCATATCACGACCCAGACCCCTAATGCGTCCATGCGTATTCTAGGCGTGAAACCAATGACAGTGATGGGCTCTCCTGCCCATTTTGTCAGTACGGACAATCCTGAGGCGGCGGGTCTGTTCTCGTAGGATAAAATTTTTATAGTAAGAAGATGATAGTAAAGTGAAAACATGCTTAACCCATGTTTTCGCTTATTTTTTGAAAGGGCATGTTCAATGAGTACATCCCGTGATCATTTCCTGGTAGAGACTTCCTGGCTGGAGGATCATCTGAGTGATCCCTCTTTGCGTATCGTGGATATGCGTGGCTACGTCCGCACCGTTTTGCATGGAGATCGCCAGGAAGCGCTTTACGTGGGTGCTGCCGAGGAGTATGCACAGGGCCATATTCCTGGTGCTATCTACGTTGACTGGAGTCGCGATATTGTTGATCCAAATAATGATGTTGAGGCACAGATCGCGCCGCCAGAACGCTTCATCGAGGTTATGCAGCGACTTGGCATTGGGGATGAGCATCTAGTCGTAGCCTATGATAGTCATCCGGCTTCACAGTTTGCAACCCGGCTCTGGTGGGCGTTAAACTACTATGGCCATACCAGTGTTGTCGTGCTCAACGGCGGTTTGCCCAAGTGGCAGCGAGAACATCGCCCTCTAGATACTGTGATTCCGACCTATCCGCCTGCTATCTTCACGTCTAAAGTTCAGCCACAACTGCGTGCAACGGCTGAAGATGTGCTTTCATTTATAGATCAGCAGGGCGTAACTCTCATTGATGCGCGTGAGAAGGGTCAATATACTGGCGCTATTGTGCGTGGTGAGGGACGGCCTGGGCACATCCCGAGTGCAATCAGTCTTCCTCGTGAGGAGCTGATCGATCCCTCCACTGGTACATTTCGCAGCGATGGAGAGCTTCAAAGCGTGTTCGCCTCGGCCCATGTCTCTCCTGATCAGCATATAGTTGCCTATTGCAATGGTGGTGTGGCGGCTACAACTGTGCTCTTCAGCCTTGCCATGCTTGGGTATCCAAACCTGACCAATTATGATGGTTCCTGGAATGAATGGGGTGAGCGCCAGGATCTACCTGTAGAAGTTGAACGCTAGCTCAAAATCAGGTTGAAACTAAATTTGATGGATGAGAATCAATTCGATAATGATGAGCAGGAGGACTCTGCTCAAGGGGATCTGCTGGATCTTAATGAGATCATGCAGTCCTTTGGAATTTCTCGCTGGCAGAATCTGGGTCCAATTGAGTCTGCATCACAACACAGCTTGGGCCTCCAGGTTGAGGTTGGGAATCAGAGATATATCCTGCGTGAGCGCCCAGAGGGTATTATCGGTGAGGACATCAATTTTCGCTATGACTTCCAGCACTATCTACAGCAGGCGGATATTCCAGTTCCTTCTTTTCGCTTGACTCCTCAGGGCGAGCCAACAGTGAAGGTTGGTGAGGATTACTTTGAGTTACAGCAGCAGATAGGCGGAGAATTATTCAGCACTGCGAATCCACGTAGCCTGGATTGGGTTGCTTCTGCCGGTTCAATGCTAGGTCGTATCCACCAGGCGTCTCGCCACTATACGGGTCATCAGCACCGTTGGCCTGCCGAGGCTCACATTGGCGCCGTCGTCCAGGGTTATCTTAACCTGACACGAATGAAAGTTGATGAAGCCCCAATACAAGCCATCTCATCAGCCCTCTCAAATTGTGCTGATCAATGGGAAACTGCTCTGCCATCTGCCATGATGGCTATTGGAGCTAATCAGAACGTCCCGGAATTTCACATTCATGGTGATTATCACGCCCTCAACCTGCGTTTTGGTCCATTTGGTGTAAGTGCCGTAACAGGCCTGGAGGCTGCTCGCTGGGAGAAGCGCATCTTCGAGCTCGCCTACGCCCTTTTCTACTTTAGTGCATTAGCCTGGTTGCCTGGCAGCAGCTCAACACCTCCACTCGTCAAAAGGGGCTTTGAGCCAGAACGCGCGCGCGGTTTCCTGCATGCTTATGGCGAATATTATCCTCCCGTGCAGGGTGAGGCTGAATTGCTCGCTGATGCCCTGCTGCTGGTTGCACCTATTGTAGCAATAAATGGTCCACTAGAAGATCTTTTTTATACTGCACCTATTGAAGGGGGACAAGATTCGGCATTAATTGATAACATAATGGAGCAATTAACCTGGGCTGCATCCCTGCCCGCGTGGTTAAATCGTATTCGTCGATCATTACCGGAAATGTGGTCGTAACGTTCGAGGCTGTACTGCAGGAATAGAAGTAAAACGACAGAGGATACTCATGTGGACATTCTTTTCTACAATCTTCAAAGAAGAGCGAACTGATGAACAATATCGTCAATCATGGCTGTAGAATGCGTGTGCCGAATGAGTATCACAAAAAGCACAACAAGGGCGATGAGCACAATGAGTGCAATAATAAAATAAATAATGAGCTTTGGATCGACATGAGCCTGTTTCTTCTGTTGTACTGATTGTTCCGCGTTGGCTGACATCAAGGCCTGCTGAAATGATTGACCTTGCTGACCATTGTTCGTAGCGGGCTCAGTGTAGCGTTGTCCATCGTGAGTGATTGTATTGGGCCGTGGAGTGCTAGGAGAGGGCACGGTAGCGCTACGAGTGATAGCAAGGTTTTGTTGGCTCGCGTTCATCATATTGCCCTGTATCATCTGAGCATGAGTCATAACAACAGTTTGATCCGGTGCAACTGCCCTAATACTGGCCCCCGGAGCTGAAGTTTGCATGTTTACCGGGTTCGATAATGATGTTCCGCAGCGTGGGCAGAAGACCGCGTTTTGTGCCAGCATATTGCCACAACGTGGACAAGTTGTACTGGCTGGCATCGGTTGTGTTGGTACCGGAGGAGTGCCCTGATTAGCCTGCTCCTTTGCCGCAACGATAGCATCATAGAGCTCGGGTAGATCTGGTTGTGTACTATGCAAATCCTTTGGAGGAGTTGGTGGTAGTGATGCAGGTAGGAGAGCAATCACACTTTTGAGATCATTGGCGAAGTCAGCGACATACTGATAACGGTCCCTTGGTTTAAGAGCCATGCTACGTTGGATAACGCGGTTTAATTGATTGAGCACTTCAGGTGGTAAATTTCCTAGTTGTGCTATATGTCGCGAATGATGTGGAGCCGGTTTGGTTGGTTTAGAGACACCGAGCCTGAATTGCTTTGCCGCGTTCGCCTCAGGACTCTCTTCGGGTGGATTATTTTTCAGGTATTCTTGCAGTGACGGCAGATCAGGATGGCCCTGCTGCAGTGATTGATTCCGTACAGAGACGCTTGGTGGCTCATGTGCGGTTAACGCAAAATAGAGGGTGCCACCCAATGCATAAACATCTGAGCGTGCATCCGTTCCCGTCCCTCCTGGATATTGTTCAGGGGGAGCATAACCAGGAGTGCCCTGATGCCGAATAAAAAAGAGAGTTCGTGCTCCATCGGCAGCCGCTTTTGCATTCCCCAGGTCCACCAGAACGGCGGTACCGTCGGGCATAATTCGAATGTTGTCAGGCTTGATATCGCGATGGATGATAATAGGATTTTGGCCATGCAGAAACATAACGGCGTCGCAGATAGAGAGCAGCCAGTTCAACATTTGTTGCACAGGGATAACATCATTGCGTTGCCGGGTCATACGAATAAGATCAGTTAAGTCGTTTCCTTCAATGTAGTTGAGAACGACATAATAGCGACCTCGTTCAATAAAAGCATCTTGGAAAGCCGGAAGGTTAGGGTGATGTAGTTGACTTAATACACGCGCTTCATGCTTTAGTTGCTCTTGACCACTAGATCCAGTGACAAGATATTCTTTCACCGCATATTGTTGATTATTGGACAGATCTACCGCCACATAAACATGTCCAAATCCTCCGCTGCCCAGAACACGCTCAATCCGATAGCGTCCGTGTAGTACCGTACCTGACGGAACTGTCTCTATCATTAAAAGCCTCCAGTGTAGATGCCCCTGCTTTAAAGTAAAGGAGAACACTGTATTGTATAGGAAAAACCAAGCCTCCCTCTTCTCTATGCTTATCCCTCTAAGAGGAGACCTCTGTGTATGCTCTTCAGCATTTTGCTGACCATGTTTCAGTAGATGGCAAGCTATTACCCCCTGTATTCGCATTATACACTAGTTCAAACAACATGTACACGCTGTAAGATTGACTTGAGGCTTCCTTATAGACCTGTATAGTTATCAATTTCTATTTAACAAGAATGTACTACTATAACGATGTAATGTATGATAGCTGTGATTATTTCTGGTGCTTTGTAGTATAGAAAAGGATCTAGAAGGACATACGTGATGACTCTTTCTCGCTCAGGGCTTGTTTTTGATGATCGCTTTCTTACGCATGAGACCGGTACAGAAGCCACGGTCAAGATGCGCAGCGGCTCCTTTAACCTGTCGCCAGAGCCTCATCCATCTTCATCGTTTATTACACGGCGCATCAAAGAATTTTTAGATGGTTCAGGCCTCACAGCACAGATGCAGCCTATCGAAGCTCGTGCAGCCTCTGAAGACGAACTTGCCGTTTATCATACGCGTGCATACATCGCCGCCATTCAGGCCAGCGCCCTTGGTGGACCTTTACAAGGTCCATGGGGTGAAATTGATGAGGAAACAGTGATCAGCCCTGGCACTTTTGATGCAGCCCTCTTTGCGGTAGGTGGAGCATTAAACGCAACGGACGCAGTGTTAGAAGGTCAAGTGCGCAACGCCTATGCCCTGTTACGTCCTCCTGGTCATCATGCAACACGTAATCAAGCCTGGGGATTTTGCATTTTCAATAACGCAGTTCTCGCAGCCCATCATGCACGTACTAAGTACGGGCTAGAGCGTATTATGATTGTGGATTGGGATGTCCACCACGGCAACGGTACACAAGCGGCCTTCTATCAGGACCCTGGTGTACTCTTTGTCTCGTTGCACCAACAAAATTGGTTCCCCGCCGACTCTGGAGAACTGGATCAGGTTGGCAATGAATCTGGTACTGGCTATAGCATAAATATCCCCCTGCCTCCTGGAACAGGTGATCAGGGATATCTCAGCGCAATTCGACAGATCGTTGTGCCAATCGGTTTACAATATAAACCTCAGTTTATCATAATTTCATCGGGCCAGGACGCGAGCTGGCTTGATCCATTGGCCAGTATGATGATGACCATGCAGGGCTACCGCGCCATGTCTCAACTGATGATAGACCTTGCTACCGAAGTATGCGCAGGACGCCTCGTGATGCTGCAAGAAGGCGGCTATAGTGCCCCCTACGTTCCGTATTGTGCCGCCGCCACTGTAGAGCCACTGCTTGGCATCGACCTTGGGCTCATCGACCTCTACGCTACTGCGCCAGAATTAAAATGTTGCCAGGCCATTTTTTCGCACGAGACCCAGCAAGCCCTGACAGCTATCCGTGCCCATCATGGACGCTGGTGGAGGATTTGATTCCCGTCGTCTCCACCTTCTCGGGGGGGGGCGGGACGCGCG
>CAXTXB010000054.1:15729-16967 GCA_964247965.1 uncultured Dictyobacter sp. | reverse complement strand
CCTGCGCGATGCCCTGATAGAACACCTCAGCACCCTGGCGGAACAGGCTATTGATGGTCCGGTTCACCATCTTCTCATTGCCTGGAACAGGTGTCGCCGAAAGAATCACCGTATCACCTGGTTGGATACGAATCAAACGGTGGTCCTGATTAGCAATACGAGTGAGGGCAGAGGTTGGTTCCCCCTGGCTTCCCGTACAAATGATCGCCACCTGCTCTGGATTAAACTTATTGATATCCTCAGGGCGAATTAGCATCCCCTTCGGTACGTTAAGATAGCCAAGTTCAATAGCCATCTGAACGTTATTTTGCATGCTTCTTCCGACAAGGGCGATAAAGCGCTCATATCGTTCAGAAACGTCTATCACCTGCTGCACACGCGATATAAGCGAGGCAAAAGTAGCTAGCAGGATACGTCCAGGCGCATTTGCAAAGATCTTATCCAGCGAATCGTTAACCACGCGCTCGGATGGAGTATAGCCAGGTGTCTCGACACGCGTGCTATCTCCCAGCATGACCAGCACTCCTTCGTTGCCGATCTTGCCCAACGTCCCCAGATCGGCGGGTTTTCCATCCACTGGAGTGTAGTCAAACTTGTAGTCGCCAGTGAGCACCACAGTACCAATGGGAGTGTGGAGTACAATACCCACCGAGTCTGGTATGCTGTGATTGACGCGAAAGAACTCGGCGAAGCACGTACCGAGCTCGACCTGATCACCGGGGACGATAACCTGCACGCTTGCCTTATCGAGCAAGCGATGCTCTTTCAGCTTTACATTGATCAAGCCTTGTGTTAAACGCGTCGCGTAGATGGGTGGGAAATCAAGCATCGGCAGAATATAAGGAAGGCCACCGACATGATCCTCATGGCCATGAGTAATAAGGATACCACGTATACGCTTCTTCTTATCCGCAAGGTAACTGGTATCGGGGATAACCAGGTCCACCCCAAACATTTCCTCATCGGGGAACATTACCCCGACATCTACAATAATGATGTCATCGCCATATTCGACGACCATCATATTCTTGCCGACCTCCCCCAGTCCTCCAAGGGGGACGAGCCGCACTTTTTCTGTTGTCAAAGTATAAACAACCTCCTGACCACACCATACGGACTACACCATATGTGCAGTCCAAAACTATAAGCCTGCAATTTATATATCTCCACTCCTGCCTCTACCACAGGAGTAAAAGCCAATTTACTACTCTAGTCCACAGCAATCGAGCCACCCGGGT
>CAXTXB010000054.1:561-15719 GCA_964247965.1 uncultured Dictyobacter sp. | reverse complement strand
CTTGCGGTTGTCGTGCTGGGTGAGCATGAAAGCCAGCTACCACGACAACCGCAAGGGAGTGTCGCTACCCGGGTGGCTCGATTGCTGTGGATGGGTCCTTTAGTATAATTATTCCATCTGAAAGTGTACCATATGGCGTCTTAGAAACACAAGCGTGCTTGTATATTCACTTTTTTAAGTGTAATGACTGATCGCGAATTTTGCGCGTAGGATTACAAAGATGACGATAAGTAAGACAATAGCAATTGCCACACCTGCAACCATAAAATAGACTCTACGCGGGCTAGTATCGATCTTGCCACCGGGAATAGACTTTTTCACGCGTGCAACTTGCTCCTCGCGGCGCTGCTTCAGGCGTTCGGAGCGCTTCTTACGCTGATCCTGTACTGTTTTCGCACGATCATCGTCGTCACTATAACCCATACGCTCCATACGGCGGCGCATATCGCGGTTATAGCTTTCTAGCTGCTGCTGCTGGGCATTCGCGTTGTCGGTAAACTTCTTCGGTTGCGTTGACTTCGCTCCCGGGACGGCGCTGCCGCCAACAGCCGATTTACTGCTTTTAGCACTTTTGCGTGAAGCTGGTGCAGGTACTGTGCCTATCACCTCTTGTGTCGCCTTCGGAGCGGTGGCGGCCTTTGGAGTACCCGTAGTATTCGTCGTCTGCCGCCGTCCCGTTGTATTCTCATTAGCCATCTTAAAAACCTCTCTCAATCAATCTTCGTTTCTTCCTGTTTATTCAGCATTTCGTGGGCGATGCTAGCCGCTGCCTCTTTGTCATCGGGAGAGAGCACGCCATCAATGACCAGGCCCAGCAGGTGTTCTTTGATGGGACGTAGCCAGGGCCCGGGGCCGCGACCAAACATTTCCATCAACTCGTTGCCATCTAGAGGACTCTTCAGGGGCACACGCTCGGCCTCGGCCTGTAGTTGTTGGCAGCGTATAGCAAGCTCGGATACGCGGGCGGCTGCCCTGTTTATCTTATCTGTGCGGTAGCTCGTAATATCCGCGCGTGAGAGATCGAGGAGGTCGGGAAGATTGTCGCCACTATCGATCACCAGGCGGCGCACAGCTCCGTCGGTCCAATCTGAGGCATAGGCATTAGCGCGCATATGCATGTGCACAATGGATGACACGCTCTGAATGAAGTCTCGATCAAAGTGTAAACGTTTCAGGATATCGTAGGCCATGTGAGCACCAACATCCTCATGGCCAAAGAAATGAACCTTATTGTCTTCGACAGTCTTGGTGCGAGGCTTCGCAATATCGTGCAGCAAAGCCCCCCAGCGGGCCACCAGGCGCGGCGATGACTGATCAACCACGCGCAGCACGTGCGCATAGATATCTTTCGTCGGAACCGCCTTCGCACCTGGTCGCTGGCTCACGCCACGCAGTTCCAGCACCTCGGGGACAATCAATTCCATTAGCCCCAAATCGACCAAAAGATCGAGGCCACGGGCGGGATGGGAAGAGAGCAGCAGTTTATTCATCTCGTCACGAATGCGTTCGCGGCTAATCTTTTGAAGCTTGGAAGCCTGACGGATAATAGCCTGGCGCGTTTCCGGCTCAATCATAAAATCAAGCTGGGCGGCGAAACGAACGGCCCGCAGCAGGCGGAGGGGGTCTTCGTCGAAGCGCTTATCAGGCTCCTCGCCGACCGCACGCAGGATGTGATCTTCGAGATCTTGCCGGCCATGGAAAAGGTCGATGATGTGGCCATTAAGGGGGTCACGGGCCAGGGCGTTGATAGTAAAGTCCCGGCGAGCCAGATCTTCTTCCAGGCTATCGCCGAAACAGACCTCTGGTTTACGCGACTCCGGGTTATAACGCTCGGACCGAAAGGTCGTAATTTCAACAATACTCTCGCTATAATGGAGACGGACGGTCCCAAAGCGCTCGCCAACCAGAATCACGGCTGAGGGACGGGTCGGGGCCACCAGGCGCTTGATCTCATCGGGTCGAGCATCCGTTGCAAGATCCGCATCGCTGGATTGCCCGCGATGGAGCAGTACATCACGCACCGTACCACCCACCATATAGAGTTGTTTCTGCTGCGCGCGGAATGCCTCCGCCAGCATGATGATAATATCGAGCATACTTTGAATTTATATACCGCTTCGTTTTTACTAGCTGCTGTGTCTGTTTTACGAACAATGGAACTATTGTATCATGTCCAGACCATTTCGTTAAGATAGCTTCTCAACCAATCCCTCTTGATCAATTTCTGCCCGTCAATTACTCTGCGAAGTAGAGGAATTGACGGGCAGAAATTGATCAAGAGGGATTGGTTATCACGCGCTGGATGGTATCGCGCGATTAGGCATTTTTCTCACATCGCCCTCGCCATCCAGATCGAAGAGCGGATTCTCGGTGAACCAGCGCTGGCTATCGAAAGGCTCTGCACCTGCGTGCAGGTGGACAGGCATGTACCGGCCATCTGAACGAAGACGTTGTGCATTGACAGTATCGGCAAGCTCGGGCTTCAACAGATGCTCTATGAGCGCGTGCTGCATGGCGTGCGACTCTATTGGGAACAGAACCTCAACACGATTATCCAGGTTGCGCTGCATCATGTCGGCACTGCCCAGCCAGAGCTCAGACTGTTTATTATTGTGGAAATAATAGACACGGCTATGTTCAAGGAAACGGCCAACAAGGCTGCGAACACGAATATTATTGCTAACCTCGGGCACACCAGGACGCAGACAGCAGATGCCACGAATGATTAGATCAATGCTTACACCCGCCTGAGAGGCGGTATAAAGCTGGTGAATGATCGCGGGATCGGTCAGGGCGTTCATCTTAAAGATCATCCGTCCATTGCCATGCTGTTTATGCATCTCTATCTCGCGCTGGATACGCTCGATAATTCCCTGGCGCAGACGGACAGGTGCGACCAGCAGCTTATTATAGTCATTCTGCCGAGAATAGCCGGTCAACGAATTAAAGAGTGTAGTCGCATCCTCGCCAAACTCTTCCTGACAGGTGAACAGGGCCAGGTCCTCGTATATTTTCGCGGTCGAAGCATTATAATTGCCAGTGCCCAGGTGTACATAAAGGCTCAGACCGTCCTCTTCTTTGCGCACGACCAGGGCTACCTTGGCATGGGTCTTCAGACTAATCTGACCGTAGACCACGTGTACACCGGCACGCTCTAATTCTCTGGCCCAGACGATATTGTTCTCTTCATCAAAACGAGCTTTTAGCTCAACCAGTACAGCTACCTGCTTGCCGTTCTCCACCGCCTCTAATAAAGCCTGAACAACAGGCGAGTTCGAGCCAGTACGATACAGCGTCTGTTTGATCGTTAATACTTGCGGATCGTTCGCGGCACCACGGATGAAATCGACCACGCTATTGAAGCTGTCGTATGGATGATGGAGCAGAATATCGTGCTTCTGAATTGCTGAGAAGAGATTCTCGTTATTGTGGATAATAGCGGGAGTTCTGGGCACAAACGGAGCATCTTTTAGATCCGAGCGGTTAATACTATGAAGCTCCATCACGTCACCCATACCCAGCGGCCCATCGATCACCGTGAGATCATTTTGCGTAATCTCAAGGTTGTCGAGCAGCAGGCTGCGAATGCGAGCAGGCATCGAGGGATTGACAGCCAGATCAACCACCACACCGAAGCGGCGCTCACGAACCTCTTGTTCAATGTATTCAAGCAGGTCGGAGGCCTCATCCTCTTGCAGTTCGATATCCGCATCGCGTAAAACCCGAAACGGATAGGACTCCCAGATCTGAAAGCCGGGGAAGAGCAGATCAAGATGCGCAGCGATCACCTGCTCGATCCATACATAGGCAGACGCCTGTGGCTCTCCTGCCTCCCCGACTTCAACAGGATCAACGGGAACTGGCACGAGGCGGGGCAGGGTTGGTGGAACCTTCAAGCGCGCAAAAAGCTCACCAGACGATGCATCCGTGATGACCACCGCAAGGTTCAGGCTCAGATTCGAAATATGGGGAAAGGGATGTCCCGTGTCTACAGCCAGCGGTGTAAGCACAGGAAAGACTTCTTCCTCGAAATAGTCACGCATCGCGTCCCGCTGAGCCTGATTTAGCTCTTCATAATTCAGAACATAAATACGCTCTTTCGCCAGGAGGGGCACGAGCTCTTTACTCCAGTACTGACGCACCTCCTGCACAAGAGGAGCGAGATGTTGACGGACAGCCACCAACTGTTCCTCAGCAGTACGCCCATCGGGACTGAGCAAAGACTTTTTGGAGTCGATCTGATCTTTGAGGCCGGCCAAACGAATCATAATAAACTCATCAAGGTTCGTCTCAAAGATCGAGGTAAACTTTACCCGCTCTAAAAGAGGATGGCTCGTTTTTTTAGACTCATCAAAAACACGCCTGTTAAACTCAACCCAACTCAGTTCTCGATTAATATAGAGATCGGGACTCACTAAAGGTGGTGCAGGAGGCCCGGATGGTGCTTGTTGATCCATAGAGATATCCCCATTATATGCGTATCTTAGCCTGCTTCATTCTACCATTTAAGAATGAAACGTGGCAAACGACAATTTAACCTTCGCGCCGGAAAGTAAATGGAAAGGCAGGAGTTAAGGGGCAAGGCGATATAACATCTCACCAGCATGTGGCACAAGTAACAGACCCTCATCTTCACGATTCTCCCACTGTTGCGGATCAATCGTGCGATAGTCAGCATAGCCCAGATTAATCCGCCGGCAGCGCTCGGCAGGGATGCTCGTGGCCAGTGTTACTTGAATACGCGGCCTCTCAACGCCCGTTGCGCTATCATAAGTTCCGGAGCCTTTTACATGTGTGCTATGGGCAAGGATACTGCCAGGAATAGCCTTAAAGCGCTCCCACTGCTTGAGGAAATAGTCGCGCACATGATAACCAACCTGGTCGATCAACTCACCATGTGTGTAGGAAACTTCCGTCAAATGGGGAGCATAGATAATCACCTCACCGCCATCAGCAATGATCGGCTCAGTCTTATACATAGCTTTCGCCGCAGTCCATAGATCATCATACCTCGTCGAAGGAAGAGAGAGGACACGGCGGAAAGGGTGAGGCATAAAAATGATATTGAGCTGCGCGGAAAGGTCCGCCGCCTGCTCAAACGCCTCAACATACGATCCCGTATAGACACCGTGCAAAGCCTCCCCCTTGAGCACCACAGCAATACACAGCAATGGCTGCTGCACAAACTCAGCCGCGCGATGAATCACCCTACGCGTCAGTGTATCCTTCACTCCAATAGTAGCCATACTCGTCACACGTGCCCCTAGCCAGTGCGAGAAATCGATAATATTCGCGCCTGCAATACCCGGGAAAAGATACTTCGCGCCGCCCGAGAAGCCCGCCACCTCGTGAGGAAAGACCGGCCCACAAATGATCAGCTGATCATAGTCGAAGATCATACGATTCAGCGTCACCGGAACCTCCTCAGACAGGATGCCTTCAGTCAGACGCTCGGCCTCCGCCGGAGAAATCACTCCGATAGTACGCAGCATAGAGGGATCAGACCAATGATGGTTATAGACCTGGACATTGGGATAGTGCTCGGCCCGTTCAGCCGCAGAAGCGCCAACCAGTTTTGTAATCGCCTCATCCGACATCGGCTGATGCGTGCCCAGGGCGATTAGATAATCCAGGCGGGTCGCCTGCTTGCCAAATTGTGCATAGAGCAAGCGGAAGAGCAGCGGAATGGGGGCGGTTCGCGTGCCATCAGGAATAATAACCAGCACCCGCTTGCCAACCAGCGACAGCGGTGCAAACGTTTGGGACAGCACCTGCTGCACGTCTTCAACCGTCAAAGTTTGTGTTGTAGAGCCTTTTCCCTGAATCATGGCGGCACCTTATCTCTTGTAAGAGAGTATTGGACTCCCGTCGTTTCCGCCTTCTTGCTCGTGCATCTGCACGCTTTCGGCGTGCCCCTTCTTATTAAACTTTTTACATTTTTTGCATTTTTATAAACTTTCATTTTTATAAATTTTTTTGCGCAATGCGAAAAAAAAGTTAGAAAAATGCAAGGTTAGAAAAATGTGAAAAGTTTAATAAGTTTAATATTACTTAGAAAGAGCAGCGAAGCTGCGAACTTGCGGAGCACGGTAAGGCAAACGAGACGGGTATCAAACACGCTCTGAGTAAAGAACTTGTGTTATAGTACTGTTACACTACCATTACGTTATATTGCAAAATATTACAAAGA
This sequence comes from uncultured Dictyobacter sp., assembly GCA_964247965.1. GTDB lineage: Bacteria > Chloroflexota > Ktedonobacteria > Ktedonobacterales > Ktedonobacteraceae > Dictyobacter. The sequence goes on along the minus strand of CAXTXB010000054.1, from coordinate 9,529 downwards.
TCGCTTGACGAATAAGGCAATGCTGGCAGTAAAATTGTGCAGAAATGTACGATCCCCCATGGGACCGATCTCGCCATTGCAGAACAGGCCAGCCACAGGAATAGGACCAAGCTCGCGGGCAATTACCCCGGCATCATGGTCTGGTATGGCGAACATCCCAATGCCCCGACCAGTATATGTACAAAGCAGGGCCGCGACCGGCTGATTTTGCTGCAGTTTGGCCTTTGTCTGGCTTAACAACGACCGTAGATCGATGTCCGCGCCGACGGCATCGCGTATCTGGAATTGAATCGTCTGGCCAACGCGCGGCGTGGCACTGACAGCTAACGCGCCGGCGCGACGATCAACCCCACGCAGTTCGCGAATCAAAAAGCTCCCGCGCTCAAAGCTATCCTGGTACTCATCCACAGCCAGACCTACCAGAAGGTGGCGCTGAGCTCGGCGCTGCAACTCCGGGCTGAGTGTTTGAAATGTATCAATAAGCATCTCGTAGGCCGAACGATTAGAGATACCTTCAATAAGACCATCCTCGCGCACCTTTGTAATAGTCCATGCTTCACCAATCGGCTCGCAGCCCTGAGACACAAGTGGTAAGAGTGTATACTCGCCGCTGATGGCCAGAAGCACCGCACCATCATCGAAAACCTCATCATTTAGGAATATGCGGGTAAAGCGATCTTCCATCGTGCCAGAAGCCAGGCCGCCAATCATAGGAACTCCTGGATAAGCGCGCGAGAAACCTTCCACCAGCGCCTCGCAATCCATCTGAAAGGGATCAGCAAAGACCAACCAGGCATTGACCTCATCCTGCTCAATGCCTAACTCGGCATGCCAATCCCGAGGATGGGTACAAGACTCAAGCATGGCCTGGGTCACATGAATGGGCTGCAGCTTCGTCTCGGGCAGCGAAAGGGCGAGCAGTGAGAGAGACGGGAGGTCTTCTAATTCCTGGTCAGTGCCGACGATGCCCTGACCTGAGCAACCAATAACCAGCGGCATTCCCGTCTCTCTGCGCACAACTCGAATGATATCCTCGAAATGTCCTCTATATTCGCCGCTAGCAAACACAAACACCACATCGGCAGGAATACCCTCTATCTGTTCAAGCGCCTGTTCAAGCGCCTGGTCCCATCGTTCATCCACAACGATCGCGCTTTGCGCGAGCGGCTTAATTTTCTCCATTGTTTCTCTCCTCCTTATGTCGACTCATCTCCATCTTACTACAAGACAGCAGTAGAAGCCGCACCAGATGTTACCGACCTCTACAGAACATGCAGCCGACGCCCCATCATCCCCTGGCAAGCTATTGGAACAACACGCTCTTTATCCGCCGACCACAGCACAATTTCAGAAAGACCAATAACTTGCTTCATCTCAAACCCCCCTTCTATAAGAAGAGACAGAACTCTTTACGTTTTAGAAACAGTTACATTATAAACCAGGATAGTATAGCAATAACAACTATGCATCAGCGCGAGTGAGTTCCGCAAACGCAACAATATCCGCACGTATAATATCCAGGCTAGCATTCCAGAAGGCCTCAGAGTGCAGGTCAATATCGAAGCGAGCGGCCAGGGTTGCCGCATCAGCCATGCCAGTAGCAGAGAGCAGATCATCATAACCCTGCTTAAACTGCTCAGGGTCCTGCTGATAACGCGCGTAGAGACCCAGGCCGAAAAGCAGCCCGAACATATAGGGATAGTTATAGAAAGAGCGGCCGGTGCTGTAATAGTGTCCCTTGACTGCCCACATATAGGGATGCAAGAGCGCCTCATTCAGCCCATCGTCGTAGGTCTCATGCTGAGCCTCCAGCATCAGATTATTCAGCTCATCCACAGCCAGTTCGCGCTGCTCACGCTTCGCGAACACCCGCTGCTCAAACAGGAAGCGGCTAGTGATATCCACAACAAGCTGGCAGGAACTCTGTAGAGAAGCCTCCAGGATCGCGATGCGCTCCTGGTGATCCGCCTTTTGTAAGGCCGCCTGGCGAATGATCGTCTCGCAAAAGATGCTTGCGGTCTCAGCCAGCGTCATCGGATGTGAGCGCTGCAGCATAGTACGCTGAGCAAGATTCAGATTGTGATAGCCATGCCCCAGCTCATGGGCCAGTGTACTCACGCCTCCAAAAGCTGGCTTAAAATTCGCAAAGACCCGCGACTCATCCCCGCGCAACGCCGTACAATAGGCTCCATCGCGCTTGCCCGATCGCGGCTCCGCATCAATCCACTGCTCACGAAAAGCGCGGGCAGCAAAATCAGCCAGGCGCGAGGAATAGGAGCCGAACTGCTCAACAATGAACGCGTTTGCTTCCTTAAAGGTCCAGACGCGATCAGTCGTCCCCAATGGTGCAAAGAGATCGTACCAGGCCAGGCGCGGCACCTTCAGGGCGGCAGCCTTTATGTGCAGATACTCACGGAAAGCAGGGAAAGCATTGCGGGCCGCGCCCATCATCGCGTCAAGCGTCTGTTGATCGATACTATTTGAGAACAGAGAGGCGGCCAGGGGAGATTCCCAGTTGCGGTGGCGGGCCAGGACGTTCACCTCGCCCTTGATACTATTAAGCGCGGCGGCCAGCGGGAGGGCAACACGCTCCCAGGCGCTCAACTCGGCCTCATATGCGCGCCGGCGCGTCTCTCGATCAGCATCATAGGCCATATTGCGTATAACACTCATAGGGCTCGTCGTCCCCGCAACCTCAAGAGAGACATTAAGTTGTGACGTAACGTTATTGTGTAGTTTGGTCCAGGCGGAACCACCACTCATATTAAGTTCGGCGGTCAGAACCTCTTCGGCGGGCGGCATAAGGTGGCTGGCCTGTTCCTTCGCTTTACGCAGGGTATAGGCGTGAACGTGGGCAATAGACGAGCGCGCAATCAAAGCCTCCACATCCACAGAGCCCAGCCAGGCAGTGAAGCGGATCGCTAACTGAGACAGCTCCACCTCATATTTTTGCAACTCGCTCATTTTAGCCTGCGCGATATCATCATGAGAGTTCGTACTTACAAAGCAGTTAATATACACTACTAACGTACGATTACTATCTAGCACCGCATTATAGCGCGTAATAATTGTCTCAAACGTGTGGATAAGCGCATCATCGACGGTTAGTTCTTGCTGCTGTTCAGCGATAGAATGCTCCTCGAAAAGTTGCCCCAGATCAGTAATATCCTGAATGGTGCGGGCGAATCCTTGCGCGAATTCCGGCGACTCCAGGCCCGGATAGATAGACGTCATATTCCAATGGGGTAGCGATTGCGTGGTCGTCACTACGCATTTTCTCCTTCTATTATCCCTCTATATCTGTGGGAGGCTAATGGGTCTATTTTAGCATGTCGGGAAGAAACTTGAAAATGCATAATTTTTGATAATAAAAGGGGTATAGATGGTGATGGTACAACAGACCGTATGTATTCCGTCCGTTGTACCATCACCATCTATACCCCTTTTATTATCAAAAATTATCAGCGAGGTATTTAGGAGTCATCATCCTGTTTTGGCGGTTGATTTACTTTATCGGGTGCGCGCGAGGTCATAGGATCGCCGATTTCAGCTTCTTTAGCATCACGGTGGCCGAAGGTCGTGTCCTGGTCGCCGATCGGCTGATTCTGAGTTTGACCAGGGTTGCGGCCACCAAGGGTGCCCTGATACGGCTGACCGGAGGCGTTGGATGCCCCCGGTGATTCCTGCATACCAGGGACATTACCACGGTCAGAGCCTGCACTCGCGGATGAAGAGCCACCCTCCGCCGTGCTGCTACTTGTATTCATGCCATCGTAGGCGTTCCCGCCCGGGATGGAGCCTCCACCAACTGAACCCAGATCTCGGTTACTAGTCGCGCTACCACCCCTTTCAGTGCCAGACGGGTCGCGGTTGATCAGCCTGTTGTACTGCTCAGCGTTGTCACCGGATGAAGTCGAGGTAGGATCGACGGCCTGATTTGAGGACACACTTTGATTTGAGGCACCACGGCTTACTGGCCCACCGGCCAGGTCCTCTTCAGTACGCTCCCGATCTTGCCCTGAACCCTGAAATGCATTATCCATATCATTGATTTCCTTCCTCATTACATAAGTAAAGAGTTTGTACACGTTATTTCTTCTCGTTGTTCAATCATAACACGCAGCGATGGAGAAAAAAGCGACAAAGAAAATACGACATTTGAGGAGACTAAGTAGTAATTCGTCATCAGAGGGGGGAAGAAAAAATGACTTTTTTCTGCGCGTATCCGTAATAGCAAATACATATTTCTTCTAAAAGCTTGCTCTCAAATAACTGATAAAGTTCTCTCTGTGCAAATAAACTTGCAGAAAAGAAAGAAGACGTTTTATGGACACAACACGTACAATGATTACGTTTAAGCAAGGTAGCACTAAGTTTACTTATCGTATTGGTGGTATTACCATTCATGATGGACATGCATTGTTTCAAAGGGCCACGCTTGATCCAGAGCACATTTTCTGGTTTCTGCCAGGCGGTCGTGCCGAGGTAGGAGAGAGTGCCCAGGAGACGCTTCAGCGGGAGATGATCGAGGAACTGGGTGAGATAGTACACGTTGGACGCCTGCTTTATATTGTCGAGAACTTCTTTGCCGATAAGCAGAAGCACCATGAGCTAGGCCTCTATTTTGCAATGGACTTATCCAACGACTTCTACCTTTCACATGATACGAGAACAATCATGCGTGAAGAGGCAGGTCTAGATCTTCCCATCATTTTCGATTGGCTTCCACTTACGCAACTGTCCGATATGAACGTCCAACCCGGCTTTTTCAGGCGTGGCTTGCATAAGCTCCCTGAACAACCAATGCATATTGTGTTGCATGACGCACATTGACGTACATGAAAGAGAGTCGGAACCCTGTCGCGATGGGCGTTTCGCTAGCAATGACTCATCCCAAACTTTTGAAAAAAGAGGAACAGCATGGGTTGCCTGCTCTTTTTTCAAAAGTTTGGGATGATTGCGAAATCCAAAATACATGGCACATGTGGTAAACTACAAGTAATGCCACTCTGGAAATGGACCGATCGCAGTTCCAATGATGACTGTCGATTTGTTTGAATACATCTGAAAGGCAGGGAAGGCTGTGACATCACAAACAGGAGAAGAGTGGTTGAGCTTGCGCGAAGCCGCAGAGTTGCTGGGTATGCATCCTGCGACCGTGCGGTTGTGGGCGGACCGCAACGAGATACCATCGCGCCGTACGAGCGGTGGGCATCGTCGTTTCAGACGGGCAGATATTGAGACACGCCTGCAACAGGAGGCCGAGCCTCGGACAGACCCCGCTTCACTTTTATTAATTCAGAGCGTACTGGGCCGTGTACGTTTTGCTTTTACAGATGGAACCCTCAATACTTTCCTTTGGTATCAGCATTTTGACACAACGGCACGCGATGCCTATCGGCAGCTGGGACGGCGTCTGCTCGATCTGGTGCTGCGCGCACTTAATGATGGAACACACCTGGACGATTTAAAGAAGGAGGCGGTGGAGTTAGGCAGTGAGTATGGCTCAATTACCAATGCAGCTAATGTCCCGGTTGCTGACGCAGTACGCGCCTTCCTCTACTTCCGAACTCTGATCGATGACGGCGTGCTACAACTCGCAGAGGTACGTGGAAGTCGCGATCACGACATTCTATGGATCGAGAGCTTTCATCAGATCCAGGCGATCACAAATGAGATCCTGCCTGCCTTGATTGAGGCCGCGCTACATACGAAATAAGTCATGCATTACATGATCCATCGCATCGTTTTTCTACGTATTACGTCTTAGAGAGAATAAGTGTAAGTTGTAACATTACAAATCGGCCCATTTTTCTTCCTGTACCTTTCTTTATGATGCTTTGCTTGTAGTTATAAATCGAAACCGTGAAGGCGCTTTTCTCGTTATGAACCTTGAGGCTGCTCTTCTCATGAAAAGAGGGTTGGCTAAAGGCGACTACAATAGTACCTTTAAGCATCTTTCATGGATAGCTTGTTTTACTTGATTGTTTAAAAATATATTTTCTAATCAAGAAATACGTATCCTGGTGGGGTTGGATTTTCTAGGAACAAGATTTTTGGTGTTAAAATAGAGTGGAGGAGGCAGTAGGTAAGTTCCGACGGTGTTGGGAAGTTCGTTGCCGAAATTGGGGAATAGAGCTCTTGTTGGGTCTGTAGAAACGCGAGAAGGGTGGCGACTGGGAAGAGCAGGCAGGATGGCAGTGAATCAGGATATTTTTTGATGTTTTGTCTCGGAACATTCGGATAACATAAGAGGTGCCTTCAATGCCAATGGAAGATCACAGACCAGACGAACCAGAAAATCTGCCTTCAAATGATACAAATACAAATGAGGCCGGCCCTAATCAGGCTGACGAGAACGATGCGATGGCATTCCAATCCATTCCACCTGAAAAAAAAGAAGAGGCTGCAACCTCTGATGCAGTCTCTAATGCCGATGCTGAAGATCTCGATACGCCAACGCAAAGGGTGAAGAGAATTGGAAAAAACAATAATCCTAAAATGAAGCCCAAGAGTGACGAATCTATTATCCCTATACAACCTATAGATAAAAATGGTGTTAATGGCAGCATTCCTGCTCAACAGAACAGCAACGAATCTGATATCCCCACACAAACCGTACACAAAAATGGTGTTAATGGCAGCATTCCTGCTCAACAGAGCAGCAACGAATCTGATATCCCCACACAAACCGTGTCCAAAAATGGAAGTAATGGTCATTCCCAGATAGAACGTATAAAATCTTCGGATAATGATTTACCTGTATTGGCTGCTGCAGAAAACGCTGGCCCACTTGCATCCGTAGGATTGCTTGATAGTTCCAATGATGCAACGGCGCTGCACAATTTAGCCGGCATAACAGATCGTCCAGGCGATTCTCCATATTTACGAAGAAGAAGAAAATTACTTATACGCCACCTCTCACGCAAACACCTACGGAATAGCCGTGATAATACAAATGATACATTTAGGCGCTTCTGGTTCACCATCTTCTCTATTTTAGCTGTGTTTGCCACGATCTTCCTGACAATCACCGGCGCTAGCGGCTACGTCTCCTATCGCTTCTACGCAGACACACAGGCACAGTTCGCGCCCAAGATTACCACCCTACGGGACCTGCTGCCACAGGACAACCTCAGGATGTACGACAGCAAGGGCATCCAGCTCATGCAATTGACCGACCAGGGTATTCATACATCAGTTCCGCTTAGCCAGATATCACAAACGCTGGTCAACGCCACCGTAGCAACCGAAGATAAAAACTTCTGGACCAATCCAGGAGTTGATGTGCTGCGTATAGCGCAGGCTGCGTTGGATGATCTACGACACGGCCACGTTGTTGAAGGCGGAAGTACAATTACGCAGCAATTAATCAAAAACCTCGTCGTCGGCAATGAGACAAACGTTATACGCAAACTACAGGAGGTCGTACTCACCCCCGAAGTGAACAGCCACTACAGCAAATCCGACATCATGGAAATGTACCTGAACTCCATCTATTATGGAGAACAAACGTACGGAGTTGACGCGGCTGCGAACAGCTACTTCGGCCTGGTGGATGAACCGGGACGACCGGCCTCCTCGCAACTCGACATTGCCCAGTCGGCCACATTAGCAGGGATACCTAGCTCGCCGACGCTGTATGATCCGCGCATCAACAAGCAGGCATCACAACAACGTCTGCAAATTGTGCTCGACCTGATGATGAGGGAGGGCTACATCTCACGAGATCAGGCTACCGCAGCAGTGCAAGAGACAAATAAACCCGACTTCCTCAAAACACCTGCCAGCCTGCAGAACCGTGCTCCGCACTTCACTGAATACGTCATAAGGCAGCTAGAGCAGGAATTCCATATGACGCGCGCTCAGCTATCGCGCTCTGGGATGTATATCTATACAACCCTGGACATCAACCTGCAAGATAAGATTCAGAAGATCATGCAGGACCATATCGCTGAACTTCGGGACGCCCACCATATGACAAATGCAGCTGAGGTCGTTATCGACTATCACACTGGGGCTATTAGATCATTATTGGGTAGCATAGACTACAACAGTAAGGACATCGATGGCAAGTTTGACGTAGCCACGCAAGGCTATCGACAACCAGGATCATCCTTCAAGCCCTATGTCTATGCCACAGCCATGAAGCAGGGTGCCTCGCCCGCCCAGGCTATTCTAGACGAGCCAATCACCATAAATCTACCTGACTCAGATCCTCCCACCTATTCGCCAGTAAACTACGACCATCAGTTTCATGGGCACATGACTATACGCTGTGCACTCCAGAACTCGCTGAACATCCCGGCAGTCAAAACACTTGAACACGTTGGGATTCAAAATGCAATCCAGACTGCCCATGATATGGGTATCGTGCACACACAGGGGCAGCCGGGTTATTCTATGGTACTGGGCGGCCTGGATGTAAACCTGCTTGAACACACATCTGCTTATGGAACCTTCGGCGACGGCGGAGTCCATGTCCCTGCCTACTCCATTGAAAAAATAGTTGTAGCCAATACGCAGCAGACATACGGGCACCCCGTAAATCCAGGTACACGCGTCCTTTCGCCACAGATAGCGTATATGATGACAGACGTATTAAGTGACAACCAATCACGTTACATGGAATTTGGCCCCTGCAGCGCACTCCTCCTCTACTCTACCAGCACGAATGATTGCTACGCAGGAAACACAGGAGATGTACGACCAGCCGCCGCCAAGACAGGAACTACAAACGACTTCGTCGATAACTGGACGATGGGCTACACTACGGATTATGTCATGGGTGTCTGGGCTGGCAATAACGATCACACGCCAATGATCAACATTACTGGCGTTGACGGTGCCGCCCCCATCTGGCACGACTCAATGCTTGTCGCAGAAGAGGGAAAGCCGATCCACGGCTTCCAAAATCCTGGCGGCCTGGACCGAAAATCCATCACCTACCCCGATGGAGTGCATACAA
>CAXTXB010000054.1:0-551 GCA_964247965.1 uncultured Dictyobacter sp. | reverse complement strand
CGACTGGTTTCTACCTGGCACCTATCCAGATTTTAACGCCAAACATGATGCCACACCTACACCTACGGATACAGCTGCAGGCAATATAACAAACCTCAGTCCCGATAACACTAACAACAATGACAATCAGCAGCAAGCACCTGTCGTAACCCGTCCGTATTGCACCACCTTCGACTATGCCTTCAATCCTCCAGCAGGAAAAGCTACTCTTCATGGTAGCTGGTGGTAAAGAAAGAGAGGAGTTAGTTTTAATGATGAATAATGCCAGGCTTTTAAAAAATGATGAAAATCGTGTGTTGCCTGCTCTTTTTCTGACCGGCGCTTACACAAAGCCCCCGCCAAAAAAACTATTTTCATTATTTTTTAAAAGCCTGGCATTATTCATCATTAAAACTATTTGTAGATCGTTCTCATTTTCCATTCAAAATGGAATCGTTACTATTTTTTTGTCTGCAGCGTTACAAGATAGGAGATAACATTCGCCTTTCAAGTAGAGGTATGCGAGATGGGACCAGGGGAGGGCTGGGTCCAGAGGCGAGCTACTAAAATAT
>CAXTXB010000053.1:13621-16984 GCA_964247965.1 uncultured Dictyobacter sp. | reverse complement strand
AATTTACACATAATAGAAACAAGAGTCTTAGGGTGAACCTCTATTGTATATTTGAGTTCACATTTCTGTGCTAGAACTGGCATGGCTAACTTTGCGCTGAACTTCTTATGTTGAGGATCTACAGCTAGACAAAGTTTCAGTAATCCTATATCTTTTGCACGCTTGATAGCACCTTCTGTATAGCCGCTATTACAAATAATGATACCAAGATTTGCTCTTATATCATTTACTAGCATCCAAGTAGATTCGACATCCTTAATATCTACTTTGGAAGTATAAAGTTTACAATCTACTACGATTTTTATAGGATAAGCTCCTGAATAGTCTTCAATAAAGACATCAATTTGTCTTTCTGTACCAGATTTACCAGTAATTTTTTTGTTCCAAGTAATTGATGCTTTAGGGTAAAAAACACGATGGAGATTTGCTATTATATTCTCGAATGTTCGATAATCTTGCATAGTCCTTACAACGCTTTCACTATATCTAATCTCGTAATCGGATTATACGTCGCTCTTATTCTGATAGAGCAAGCCAAAAACGGTCAGTCATTGTCTAGTTTCCGCAGACGATATGCGTAGGTAACAAATGGGCAAAAACAAACCAGGAAGCACAACTCGTGTTCTCTGGTTTGTTGTGTGGCTGTCAATATCTAATATTCAATCGGTCCTGCTAGTGCTTCTCTCAATTCGCCTCCAGCATTGCCTATCTCTCTTGAGAGCCGATCAAGATATTGCTGTACACCGTAAACGCGTTCCAATAGCCGCATATTGCCTTGTTTCTGGCAAAGTTCTACGGCTTCTACTGCCATTTGAACACCTTGCCGTATTTCTCCACCACGCACTAACACCATAGCTCTGGCTGTCTTCATCAGCATATCACGTCTTTGAGCTGTCCATGCTTCCGCGAATGCCTGCTCTGCTTTATCCAGGTACTCCATAGCTGCATTCGTGTCTCCTAACAATCCCAAACTGCGGCCGTACTCTTCGTATACGGTTCCTACACTATATTGACCTCTAGCGCTACTTGATAAGTCTGCTATTTGCGGTTCATTAGCTAATACTTCTGCATCCTTCATTGCTCGTTCAAAGTCTCCTAAGCGACGGGCTTTGAAGTATGCGCGTCCTAATAGCTGAATACCATTCCCTCTTGCTGATGCATCAGCATCTGGTGTTGTATCCCTGGCTGCCTCCAGGTACTGAATGCTTTGTTCAACATTTCCTCCACGTTGGAGCATATCACCCTCATAGGTAAGGGCTATATTGATGAGAGTCTGATCATCTAGAATGCGTGCTATTCGCTCCATCTCGTTATAGTGAGAGAACGCTAAAGCAGTCTCATTCGCTCTTGTGACCTGGCTCTTTACATATCCTGCAGTATGGCGGGCATAAGCTAGTTGTCTTAGCAACGTTGTATCTTCTGTATGTATCAGATTGGTTATGTCACGTATTAATTTGTCTACGAGCGCGTTTGCTTCATAGTATCTTGCGACCTTTACTAGTTTCCATACTTGATCTATAGATGTGTTGATCTGTTCAGGGGCAGGTGATGTATAAAAAGACGCTGCGCCTAGCGACTCAGGAGTCACTCCTAATAGATCGGCAATACGATGTAGTTCTCGCATATCTGCTATGACGATCTCTCCATTTTTCCATCTGCTTACTGTACGATCGCTAACGCTGAGGTACTCCGCAAGGTCAATTATCTTCATCTTATGCTGCTGACGATAATTCTCTAGCGCTTTACCTAGCGGTGTCATCGCCTGCTGCTTCTGCCTTTTTTCCGTCATTACCTGTCCCTTTTTCTATCGTTCTCTCGGATTACTTTTATGACACATCGCGTCGTGTACTTTTTTGCTGGCATAGGTGACAATGTTATTAGATGAATCGACACTATTATAATTGCCGCTACTACGCTTGGCAATAGGACATTAGAAAGGATACTTTATATGTTTGTAAGCGAAGTTACACATTTTCGACAGCAACAAACAATGCAAGAAGAAGCTGCTAAACAAGGGCTGTACGGGTTAGCGGCTGATTTCTCTCGGCATGCATTCATAGAGGCGCGTGCAGAGAAGGGCGCGGAGTATATCTTGAGGCTTATCCAAGAAGGGAAGCATGAGGAAGCACAAAGCCTGATGGCAACGAACACATGGGGGCAACGAGAGCTAGAAGAGGAGGAATTGTGTCACACTACCACGACATCGCTTTGATAAGAGCATAAATGATTTTACTTACGATTTTTGTCTACGATATCTGGTACACGCTCTATTAAATCTCCTATCTCTACGCCAAGAGTAAGCGCAATCTTTTCTAAAGTATCAGTAGTCGCATAGGAATACGGCTTTCGAAAATAGCGCTTGATGGTTGTGAAACTTACATCTGACGCACGAGAGAGGCTCGACATATTGTAACCTCGTTCCTCAGCGATTTCCTTGACTCTTAGGCGAAGCATTCGACTTGATCCTTTAAACACTTTTCAACATCCTATCAGAAGGATTATGTTAGCGACATTAGGCATAGATACTTGAAATAATAAGGTTAGTCATCTATGCTTAAGTATATATAAACAAGCATTGGTTTCGAGAAGAAAAAAGTGAGTGCAAGAGAGGAACTGAGCAAATGTATCAACAGAGAGGATTTCTAGTGCTATGGGCTTACTACGTTTGTTTAGTTGCAAAAGAAAGCTAGTGAGGATGAGCCAGGAACAAGAGCCTCTAATTCAAAGGCAAGATTTCTATGATGAAGATGGACGACGACATAGAGCTGATACACCTTACCTCCTCCCAAAAGATGACAAAGAAATTCAGCGCTTGGACTATCAGCATTTCATCTTTCGCCAGATCTTGCAAGGGAACTGCTTTGCACCAGTTGATGTAATACTCAAAAAAGGCTGCAAAGTGTTACATGATGTATGCGGAACTGGACGATGGGCGCACGAAATTGCAACAAGCTATCCAGAAACGCAGGTGGTCGGCTTTGACTTAGAGGACGTATCAAGTACAGTTTCGACACCGCTTAATTACGAGTTTTATCGTGGAAATGTCTTCGATGGCTTACCTTTTGCTGATCAGCACTTTCACTATGTACATCAACGATTACTTGTCGCAGGGCTTCCCCTTGCGAGGTGGCCTTGGGTTGTGGGAGAACTCAAGCGCGTTACTCATCCTGGTGGCTGGGTAGAATTGGTAGAAATGGGCAATGGTTTTCACGATGCAGGACCGGCAACTAAACAATTTTTGGCGTGGTGGGTTGCGATCTGTGAGACGAAGGGAATTGATGCTAGTAGAGTTTCACAGATTGGTATTCTCTTACAGAATTTAAGCTTTTCCGACGTAAGAATGGAAACAAGAAGGCTTCCCGT
>CAXTXB010000053.1:7187-13611 GCA_964247965.1 uncultured Dictyobacter sp. | reverse complement strand
GCTCAAGATATACTTGCAGGCTGGCCGAGTATGCGTCCAGTAGCACACTCGCTGTTAGGCGTTCAGCCTGAAATGTTCAACGCTACAATAGGGCATTTGGAAGCAGAATGGAATACCTATCGAACAAGCTATGAAGTCTATTTTGCTTGTGGGCAAGCATGAAGAGAAGTAGATACTATGGCAAATAGAGGACAACCAAAAGAAGAGGATGCTCCCAAGGAAAGAAAGACACAACGCTTAGACGTTGGTGCTTGCATCTGCTATGTCCAGCGTACAACCGTTGGGGAGGATCACATCAGGGATTGCCCGCTCTATCGACAACGAGGGAGCGGCGTCTCTGTGCTGTATGGCCCACGTGAAAGCAGCCGTTTTGGATGGTGGTGAGCTAGTGACTTTACACCTTCAACGATGGAATGGGGAGGGACACGAAACGAGTTAATAGTTAAGTTGCGCAAGAAGCTATAAAGGATGGGTTATGAGTAAACAAAGCAATATGATTACGTTATATACAACATCTACTGAGTTAACTGCTGTGCTAGCTGCAACACATGTCTATCTTGATCTTCTAGAAGTAGTAGAACCGCTTGAGCAAGATAGAAAGCGTCAAGAAGCAATACAACAGTTACTAGCATTTCAGAATCGTTGCCAGGGGATGAATGCTCGCGTAGAAGAGCCAGTAGATACACTCTTTCTCTTGCAAGTTCCTTTTCACGAGTTGATGGTGGTGACAAAAGCGGTTGAGGCCTATGAATTTATGGACAAGGTAGATTGTTTACCTACCCACACATCTGGTCTCACCTCGACAGAAGTTATGACGCTCACACGTAGTTTTCAGCGAAGAATGATAAGTAATCCACCAAAAAGCTAGCTTATCATAGGTGAAATTTAAAGGAAGCATTTTATGCATATAATAGACAGATCTCAAACTATACAGACTGCTATCCCTAAACCATTAAATTTTCTCTGGCTTGAGATTACAGGAAAATGTAACCTTGCGTGTGCCCATTGCTATGCATCAAGTTCTCCGCGAGGGAACCATGGAAAAATGCAGTGTAAGGATTGGGAACGTGTTCTCGTGCAAGCTAGCGAATTACATTGTAGGAGTGTTCAATTTATCGGAGGTGAACCTACTACTCATCCAGATCTGGTCCACCTTCTTTCTATTGCTTCATCGCTTGGAATGGACATTGAAGTCTACACCAATTTGGTTCATATGACCTCTGCCCTTTGGAATGCGTTCCAGGCTTATCATGTACGTGTCGCTACTAGCTTCTATTCAGCTCGTTCTCAGGTGCATGAAGAAATCACGAGAGGACAAAACAGCTTTCAAAAAACGGTAAGAAACATAGAGCAAGTTATTGCTTCAGGCCTTCCTCTGCGCGTGGGTCTTGTTGAGATGAGACCTGACCAAGCTATTGAGGATGCAGAATTGTTTTTGCGCAATCTTGGAGTAGATCGTATTAGAAAAGATACTGTTCGATCAGTTGGACGTGGCGAAACATATATTCAGGTCGAGCAACCAGAACAGGCACTATGTGGAGCATGCGCTTACGGTAAGGCTTGTATTGTCCCGTCTGGATGTGTCTATCCATGTGTATTTGCACGCTGGCTCAACATGGGTAGTGTATTAGAATCATCATTGCATGCTATTATAGCAAGTAAGAAGATGACGCAAACACGTCAACGGCTCAATGTATTTTTTATAGAGCGATATCAGTTAGGAAGTAACTGTATGCCTAGAACTGAGCCATACCTTCTAACGCAGGATCTTTCCGAAGTGCTAGAGACAAATAGAAGGTGTGATCCATTTCAATGTGATCCAAACTGTGAGCCAGGCCAAAGCGGGTGTAATCCTGATATACAAGGGTGCGATCCAACACATCTTTGCCTACCTGATCTGTCGTCGTGTGCCCCTGAAAAGTATCCTCCATGTGCTCCCGATAAAGAACAATGTCCACCAGACTGGGACTCAGATGGATAAATTCAGTTGAGTTCATTCTTATTTGGAGACATTCTTATAATGGAATATGTAAGTTGATGTTTTCTAGATAAGGAGAAAATTAATGAATTGTCCCGTTTGTGATGAGCTAATGACGATTACAGATCAAGATACAAGCTATAATAGACGCGAAAACAATAAGCCTTATGATCGCACAAGATACGTCTGCTACAAGGATGACACGTGGGTAAAGACGGAGATTCCTCAGAAGGCAGTACAAGATCAACAGCAAGATACTTTAGTAACTCTCTAAAAATGCTTACTGCTTCATGAAAATGTACCGTTCGTCGTGGATAGAGCAATAAAGGGAAGAAGAGAAACGGCACCTCTTCTTCCCTATTTGCATATTGAGCACTGCTTACTTAAACGAGTTGCCGATATGTTTTATTAGCGTCCAAAATCCGGCTCATCGTTCCTAATCCATGTGTCTTGTTGCATCGGTGTTTGTTCTCGTTCTGGACCTTCTAAGAGCCTACTATCAACATCAATGATGGACATATCTTCAGCAATAACGCCTCTGTCTACGAGGTCTTGTATATAGTCGTAAGGTAGCTCTAAATCTTGTTGTTCGATTTCTGGCATATCTAGCCACTCCGGCTCTACCAGGTCGGACAATGGCGTGTTTGTCAGCTCCTCCAGGCTCGTTTCTTCTGGCGGTGATTCATTGTTCATTGCTCAACCTCTTGCTTTGCTTTTGGAAGCAATTCACGTTGTATCTTCTCTTTCGCATCATCAAATGTTGCTTGAGCAAACACAGGGCCATACGCTTTTGCAAGGAATGTATATGCTAGTCTGCGCCCAATACCAGCATTACGTATTGCATGGACGGTCAAGCTTGCTAGACGATCAAATGCTTTGCGGAAGTAGTCGCGCAGCTCGTCTAATTCAAGTGCCCGGTCATCGCGCAGATCGCGACGGTGTTCTGCGAGAGCCTGGCGCACTTCTCTTCTCATTATATCCTGAATGACTGGTAAAGATTGGTGCTCGATTATTTCTCCTTGCTCTCGTGCTCGTTCCTGGCGGATCAATTCTGCGATAAGAATATTCATTCCCGGCTTGCTGTCGCGCTTCGCACGATCGGATAAATAGTCTTTCAGATCTTTTGGTATCCAGACATTCAGTTGGACAGGTTGCTCGTCAGACATGTTTTCCCCTTTCTAAGAGCTTCACATTA
This sequence comes from uncultured Dictyobacter sp., assembly GCA_964247965.1. Classification (GTDB taxonomy): domain Bacteria; phylum Chloroflexota; class Ktedonobacteria; order Ktedonobacterales; family Ktedonobacteraceae; genus Dictyobacter. The sequence goes on along the minus strand of CAXTXB010000053.1, from coordinate 10,438 downwards.
GTACAAAATCTTATTAACGATTGTAGTCTCCCCTCTCGTCACTCTTGAATCGTTCTTCGCGCTCCTGGACCTGGGTACTTTCGTCGTTATCATCCAGTTCCTTGACGTATTCGGTAAGTTGCCTCTGCCATGAATAATCGCTATGCTCACGGCCACGATCTTCTAAATAGCGGTAATCCGGCCCCGCATACATTTTGACCGGCTGAATCTTCCCTGTATCCGGATTTTCTGCTGCTCCAGCCAAGATGACATGGATATGTGGATTATCTGTATTTTCGTGCTTGACCGCATACCATGTGAGCTCGCGGCCCTTACGTTCCTCTAGATCGTGCATCACTTTTCGTGTCCACTCTCGCCAATCGCTGATAGTTTCGTCTTGACCAGGTGAGAGGATGATTTTGTGATAGCGCACCTGATTGTGGCTGTGTTCCATGATGCTCTCTAGTGCATCGTGACGATTTACCATATCCTCGTCCTTTGAAAAAAGCCGTCGATCATCACGGCTTTCATTAGCGTCACGGCTCCGGTGCTCGATGTACTTGATGTGCACCGTGAGCCTGGCACGAGCAGCCTGTTTATTTCCTTTGATATACCCGCTGCCCTTTGCTATCATGCCTGTTTTTCCTTCACCTCTTGGCGTACCTGGTTGAGTTCATCGGGTCGCGCTATTTCTTTCGCTACTTTCTCTTTCGCGTCATCATATGCCCGCCCTGCTTGGTCCGTGTCTGCCACTTTCGCGAGGATTGCATATGCAAGACGCCACCCGATACCAGCACTCCTCGCTGCTTTTACAATGAGTGCTGCTAAACGGTCATCGCTACGCCGCGCTGCTTTTTGCAGGTCTGCGACCATGGATTCACGCAACTCTTCGAATCCCCGCTTGACCTCAATGCGTACCGCCTGGCTCACCGCTGGCAGGCTACTTTCCTCAATCAATTCGCCGGCATCTCTGGCAAGCCCTTCTTTAATATATCGTTCCATGAGCTGCGTTATCGTCGTGTCTTTCCGTTCAAGCCGAGTATTCAGTTTGTGGCGCAACTCCGTAGGAATACGAAAATAGAGACGTTCCTTCATAGCTGGTACCACCCTCGTTATCTATTTACTATCAGAAAAGCTGTAGAAACAGTGTACAGAATTTGTGTGTCACTGTACACCAGCGTTTTTCAGGCGGTGTACACATGTACACCGCGTCAACCCGCGTTAGCGGCCTCCTGCTCGTTCAGAGCAGGCAAGATGGCACCGACGTAGGAGGTGCTTTATCTTGCACTACCCGTACGCTTACGCGGTGTTCTGCGCTGCCGCTTCGATTCTGTTGCTCTAGAGCCGAACAGGTCGCGCAGCTTCGAGTGAGAAGTTCGTCAACGTTCCGCTTTAGTTGTGCAGTAGCACAGGTTTCAATCGTGCCTCTTGCTTCTCACAGTATTCATATATTTCAAGGCTTTATTCCTTATCAAGCCTGCCAGACTTGTACTGTTTTGTCGCTGCTCGACGAAGCAATACGTGTTCCATCGGGTGACCATACGACACCGAAAACGATAGAGGAGTGACCTCTAAAGGTGTAGTATGTATTTCCTGTATTCGCTCCCCAAACTTGTGCAGTAGTGTCAACGCTTCCTGATGCAATGTGTGTTCCGTCGGGCGACCACGATACCCCATACACTGTATTAGTATGACCGTGATAAGTAAGCTGCGTATTTCCTGTTACAGCGTCCCAAATTTGCACAGTACGATCAAAACTTCCTGATGCGATACGCTTGCCGTCTGGCGACCATGCCACATAGACAGCCGTATTAGTGTGACCTGTATAGGTGAAAGCTGTTGCTCCTGTCCCCACATCCCATATCTTGACCGAATTATCGGGAATCTTAGCCTTGTCATCTCCGCTAGCTGATGCTACTTTCGTTCCATCAGGTGACCAGGTAACATCCCACACAGGTGCAGTGTGGTCGCGATAAATCATGAGTGAGTTTCCATTTCTGGCATCCCAGAGACGCACCGTGGTATCACCACTGCCGGATGCAATACGCGTTCCATCTGGTGACCAAACAGCGCTATGTACATCATTGGTATGTCCGTTGCAAGTGAAAAGAAGGTTGCCGCTTGCTACATCCCAAACTTTTACGGTATGATCATTGCTCGCTGATGCAACCTGTTTACTATCGGGTGACCAGGCGACATACACAACTGAGCTTGTATGACCAGAATATGTTGCAAGGTTTCCTCCTCCTACATCCCACACTTGCACCGTATTGTCTGCCCCACCCGAAGCAAGGCGTGTTCCATCGGGCGACCACGCAACACTAAACACAATACCAGTATGTCCTTGATAGGTTGTAAGCACCGTTCCCGGCGGCGTATTTGGTGTCGGTGCTGGTTGCTGTGTAGGCGTCGGGTTTGGTGTTGGCTGGGGCGTCGGTGCCGGTGTTGGTGTTGTAGCTTCTGTGGGTGCTACAGTCGGCAAGCTTTGCCCCGGTGTACTCGTTAGGCGCGGTTGAATGATCGTTTGTGCTGATGGTGATGATGGATGAAGGGCGGCATATGCCAGGCTTACAATTCCACCAGCACCCGCGATACCAAGAGCAAGCACAATTGTTCGACGTGACATGAGCGGCGGCCGCTGCCTTTGATGGGGAACTGAAGCACGCGAACGCCCGGAGGCAGGGTCTCCCCCCACTACAGTACGTATGCTCGCAAATTCCCTGCTGCTTTGATCACGCTGTGTCCCCCGTTGGGAAACTCCTGTGCCGCTGCGATCGGCGGCGGGTAAGATGACGGTATCAGGGGCAGGGCGTACCATATTCAGCGTAGTAAAGCTTTCCTTCGAAGCTAAACGTGGGCGTACGCCTGCGGCGTTCTCTAGAGCGTCTGCAAACTCCTGGATACTTGGAAAACGTGCTAGTGGATCTTTAGCGAGTGCTCGAAGGACTACGTCTTCAACTTCTGGAGAAATAGCCGAATTGCGAGAGCGAAGTGGTGGGGGCGACGATGAGAGATGTTGAGCAGTGATCTCGGCAAGTGTGCCCCTAAAGGGTCTTGTTCCACAGAGCCACTCGTATGCACTCACAGCCAGTGCATACTGATCACTTGCCGGCCGTGGTCTGCCTTTTATCTGTTCAGGGGCAATATAGGCAACCGTTCCCGCTGCGTCCTGCGTTCGCGTGTTGCGCGAACTCTCCGCGAGCAGTGCAATACCAAAATCACTTAAGAGAATAGCGTACTGCTTGCCTACGAGCAGATTAGAGGGTTTAACA
>CAXTXB010000053.1:0-7177 GCA_964247965.1 uncultured Dictyobacter sp. | reverse complement strand
CTGTAGGGCTGATGCGGCTTGTTTCACGTAAGAAAGGACTGCATCTAGCGGTACGATAGTTCCAAGTTTGTATTGGGTCTGCAATGAGCCATAGGGGGCATAGTCCATAATGATAAACGTTGCATCATCTTGAATGCCAAAATCAAGGACACGTATGATATGTGGATGTGCTAGCTCCATGATCGTCTGAGCTTCTTGCTTGAATAAATCCTCTTGGGCGCTCACTTTCAGCACCTTGACGGCCGCGTAACTTTTCAGATGAACATGTCTCCCTAGATAGACAGTGGCAAAACCTCCCTGCCCAATCACACGGACAAGCTTATAATTGCCTAGTTGTTGTAGAAAGCCCTGGCCTTGTGTCATATCTTTTGACTTCCCCCTTGTGTTGTAACAGCCATCGTTATTTCGTATTCAGATGCTAAGATTTCTACAGCAAGCGTGTCTTTGCTTGATATATATAATGCCTCTCCACGGCGCGCCGTTCGCAGATAGTTAACCTGTGCCTCACTGAGATGGAGTGTATCACGTACCATGTCAATACTTGAGATATCCTGACGAAAAATCATTTTCGTCTCACATAGAGCAAGAAGGTCCTGTCCACTCTCTGATGAAAGTACATCGTCAAGCTTTTGAGTTCCTACCCACAAACCACCGCCATACTTTCTCACTCGTCGCCCAAACTCATTAAGCAATGCAGCACCAGATGCAAATTTTGATAGAAACCACGCCTCATCAATCACCACAAGACGACGGGACGGCGTTCCTTCCTTTCCTACTTGCCTGCCCTCTTGCAACTCATTCCAAAGCTTCTCAGTAATGAGGTACGTTGCTGCAGGTCGAAGCGATTCCGGGAGGTCCTTCAGACTATAGACAATATGCTGGGCATCAGGAATATGAGTTCGTCGTGGAAATAAATGGATATAGGATGCGAGCCGAAGAGAAAGGTCGCTGGATGGCTCCTCTTTCCTCAAAAATGTCATGAAGTCATGGACGCTCGGTATAGGTCTAACATGAGTCGTGGGGTCGGTCGTAATTCCTGCCGCAGCATATGTGCGGATAATACTGCTATGAACAATAGCACTCTCATGCTGAGTCAGCTTTCCATTCTCACCAAGGAGCAGAGCAAAAAATCCAACCAGTGCAGTTACCTTTTCGCGGAATGTGTGCTCCTTCGTCTCTTGCACAACAGAACCTTTGCGCATCTCAAATGGATTGATAAGAAGTGAGTCTGCGGTCAGCTTTACCCTTATCCCCCCTATTGCCTCAATAAAAATCTTGTACTCATCTTCTATATCAATGAGAGAGATAGCCGTTGAAAGTGCAAGTCGAGAAAGTATGAATTTGAAAAAAGCTGACTTGCCTGAGCCAGGCACACCTAGTACAGCGAGATTTGCATTCAGTTTTTCCTCGTCGTATGGATCAAAGGAAACAAGATTCCCATTGCTTATTCCTAGAAATACTCCTTTATCCATCACGGGAACGTGTGAGAAAGGATAGAAAGACGCGGCCGCATCGGTTGTTAATAGATGCCCATAGGAAGGAAGCATATTCTGTCCGTAACCAAGACAAGAGAAATAGGCTAAATGTTGCTGGAAGTGAAGAGGCGTTGTCCGAAAGTCCAGGCTGCGAAGGGCGAGCTGAACACGGCGTACCCGTTCATTCAGTTCATCACGTGACATCCCTCGAATAGCGAAGAGCAACGTCACCGAATAGACGCGTGCCTCTTTGCGTAGAAGCTGTTCGCGTACGCGCTCGACATCTTTGAGCGCATAGCGAGTAATAGTATTTCCTGCTCCACTTTCGCCTCCTTGCTTTGCAGCCAAAAGCGCACCGCCTAACAGCACTGCTCTTCTACGTAGTTGTGTCGCCACCACATCAGATTCGTGTGGACGAATATGCAAACTCATATCGACATACGGCTCATTCATTCCAATAACAAGATGAAGCCAACCTGGATGCATCTTTCTCGGAAGATGCTCTAAAGCAAGACACGTGAGATACTGTGACTCCCCTCGTCGTCCTTGCACGCTTAACCTGGATGCCGCTATGGACATCTTATCCGGTGCTAGTAACACTGGAAGTTGTCCAGCGTCTAAAAGCACGTCATTGGGTACAAAGGTGGTACCTTTCCGTGGCTGTGGTAAAAAGCTTTGGCTATAGAACATGAAGATTTCGGCTGAGGAGAGTGGACGACAAGACAGGCCAGCGCGTGTAAATTGGTGACTCAATTCATGCGTACGATTCTTAATTTGACTTTTTGCTTGCTCAAAGGGCTGGTTCTTTGACGAAGGGACAATCATATAGTAGGAAACGCGTACAGGTCGCTTCTCCTGCACGAGCTGCGATAAGAATGAGAGATAGTGAGCATGGGCACGTCGAAGTGGTCGTGCTAAATTTATGGGAATGACCGTAGAAGAAAGCACAGGAGGTGCGTATGGCAATGAACGCATCTGTATTGTCACTGGATAGGAGAGACCATTTAGCATTTTCCCAAAAGCTTCAATAATTGTAGACTGCTCATAACCGCTGAGCAGGTTAAAATCTTTTGACTCAACGCAGAGAATGGCCTGATGCTCACGCTGCTTTCCTCCCAAATCTAAGGCCACAATTCCATCGTCAATACTTCTCACCTTCACAAATGTACTCAAGAGCATCTGAAGAGACAGATGCTCAGGTGTAAGCATCCAGGCAAGCAAAATGAAAAGCCATTGCTCTAGCGGTCTCGTGCCGACTTTTACAAATGCTATTAGAAGAGCAGGAACAATACAAAAGCATACCAGTAAGACCACACCAAAAAACGACTGAAAAACTGGGATTGATTGCCACAACGAGAAACCTACAGCGACTCCACACACAAATGTAAGCACCTGACGCCCGGTAAGACCAAACAGAATGCTGGTCTCTTGTTTGAGCAACAAAGGTACTTCCACAGGCTCCAATGTATGCTTATTGCTCTGACCACTCATTATTGTACCTTGGTAGGAGTTAGAGATGGAAAAGGTTTTGACAGTGGAATAGGAGGAAGCCCGGCTGGAAGCGGAAAGTAATGAAGAATAACCCAATTCCTTAAGGGAAGAGCAACCAAGATGATACCAAGACCAATGACAGTTCCCCTTAATGCATTCCTCGCCCACATCTCCCTTTGTTCATTCAGTAGAAATGCGAAGATTGGCAAGTATGCTAAACCAACAAGAACAGCACTGACACCAGCGAGAATAATACCAACCCAAATGAGCCATGCCAAACCCTCATCTAACAATATAGTAAATTGAGGAAATGGATCAGTCATAAGAAATTTCTCCTTATTTGCGAATAACATGAGCAAAAGAACCGATAAGAAGAGAACGAAATGCCAGACCGCTTTCAGCAACGGGAGCAAATACCCACCGTCGCAACATTATGGGAAGGCGCAACGTCACCCATAGAAGCACAATACTCGCTAGAAGTGTTGCAACTGGCGCAGCGCCTGATGCCTGGGTGAAACTTACCGTCAAGAATGGCAAGAGCACTTTTCCACCAATGACAAGACAACTTAGTTGAAGTGTTTGCATGAAAACAACAACAGGGTATGCCGTGAGACCTGCTCGTCCGAATTGGCTTGTATACCTATGTGAAAGCAATGAAAATAGAAGTGCAAGCCAAATAGTTAGAAAGATGATGACCCCCAGCCGAATGGACATTTCTATGCCCAGTCCGATGAGGAGCAATGCAAGAAGAGCAATCAAGGGCAAAGTAATAACAGTTATATTTGCAATGGTAGTGCTTGTCTCAATGTCTGACAGAAGATGATCTCCCACCTGTGCAAAGAGGATGGTGCAAAGCAAATTGTTTATATCAATCCAGAAACGCGCAAAGAGAAGACTAATATTTGCACCAATTGCCGCAAAGATCAGTGTGGGAAGTGTCTCAAGTGATTCTGCATAGCGGGAGCTAAAGCCTCCAAGAATAATTTGCCAACCATTCAAAATAATAAAGATGGCGAGAACGCTATCAGAAATAAAAAGTATAATGCTCCAGAATTGTTTAACAATAGGGTTGTCGTATGTGGCCTTAGGATCAGTGTATGTTAGAAGGCTTCCTTGTCCATTTAGCCATTCAAGAGCGTTTTGATAGAGTGTTTTCACCGCATTTGTAAATGTTCCAAATTGGTCTGGCAAAGGTACAGCGACGATCGCCGTCATTGATAGTGCAGGACTTATACCTACGCGTCTACTCGCAAGCTGAGAGAACAAAAAGAGGAGTAAGCCGAGTAGAAGAAGCACTACGCAGATTAACAAAAAGATGAGGTCAGGTAGGAAAAACTTTTTGCTTTTCTCTCGCAGCCGTTGTAGCATATATCTTTTCCTTAAGAAGTTGAAATAATGTAACGTACTACGCCCACTTTTTAAGCATCCTGCCAGTATAGTATCTGTAAGTTATGCAACCTTCAGGTTTTACGGACAAAACTACCCATATGTCTTATACCGCTTTCTTTACTGATTACACTGTACTCAAGAAAAGGGAAAAAGAAAGCGAAAAAATCGCGCATCTTTCGAAGCGCGACGACACAGTTTTCAGTGACATACATCCTTAAATTTAGCGATGATAATCACCTAAAAAGGTGATGTAAAGAGAAAGCATCGTTATTTATCCTGCGTACTCTGTTCATCCTCGTACTGTGAGATAGCACCGAATGGTTCATTCTCTTCATCTTGTTCCTTAGCCTCAAGAAGCGCAATGACTTCAGGGTGATAGTCATCACAACTCCAGCGAAAGCCTAAGGATGTAACCGTTACCCGGCAGATTGGGCAACGATTGATAGTAGTGGTACGTACTGTTTTATTCATAGTGGAGAGTATAGATTGCATTGTAAACAAGCTTCAACATAATAGCCCTTTTTACGAAAAACAATCCTTTCCTATTTTATCGCTTTTGCTTACTCTGGTGAGAAGAAGTGTTCATGGCTCTGATTGTTCGGTGCTGCTTCGCTTGATGGTTGTGGCTGTCCTGGTTCATTTTCCGTACCTGAAGCTAATTGGTTCATTACTGGCGCAGGTAGTATAGAAGGCTTAGGATTTATTGTTGTATGTAGAGTAGTAAGCGTGTAGGGTAGACGTGTTCGTGCAACCAGTTCCGGAGTAAGATAGTAGGGTGTATTCTGCACGAGCACTGGATGATACTTGCTGATAAACACTAGAAGCGAACCATCTGGCATTGTCCGTATCTCATCAGAGGTCATCAAATCGCGTTGTGTCTCTCCTTGCGTTCGTGTTCGTTGAGATACCAGCCAACTAGAGCCTTCGAGTCCACTACTACTCGTCGTACCTACTGTCGTTTTGCCTAGCTTCTCGCTATAATAGCGTGTTTCTGGTAGTCCACATCCCGGAAAAGCAATATGTGTATTGCAGTTAGCGAGGATGGTTTCCCAGCCATTTGCTCCATAGGTATCTCGTCCCTGCCCAAAGTTTTGTACGGCAAGGATAAATGTAACACCACGGCTGCGCACGGTACTAATGTATGTGGTGAATTTCGGAATGACACCGGCATTACAAAACTCGTCAAGATAAAAGGCAACGTGCACTCTTCCACCTCTCAGTATCGAATTCATTGCTTGCATAATCAAGCAAGCTGAGAGAGGTTCAAGGCGCTCTGATTCACCTTCCGGTATAGACAAAAGTAACACCGTTGGTTCGCTCGTCATACGGGTAAAGTCGAGGTCGTTGGAACTGGTGACCTCACGCAAGGAAGGGTTTTTGAAACGAAAAAAGCGGGTTACCATATCAACCATGATGCTGCCTGCGAGCCGATCATTCTTTTGAAGATTCTCAAAAAAGGCCTGTGCTATGTCCTGCGCAATCGATGAGGGGCTACTCTGAAACAAGGTCTTGATATCTTCAAGCTTGGTGCTACAGAGGATATCGATCAGGCGACTAAAGGGCGCTTCAGGCTCTGCAGCGCGTAGATGTAATATAGTAGAAGCAACAAGCAATTTAGGTGCGGAATTCCAGAACTCCTCACGGCTTTTGCCTGTATTATCAATAAGGCAGCTAGCAAGGGCTTCTGCATCGTCCATCGTGTGAACATGGGCCAACGGGTTATAGTGATGGCTCTTTTGTGGTTCGGTCGGTGCAAACACAAAACAACGATGGTATCGTGAAAGATGTCCAAAGGTTAAATCACGAAGTTCGCCCTTGGTGTCGTTGATAAATAAGCTCCGGCTCCCATACTCCTGCAGTAGTGAGGGAATAATGATACGGGATGTTTTGCCTACACCTGTGGGAGCAAGCAGTAAAACATGAGATTCTTGCATATGTTCATCAAGCGCAATGAGCCTGTTATGATACATTCCTAGATGCATTTTTGAAGGTGCAGTTTTTCCGCTGATGAGCGCATTATGTACTGCTTGCTGTTCCTCCCTCTGAGATGTAACCAGGTTTTCATAGGTTCTAAGTTCTGCACTCGTGGCAAAATGTGCAGAACCGTGGGCGGTCGTAATCACCCTTCCAGGAGACAGGAGTACTATAGAAGCGAGTAATGCAACAAGAAGTATGCCACCATCAATCTCAAGCACAAATGTGTTTATGCCGTCATTGGTAAAAGGGGAAAAGAGCAGAGGGAAAAACTGTGTTACACCGATTGCTACGATTAGGAAGAGGACAAGCCATATCAGGCGGTTATTTATCCTATGGTTCATCGTTTGATATCCTCCAAGGGAGAGCAGGTAGAGTTGCGCTCCGGTTGTGGTACTTCGAGTTCACGGTCTATAGCGTTATCTAGATGATCGAGTGCGTGAAGTTGTTCTTCAATAAAGCGATAAAAATTATAGTCGTTATGTTTCCGTCCTAACTCATTTAACACAACCTTGTAATCGTCGGAGTACATCCTCACTCGTTCCTCACGGCCTGTCTCCTCGTTGTAGCCAGTGCCAGCGAGAACGACATGGACGTGAGAATGGTCAGTGTTTTGGTGATGGACTGCATACCAAGTAAGTTGCTGGCCTTTGATTTCCTCTAAATCATGCATAACCTGGCGAGTCCATTCACGCCAGTCGTGAATGTATTCATCTTCGCTTGGAGAGAGTACCATTTTATAGTAGTTAACGCTGGTACTGGTACGTCCCATCACATCATTTGCAGCGTCACGACGGCTGACAACATTCTGATCCTTCGAGAAGATACGGTGGTCATCGCGGTTCTCT
>CAXTXB010000052.1:13893-17248 GCA_964247965.1 uncultured Dictyobacter sp. | reverse complement strand
GAATGGAAGCACCGATGACGATTTCCTTAGGTGCAGTGGCCTGCTGGCTTCCGCAAGCAGGGAGCAATAGCAGCGCTATCAGCATAAACACTGATGCGATACTTTGAAATAACCGTGTTTCTTTCATGTTTGTCTGCATTCCTTAAATATTCAACAAATACTCGACTCTTTACCTGGCAGTATAGCCACCATCAAGATAAACAATGTTCCCTGTCATAAAGTCGGAAGCGTGTGAAGAGAGATAAATGAGTGCACCAACCAGATCTTCCGGTTCGCCCAGGCGGCCAATAGGAATACGCGCGAGAAAGTTCTTGTAGAAAGCCTGGTCGTCGAACATCCATTGGGTCAGTGCAGTACAATTACAAGCGAGCCACGTGCCCTTGACATTCACGTCCATGGCCTCTTCCCATTTCTCGACAGAGAGATCTACAATGGATTGCACATGGTTTGTTCCTGCTACTGGAATAAGGACATCGATGCCACCAAACTGCTCAACCGTCGCCTCCATGACATGTCGTACATCATCTTCGTTGTCCGGTCGACCTGTAACATAAGCTGCCAGGCCGCCACCTTGTGTAATATCGGGAGCGATAGGAGCCAATTTCTCCTCACTGCGGCCAGTCAACATAACCTTCGCGCCAGCCTCTGCCAAGCCTTTTGCAGAAGCTTGCCCCAGACCCCGCTAGCTCCAGTAATTAATACAACCCGATCTTTCACATCGAAGAGCGACGAGACGGAATGGGCCGCCTTTCTTTCATCTGCCATGGTCTCATCCCCTTTGTTGGGCCGCATAAGGCATAACTACAAGCATAGTCGCCACTCGATTCGTGTCGTTGCGTACCTCGCGTCACTCGTTAGGCGAAAGTGAGACAGAATCCATCTCATGCAAAGTGACTTCGCCATCCTCAGTTGTCACGATAAGCTCGCCATCAAGGACAACATATACTTTGGGTAGTGGAGTGGCATCCTATTCCGCTTTCGCACCATAAGAGTAACCTACCTAATAGGCTGTATCGCTTTCCAGGCTTTTGTGCTGTAAATACATAACGTGTGTGGTCACGCTGTGCTTAGGCGGATAGTAAGGAACTGCATTCGCCAGGCGCGTGACCTTCATCAAATACCTCCATGTTATAATCGAAAAGAGCCGTTTGGATTGACAATAGCAACCATACGTACAATACACCCATCACCCTTGACCCAACGCCACGGGAAAGCGGCAGTGGAAACGCTTGATTTTAATGTCGGGGAAGTAAGGCCAGAGCAGGACACCTTGCCCCCAGGGATGGCTGAGATCATAGAACTCTAGATCACGGGTCGAGGAAGCCATGGGTAATCGCTCCTTTCGAGACTAAATGCGATCAGAAGATATTCCGCATAGTGGTACTGTATTCTGCTATACGGCTTAGCTGATATATATCATGTGGCACATAAACATGTCAATATATAATCTTTTAGGCTACTTGCTTAATTGGTCTGTTTATGTTGCAAAAATATCGTATTTTCGTGACAGGGAATAGCCCTTCTCTATTCCTCTTGTCTTTTCCGCTCTTGCTAGAGTATCTCAAATCTCTGCTTGATTCGCTTTTGAGTATTAAGAAGGGCAGAGGAAAGCTTTTGTTCATTGCCATAGAAACGTATAGAGGGCACCGGGATAGAAATGGCGGCGAGGTTTCCCAGTGCATCTCGTATTGTTATACCGATGGCACAAATTCCCTCTGTATGCTCTTCTCTATCATAGGCCACGCCTTCTATAGAAATACGCTTTAAGTCTTCTAAAAGCTCTTTCCGCGTGGTGATGGTACGAGGCGTGAATTTCTGAAGATGATCTGGTAGGATCTGCTCAACCTGCTCAAGGGGTAGCTCGGAGAGGAGTGCTTTGCCGTTCGCGGTGCAGTGGAGCGGGAATGCGGCTCCAATCGCAGAAATAGCCTGAAGGCGGCGAGGAACTGCAACCTGGTCAAGAAAGAAGACGAGATTCTCGTCCAATACAGCGAGGTCTACAGTCTCGTTAATTTCTTTAGAAAGTGATTCCATGTATGGATGTATTTGTTGACGCATCTCGGTATTCACCCAGGCTGCAAGAGGTGCAAGACCCAGGCCAAGACGAATACGACCATCGGGCGAAGCAGAAGTTACAAATTGTTCAGTCTCAAGTGCACTTACAATGCGATAAACCGTTGAGCGTGCGAGCTCAACTTTCCTGGCAATCTGCGCGAGGCTCAGGCCTTCAGAATGACCTTTGAGAGCTCGCAAAATTTCTGCTGCACGTGCAATAACCTGAACTCCATTGCCGTCACGCTGCTTTTCTCTTGTATCTGAGCGCGTCATACTCTTTTTCCTCCAGAAAGATGTGAACGCATCATCCACTTATGGCGAAATTGATCATTAGATGGAGGTATTTTTCTAGTAGAACAGGGATACAGGCTGGATGAAGGTGCCTCAAGATTTCCATATATCATTCCTCCACCACTTGAATGGATCTCTACTAACACCACAATTGGATGATGAGCTAAAAAGCTTTTGCATTATACCACGATGCTATTTATTCAATCAGTCCTACTACTTGAAGATCGCTAAGTACACGTATAACTGAATCGGGTGCCTTATGTAAAAGCTGCGAAATCTCTTCTGCCGTTCTACGTCCATCTATAAGGGAAAAGATCTGGCGGTGATCGCGCGAGGATAGTATACTTCCTGAGGTGTGATTTCCTTGCTCTGTTCGCCTGGGAATCGTTCTTAAATGGTCTTGTGAAGTGAAAGAGGGAGTGTTGGATCTCGGGATTGCGCGATGGACATCCTGTTCAGTTTTATTATACTGTACAGTAGGAAAGGAATTTCCTGTATTGCTACTTCTTAGCCCATCTTCTATCGTGCTGTTGTCAATTGGGAGTAGTGGAAGGAGCATATCTGGAATGGGTGTCGTTTCCTCCAAAGACCATTCCAATTTTCCCAGACTGGGATTGATTAGCCAGCGCAAGGCCTCACTATCACCCAGCAATACTCGTTCATCTATCTTTCTGCGTATCTGACAGGACATCATCTGGCCATTAACGAGCCGAAATTGTGCCTTCCAGGGTACTTCACCCTGTATTTGCGGCTCAACTATAAGATCTCCACTTTGCCTGGAGGCCTGAAATAGTTGCAGTAGATTCACGAGATCCTTCGTTGTATGCACATATATACCTTCCTGTTTTCATACTTTTAGTGTACTCCCTTGGACTTCAGATTGCAACAAGGTGTGCCAACAGACGTATTGGACCGACCCACATGATGTGACCGGCTCACTCCGCGGCAGAGGCCAGCTAGCACGACACCCGCAAGGGATTGTCGCTACGCGGTTTGAGCCGGTTAGATG
>CAXTXB010000052.1:0-13883 GCA_964247965.1 uncultured Dictyobacter sp. | reverse complement strand
TTCTAAACTTTTCGGGCTCCACCGAAAAGTTTAGAAAAAGCAATACATGAAAGACGGGACTAGCGCCGAAGGCGCAAGATGGCGGGAGTCCAACACTCTCATAGAGATCAAATGGCATCATTTTGGGAAAGTAACCATTGAAGCGGCTCTAGTACGCGGATAGGAGCAAAGCGATAGCCGGATGGTGTAGGGGTGGTACCTAGAGAGGAACAAGAAAAGTAGTGTACGGGCGAAAAATAATATTCTAGTTGACCTGTCAAATGCTCCAAGCCGTATGTGCATAAAAAATCACGCACTCCCATGTTCGCAGCCTCTTCCGGTGTATAAGAAGAGGATGTATCCTCCAGACGCTTCTGTATAGCATGATTAATTTCATCCTCCACGCCGAGCGCATCAACTTTTGTAACCACAACTGCCAGTGGAATTTTGTGCGCGCGACGTATGCCTCGACGCATTTCAATATTGGTAACCAGGCGATTGCCTATCTCCTCCACGTTAAGTGTACTTGGGGCCAACCCGGCTCCTAATGACTCGATCTCTTCACTATGGGTACGGTTAAATGCGGAAATAGCACAGGGGTCAATGATAAAGATGATGCCGCGAATATAATTGTAATAAGAGTGCGAATACATTTTTTCATTTTTAGCGAAGGCTTCTCCTGCCGCATCGTAGAAGAAGAGCAACTTTGGCACGCGAGCGCCTGGTCTGGCAAACGTAAGGGTATACGCGTGTGGTGCCTCGTCTACCGTCGCCTTTACCATCTGCATCTTTTGTAGCTTATCAAAGCTATCTTCAAATTGCTGCCTGTAGCGTTCGTTTGTAAAGGAAATGGTGTAGTCTTTATAGTGAGCTTTGAGCATAGAAATAGCTGTAACCAGGTACGTAGTTTTGCCAGCTAAACGTCCTCCAATAATTGGAATGTCGATGTTTGTGCTACGACCGATCTCCTTATCAAGTGGGACCCCGCAATTTCTATTTGCACAAATGCGCTCGATCTTGTCTCTTCCTAGATGGTCGAGTGTGGGTAACTTATTGCCACAGGCGCAGCAGTGGTAAAAGATGCCATAGATACTGGGTCGTAGTGCAGTGTGCGGCTTTCTACATTGGTCCTGGTCGCAAAGAAAAAGTGGCAGAGGCATTTCATGATAACAATAAACGTTAGGGCAGCGATAGTGAATACCAAAGTAGCGTGTATACAGCCGGGAGTACAGGGTAAGTAAGCCAATAAGCAACAAGCAGCCGCCCATACTCAAGAGTAACGCGCTGGCACATATAGTGGCAAAGACCAGGGCAACCAGAAAAATCAGACAAAACAAAACTATACCGATCAGGGCAAGCAGGATGCCCAGAGCCCAGGCAAAGAACATGAAAAAAATGTTTTCACCCTGGCTAAATAGCCCTGTGCTAAGGCCAAACAACTGGGAAGAGCTTTTAGTGGCGCTGTCTAAAATTCGTGTTGTCACGCTCCGCAGGGAGCGCCACCCCTGATCGAAGACATACATTTTCTGAGGACGATAGGCGTGCATTTGCTGCATAGTGTATTACCCAATTCTTGATAAGTATCAAGTTTATGCGACTAACAATTCTTCCACTTTATATCTTTTTGTTCAAAATAAATGGCTGCAGTAATGGATACCACTTGCAAAGCTCCTTTTGCGGAAGGGTATGTTTATAAGCAGTAGTAAGCTGTTGAGCACTTTTTTTCATCGGGCCTTCCTGCTCTTTCCAGGCTGCCTCAAATATAGAAGCGATTTTGCTCAAGAAGCCCTGGGCGAGATATGGCTTCTGACCAAAAGACTTAAAGGACTCCTCAAACCAGAAGCTAAATATTTCCAATACATGCTCAGCATCATTCGAGCATAGAATACGCAGCAAACGCTCTTTGTAAGCATCCCAGAAAGGTTGGTGGCCCGAGGAATTATAGAGGGGCTGCATATCTTTCACGTGGCGTTCATATACATGCCCTTTCTGCAACAATCGTTCGACCGCCCGATTGAGCTCTCCATCATCACTCTGTTTTTTCTGAATTGGAAGCCGCTGCTGCATAAAGCGCAGTAGTTCTTGCCTTTTACTTACAAGATTTTTCTTTTCAGCCGTAAGCAAGTCTTGTACGATGGGGTACCAGGGATGAGCGTTAGCTTTACTACTCAGGTTGTCGAAAGCACTGGATGCATCTGACAGTGCTAGCAGTGAATGTAAATGTTGCGGTAAGGTCAAGAAGAATTGATGTACGATGTGTGCTTGATCCTGCTGTTCAAACTGAGTGGGATGATGGGAAAACCAGAACGAGAATAGACGCACGACACCTTCCATGTCAGGGGTTGACAGGCGTGTGAGCATAGCTGTGATAGTTTGCCAATATGCTAGCCAGAAACGCAAGGCATATTTGTTGAGAAAGAAGGCACGAATCATATCAGCATGTTGTTCAAGGCTAATATTTAATTGTAGGAAGACAGAAATAAAGCCGCTAGCCTCTGTGAAATAGCTTTCAGCAGATAATTTGTCTAGATAGCTATGCACAGAAAGGATGCTATCAGCGTCGAACTGACCTTTTTTTACCAATACCATCAAACCTGTTAAGATGCACTTCTGTGCTTCTGATAAAGTCTTATCGTTCTCATAACGGGTGTAGAGTGGAGCATACTCTTCAGAGAAGTCGTGTAAGCCGATTGTCTCAAGCCAATCCTTCACCAATGTGGCTTCCCATTTTTCTAAGTAGGGAGACATTTCATCGCTCAAGAGCACCTGAGCGCAGAAAGTCGGCCACTGGGCCTTGTGTTGCTTCTGCAAATAGCGTAGCCCCTCGCCCACAACAGAATCAGGAGCTTTTACGCCTGTCTCCCTGGTATATGCCATCCACCGGTTTAGCACGGCAATCTTGTCCTGTGTATTTGCATGAGCGAGATCAGCATGAAACTCGCTATCGACAATTCCCCTTACCACCTGCTCAATGGGCGCGCGATAAACCTCGCGTTCATCAAGGGGTTTCTGTTTAACGCACTGCCAGTAGAAGTCAGCGAGCATAGCAGCAGGAAGGCGGGACCCGATATCTCTTAGCACATCAAACCAGTTGGCTTCGCGTGGAACTATCGCGGCCTTGATGGCAGCGAGTAGTTGATCAGCTGTGTATGCATCTTGCTCACGAAGCTGCCCCCAGACATAGATACTACGCGCAAACAGGTTCCGATATTGTGCTGCAGGCAGTAGATAAGGACCAAGATGCATCCATACGCGCCGGAATTGTTGACCAGATGCATCCTGTGTCACATCCACTAGCCTCTCTACATATGTCCTTTGATTAACGAGATCAATAAAAGCGGATTCCCCGTACGAACTGCGCAGTTCACGTAATGAGGCAGCGCCCGTTGAAGCCATAGGTTCCTGTTGTAACAGTAGTTTTGTATAATATATCAGGTCTCGCATAAGCATATTGCCTGGAGGCACTTTATACTTTTTATATAAATTCTTACTCCATTGAGATAATATGAGAACCTCAGGCGCTGCCGATTCTTCACGAGCTACATCCAGCATCTCTATCCACTGTTCAAGTTCCTTTTCATCCTCCTCGTCCTCATAGTCTGGTAAGCTATCAAAGCTATCTAACACAGCATTGATAGTGGGTAGCCAGGAAGTCTGCAGCTTCACCGGCTCTTTTTGCGTACGGATCTGAATATAGGTTGCCAACATCTCCAGGCTATCATCTACGTCAGTGGGTTTGGGAAAACGTCTCTCGGAGTCGACAAAATATTGCAGCAGAATCTTATGGTATTTATCCCGATTGCAGAGAGGTCTGATCAGGCCTGCATAATCAGATGGCTGCACACTACTCGTCTGATTGGTTCTACCGTCTAAGATAAAGTGAGATGTGCTTGCCTCCAAAGAAGCATGAAGCGCGAAAGGATCGCTTGTGCCTGTGATAAGAAACCATGATTGATAGGGATCATGATAATACGTAGAGAATGTGTGAAAAGGACGATACTGTGGAGGGAGCATACAACTCACCTCAGTCTCCCACAACGCCACATGTTCATCCGAATCAAGGATAATAATACGTTGACCAGTACGCTTACTATGCACCACTGCACACATAAGGGAGTAAAAAGCTTCCGTCCGCCCCTTTTCAGCGAGAAAGGCCCACATCTGCTCCATTAGAGTAGCCGATGGCCGCATATCTCGCTCTGACAGAGGTACCAATTTGTTGGTGCCCCGGGCATCGTGTTGCCAGAAAGGGCTATGCCAATAGAGGATGGGAGGTTGATAGCTAAACGTCTTTGGAGAGATCACCAGACTATGCGCAAAAAAGTTGCCTGGACGACCATTCTCATCGCTTCCGCACGACTGGCTACACAGTAAGATGCCCTCACGCTCATTGTGATAGTAGTAGCGCAGGGCCACCGGGTGTGTCTCGATGGCCCGTTCGTCGACGCCCGCAGGAATATGATAAGCAAGCAAACGCGAAATGATACTTTGTGTTTCCGGTGAAATTTCTGGCGACATTGCCTTGATCTGAAAGCCCGCCCGCCCAGCTTCCTGATTAACAAAAGACGTATAGTACTGCTGCAGTATCGTCATGCATCTCTCCTCAAAACTAGCGACCTTTCACAAACCCCATCTTGTTTAGAAGCCAGAGGGCAGGCTCTTCAACCCGCAGAGGCTCAACAACCTCAAGCTGGTGCTGAACATTGCTTTGCCTCCCTAACGATGAAACGCCAAAGTATTTATACGTAGAAAAGCGCTTTTCTATTGTCTCGCAGAAGCTGGGTAACAACCAGCTGGTGAGATATCCCTGCACTTCAGTACTGACCGACTGCACCTCTGCTAGATTCAGTTCTCTGCCATGGGTAGATGGTCTCAGGAGTGCAGATCCGCCATACAAAATGTCTTCTAGCACGTCTACCTTAGAGAGTACAAAGGCGGTGGGGACGCGAATCTTGCCTGTACCCGGTTTTACAGCGCCCTCTGTCTCGAAGAACTTTATCACCCTCGCGAGCATGTTATCTGGATGCGCCCTGGGATCTGGGTTGACTGTGCGTACATTTCTCAACTGCTGCTGCACGCTCTCTATTTGCGCGGGATCGATCATAAAGATCAGCCCATCGGCATGGATAACCGCTTTCCCTTCGTTAGCGAGCGTATTGTAATCAGCCATATCTTCACCTGCTGTATCGAAGATACTCATATTGATGGCCTGATCCCATAAACCGTTCATACGTCGCTTCCACTCGTTCTCCTTGGAGTTGAGACGAATCATTAGAGGAATCTTCACCCGCGTATCCCTGCCGGCCGGGACGGTACCGGGTAGTACAGTTTTGCGCTCAAAGACTGGCCGATAAAAGTCTTCCATCCAGCGGTCCTGGGTACTATCAGCGAGCAAGGTAACGATTAAATCATTGTCGGGGTTCGCCTTGAGTGCAAAGATGAGTGAGCCAATATAGTGGCTCTTCCCTGTGCCTCGTCCGCCGATAACCGCAATGATCTTCTGCTTTACCTGGCCGACATCGTGCGAAAGCTCAAAATGACAGTCCGGGCAGAGATGAGTGTAGCTTTCGGCGAAGCAGATATCGCACGGGTGAGAATGTGGAATGCCCATTGTGAGATTACGCTTATCCTGGTGCTGTGTATTGATCTCAAAAACGTGCCCCATTTTTGTAACTGGGAGCTGTCTCATACGGGCATATTTATCGTCATTCTCCCAGCCAGGACAGCGGGAGACGGGTTGGGTACAGCGAAAGCGCACCTTCTCAGGTGCAAATGAGCTAAAGCAGAAAGGGCAGATAATTTTTCCAGGGTTCAACATTAACCTAACCTCAACTTTTTCTCATGAGGGTGATAAATAGTCACGACAGAATACAAATCATCATCTTCTAAAAAGAGCTTAACATAGGTATTCGAAGGAAAAGGGTCGTTTTGCAGTTTAATAATGGTCTCCTGCAAGTGAATTTGCTGATTGCCCTCGCGATACACAAGAGTTCCATCCTCTTTGTGCAAGGGGTGTCCATTGCGTTTACTCACAAGTAGCAGGGGAGGGATGAACGCCGGCGGCTGAATATAGAGGTGAAGAGTGCGATCTTTATAGCCGAAGCGAGGATTTTTTATCTCATAGCGTATGACCGCATGAGGTATCAAGTTGCCTTGTATTTGAGCACCCTTGCCAGGAACCAGCTTGCCAGCCTCTGAAATGAGAGGAGTAACGACAATATAATAATGGTGGCTCACAGCCACATAGAGATCAAAATGTCCTCCCCGTTCCTCGTAATAGGCACGCGAGACCCTCACTGTAGCGCTGCGGCCATCTTCAGGATGCGGCCATTCATGCTCACTATAGCTCACCAGCATCTCGTAGCAATCGGTGGGCCAGAGCCAGGAGAGCTGCAGGGCCTTGCCCAGATTCTTCAACTTCAATTGTTGAGCCATCACCTCCTGCGCAGGGACGCGAGGAGCAGGTGGCGAAAAATCTTCGCCCCAAGAACTGGGAGCAGAGGTTATAGGCTCCTGGCCCGGAAGATTGGAGTCGAGTGTGGCCTGATTCTGCTTTTGGGTGGTGGGAGCAGTGGGAGCGGCCTGTGCGAGATAGGCATCATAGCTTTGGCGACGGAGCTGATTGGCAAATATATTTTTCGCGTGACCGGCAAGGCTCATTCTGACGCTCACCTCGGCCGTCTTTGGTTCGCGCTGTGTCATCTCATAAAAAAGCTGTTCAGCGGCACGAATGAGCTCGTCGGAAGATGCGCTTGATGATTGTTGTAAGAGATGATAGAGATCTGGAACGTGTATAAGCGCTAGCTTTTCGTTGATATCTTGCACGACTGCAGGATCGAGTGGCTGCACATCTTCAGATGCCACATCATCTTCCACCGAGCGCACAGGCACATTGATTTGGGTAATAATCTCATCCTCTGTGACCACATCGCCGAAGGTCTGTGATAGCTCATGAATCTCTGACTCTTCCAGATAGCCTTTCGCTTCTTTAGCGGCCAGTTGCCGCTCGAAGTCCATTAATCGCCGCTGCTTCATCTCGCCCGGAGAGACGTGAACCACCCGGGCATGCTGTTCGCGCAACCGCTTGTCACCAAGAACATGCTCAATCTCGGGAATGAGATCCAGATTCTGCCTCGCGATCAATGCCTCAGGCCCAATCGACATACTTTCGCGGCTCCAGAGCTTTTGCTTCGCGTTTAGCGCCTTCTTAAAAGCATTGTCGTTCCAGGGATCTAAAGGGCTCAGCCCGAGAAGCTCGTAATAATTTATATTCTCCATACTCATCGCCCTATATTGTGAAAGCCTATGAATAAATGCACGAAAAACTCCCCTGTTTACGCCATCGTCCGCTATCTAGCGATTGTACATGTTACGAGATTCTTAAAATTTCCACAATTTTACATGCATTTCATTTTTTATTTTAACGTACCATTTCTGTTTTTATCTGATGCTTTATGAAACTCATATATAACCATATTATCTGTACCGGAAGCCTTTTCAATATTGGAGGCATTATGTTGGCTGTCTGGTTTTTCATTATAAAACGAGTTTTATAACCCTGGAGCAGTTACTACTCCAGGAGCCTCTTCGCGCAACGTAGTGCTTTCATCTGTGTTCACAATCTCCTGGGCAATAGTGCTGAAGGCCTCGACGAGCTGGTTCATATCGACCAGAATGCCCTGTGCGGCTGACGAGGCAATCTGTGCGAGGAAGTCCCGGTTGGCTGAGCCGAAGCCAACAGCAAAAACCTCGATATTGGCCGCATGGCAGCGCCGCGCACGTTCCAGGGCCAGGTCTGTGCGGGCCCAGGCACCATCGGTTAACACCACGGCATAACGCAAGTGCCAGGACGAGTTGAGCAGACGATAGAGCTCATCGAACGGATCTTCATTATTTCCATAGCCCTCGGCGCGGTCCAGATCTAGCTTATCAATCTCATGCCGGATAGTATCTCTATCTGCCGTTGCCTCTTGATGAACATGCACAATATCAGCGAAGGAGACCAGCCCAATGGAGATCGTCGATACGCGGCAACGCTCAACAAAGGAAAGTGCAGCCCGTTTCGCCGCCTCCAATGGCTCGCCCTTCATGCTACCCGAAAGATCGAATGCCAGGTAGATTGTCATTGGGTCCTGGCGCGTCTTCTCCAAAGGATTGCCTGAGAAACGCGTTTTTATATTAGCTGGCTTCGATTCAATCGTCAAGGTAAGTGGCTGCTGCGTTGAATGCTCAACCGCTGCTATATGTACTACTCCATTTTTATCGTATTGATAGGTGATATCAAGTGTTATGATCGCCTGATCCAGGGTGGGGAAGTTGGAGAAGAGGTAGCGGCCCAGGTAGACACAATGGGCAGGGTTCGCATCCTCTCCCTGGGTAAGAAACACCTCCAGCTGAGTTTTACCATCGCGCCTTAAGCGCATCTGATAGGAGCGCGTGCAGATAGCAGGAATAGACGTATCCTTAGGAATAATAACGCTATTGATGTAGTGAGAGCGATCCGCACTCTCAACCACCATGCCCAGGCTGTGCGCGATCACCTCCGTCATCGTTGGAGAGTGTCCAACCGTCATCTCTTTACCCGCCTGCAGGGCAGCGCCAATAGCAACAATCTCATCCGGATTCGAGCTACTGATGGCAGGCTTACCTGTCATACGCTCTACGTAAGAACGTACCATAGGCATGCGGGAGGCACCCCCTACAAGCAGTACGCCATCGAGATCTATCCAATGTAATCCCTTCGCGCTAAGCAAACGCCCGGTCAACATCTCAATCTCCGCCATCAAATTACGTGTAAGATCTTCAAATTGGGCACGCGTCACCGTATAGCTGCCCGTTTGATTGCGAGCCTTAACAGTAATCGTCGTTCGCTGACGGACAGATAGATTATGCTTTGCCTGTTCGATAGTATCCAGCCAGAGCTCACGCTCCTCGCCCGTCAACTTCAGATCAAACTGCTGTTCAAATTGCTGCGCGACATAGCTCAGCAGGCTAGCATCCCAATCAACGCCACCTAAACGATGGTTACCATCAGTCCCCAGCACGTGCACTGCTGATGAGACGAGATCGACGAGAGAAATGTCAAAAGTGCCTCCCCCCAGATCGAAGACCAGAATACGTTGATCTTTTACAGAAGAGAAGCTGCTGTAAGCCAGGGCCGCAGCAGTAGGCTCGCTAATAATTTTCAACACATGCAGCCCCGCCTGCTCCCCCGCCACAATCGTAGCTTTCCGCTGAGGATCAGTAAAATAGGCAGGAACCGTGATTACCGCGTCAGTTACCGTCTCATGCAAGCTATTCTCCGCCAACTTTTTTAAGAAGGACAGGAGCAATGCAGAGAGATCGACCGGAGTATAATCGCGCCCACCGGCAGAGAACAAAAAATGCTCATTGTCAATGTTGCGTTTGAAAAGCTGGACAACATCTGCAAAGCCCGCCTTGCGACGAGCCTTCGCCGCCTCGCCAATCACCGGACCCTCGGGGCTAAAATAAATCATCGACGGAGTCGTCACATGACCACTCTCATTACGAATAGCTTCAGGCTTCTTATTTGAATTCAAGTACGCGATTACCGAGCGTGTCGTTCCGAGATCGATACCTACACATATACCCAAAAACGGCCTCCAGTTTCACTAGAGCAAAATCCGCTTCGCTCACATCAACGGCGACTTTTAAACAACTTGCAGACAGGGCTATAATAGGTTAAAATAGTTTTTAACAGCATTAAAGAGGATCATGAGCTCATAGGCTATGACCGACAAGTACTTTTTATTGTCGAATAGGGAGCACAAATGTTTATACTTAAGCTCCATTAGGGGCATGATACTACATACGTCCAAGGAATGTCAATTCAATAAAAGAATAGTACTTAAGTCTTATTCTGAATAAACAGCCAATCGTTGATATACTATATCTCTCTGTAGTCTGTAGAAGAAACAATTTCTTAGCACTCTATCCAACATTTTACCATGAGAAACGGAGCAACTTGACGGCAGAATAGAAAACAGTTATAGTGATTTATGCATATGTAAGACATACATTTCATCATCGTTCCAATCATTTGGTTGCTATTTTCTGTAAATGAAGAATAGAGGAAAGCAATGGCCGACGACCAACAAGTGCCTCCATCTCCACAGGCAGAGCCAGCGAAGCAGACGGATAGAGCAGAGAAGGCAAACAAGGAAGAAAGCGGAGAGAAGCCCCGCGGCGATAGAAATCTTGGGGGTGGGCCTAAGTACGATATAGAGAATTCAGGACTGATAGGCGAACAATATACTGGCGATGGCCATATTCATTATCATCAGCATACTACGGTAGTGTACAACGGTGTCCGTGAGGCCACAAAAGGAGGGAGTGACGTTCCAGAAGACCTGGGCCGGCAGCAGGATCAAGAAAATAAGAAAGCTCCCAATCACAAAAATCCTCTTGCCAATCGTCATACCGATAACACTCCTAACGCGGCTCCCGTCCCTGTCCCTCAAACAAAAGAAGAGTTAGCCAATTGGTACAAAAACCTGAGCAGCTATAGTCAATGCTTTGTGCAGGCCATGGCTATATTCGAAGGTGCAACAATTCCAGAGATAGCATTTGCTACCAACAGGTTCTACGAGCCGATTGCGCAAGAGGCTAAAGAGCGAGCTATGAAACAGCCTGCAAGCGTTGAGATATTGCGCAAGTTAGAGGCTCCTGATGGTATTCAATTCGAAGACCGTTTGCAGCAGACCTACGTTAAGGTAGACCGTTCGGGTCAGAACTCATACCTGATGTGGCAAGATAATGACAAAGGGCTATCGTCACTGCGCCTGCACTTACTACGCTTTCTAGCCCACGCGTCCCCATGGCATGATAGCGATTTCCTGGAACGATTAGAGGCATGGACGCAATCACTGGACGATGAGGATGAAAATAGTTCGCGAGCATTATGGACGCAAGGTGTGATCTGGTGGTCACAAGATACAAACATGTTACGCAGAGTTGCCGACGAGTATAGTGATGGCGAGCAGTGGTATCGTGCCTCCTACTTGCTTTATGGTGCCTATTCAAGCCATCGGTTCGAAAATGAAAGCGAGGCAAACGATCGTCATAAATCGATTATTTTGCACCATGTTTACAAATGGTCACAGCAAGCACGCAAGAAATCCAACAGTACTAAAGGCTGTGCTGCGGCATTAACCTATATGCTCATTGGCTCCCATTGTCTGTCTATTGCACTGAATGGTCTGGACCATTTACTAGAACTCCCCTGGGACCCTAGTAAGCCGCTGCATGAGGTAGAGAAGCCTGATGATGATGATGGTGAAGACGAGGGAGATTTTGCTGACATATATGAAGGTGTTGTTTTAAGTTATTACACATTAGCATATCTAGGATACACGCGGGAAATTTTACAACACATTGCCCAACGAGTTGAAAAGGACTCTCATCATCGGCTTGCCTTGACGAGCATGAAATATGACGAACGCAAGTATCATCGCGGTCAGCGGGCGATCAGGCTCATAGCATCGCTGGATATATTCTTCCGTATTGCCCAGGAATCGCTGAAAAATATGAACTATAAGCCCTGGGTCGAATACGATCTAAGTTCACCGCTACCTGAACGAGTATACCTGGATAATGACGATGTGCATGGGCGCGAAGTCATTCTCACCGGCGTGCTGAATGCAACCTGGAGATCGCAGGTGTGTACGCTGCTCTGTGGAGCGCTTATGGAAGAGAACATCGGTGACTTCCACACCCCCGCCTTAAAACTGGTGCGTGAGTGGGCAGATTTTGTGCTAAAAGATCAGGGACCTCATCCTGACAAGGTGCGCCAGAGCTATGTGCAATTTCTGGTTGAGCTAGGAAAAACGCTGCAGAACTGGGGCCGATACTGGAACGATGTAGGATATCACGCACCCTCGGCGACCGTCGTCTATAAACGCCGTATCCAGCAATGGGGAAGAGATGCACAGCCCAAAAAGCGAGCCATAGCTCGTGCATTAGCGGACGAAGTTGTGCTCCAACTACCGTTCTAACTGAGAGAAAATAATTTTTCACACCATCAAAGAGGTGAATGAGCAATGAATACGTTGACCGATAGCTTAAGGATTGTCACACGGGAGGAGGGGAAGGGTACCTTTGCATTGTTCAGGCGGAAAAGAGCCGAGCAATATGGCTTTGCCCTTGTCGTCTTTCGTAAACAGGCCATGCTAGGCTACATTTCGTCCAGCGATATCTCCGTTGAAAGCGATATTCAGCGTCGTTATGACCGTCTGGGCGTCAAAGACGGGGATGTTATCCTTAGCATTAATCTTGGTCCTCAACGTCTTAAAATTACCGAAACAATGCCAACCAGGGACGGCTTTCCACGCTACTACGAAATAGAACTGGATATTGCGGTCAACAATCCCATTCAATTCGCGCAACGCTACATTCAAGAGAGTGATCCCGTTGCCTGGGCTAAGACAGCCATTGAAGGCTTCATCAGCTATAGCGCTGGCCATTGGGATCATGACGACATAAGTGAGACCATGCTGCGTGAATGGGTCTTGCAGGCTCTGACCATCCCCCAGAACGCCAACTCCGGCCTGCGCGTTGCCGCCGTACATAAAGCGCCGTTGCAGATGAATCGAGAGCGCAGCGCCGCGATCGAAATAGAGCGCAGGCGTAAGCTGGAAGAGCTTCAGATACAGAAAGATGGCTACATTCAGCGCATTAAGAAGCAAGAAGAGTTTAATCTTGGCTCAATGGTCGCGGACGAACAGCGTAAGAATATCGAAGTTCAGACCGACTTTCAACGCCGCGAAGAGCTCAGGCAGGTAGAGCACGAGAACATAAAAACGCTCGCCGAGCTTGACGAGCAGGTCAAACGAGAAGAGAAAGCCCACATCCTGCAAAAAAAATTGGAGGCGCAGCGTCATGATCTCGATATGTTCAAGCAAGGAAATACGCGGGAAGAGACATATGTCCAGTTGCTCGAAGAAGGCAAACTACTCGTACATCAGCATCAGATAGAAGAGGCCAAACTCAAACACCAGCTTGCATTGGGCAGTACGCAATTTGAGAGTGATATGCGCCAACGCTGGATTGCGCGTATTGGAGAGGAAGCCACCCCGGCGTTGATTACGCGCATCAACGAGCAGCTTTTAAATGATAGAAGCACGCTGGGAACCGCAGCCAGCGAGCCAGAACTGCAATATCTCCTAGATATTCTCTCGGGTGGCAGTAGTAACTCTGCTCCGAAGAAATTGCTTGAGATATCACAAAATCAAAATACGAGCCGAGTGTCACCAGTTCCTGAAAGTACCTCTTCAAAAGATCAGCCAATTGTCAATGGTCAGTTTAGTACGCTAAAAACGCTGCCAGGTGTCATTGAGCAGCCAAAAGAGACGGTTGAGATTCCTGACCTGGGGTTGAGATTAATTCAGGCGACGATGTCTGAAGAGCAGCAGCAGCTAGCAGGTACAGAGACAAGCATTGGCTATATTGTATATATGATTAATAGACACGGCCCTGCTGGACAGACAAACCTTCGGGTCTCTGATATCGTCTTCGCCATCGCGACTGCCGAACAAGACGATTCTGAACAGGAAATTACAAGTACGCAGGATATTTCACAGGCCATAAGCACCCACGAAGGCGGGAGTGAATTAACGTTCATCGTATTGCGCGACCTACGGGTCGAAAGGATCGCAATGAAAACAGCCCGTTAGTTTCCATAGAGGTTATGGCAAGTTTTTCGAAGTTCTTAAAATCGTGTCATGCCTGTTCTCTTTATTGCCTCTGGCAATAAAAAGTGCAGGGGAAACAGCGGATTCATCATTTTTTAAAGCTTCGCCATGACCCATTCTTCACATAAAAAGAAGCCACGTGTGGAAGCAGGTGAACCGGCAAGGTCCTCTTTTCCCACGCAGTTGCCCACGCAG
>CAXTXB010000051.1:0-17371 GCA_964247965.1 uncultured Dictyobacter sp. | reverse complement strand
GCGGCATTCCTCCCACAGCTGAACCTGTGGGTATCCTGCCGAAATCCTCATGAACACGGCGACGATAAACACATTAACAACGAAGATCGATAGAAAAACGTGGCTGCGCCTTCTTATAGTCGTCCTGCTCTCGTTAGCGCTGGCTGTCCTCGTCTTCCTACCGGGCGAATAGGGCAATCTGGGACCAGCTCCTGGCCTTACAGGGAAAATTATCAGCGTTGTTCCTGCCAGCCCTCAAGATAAGCTTAAGGACAGCACTATATTAGGCTCGGTACTGATCCAACGGAGCGACGGTTACCAACTCCTTCTTACGACGTATCATGCCACGGGTGATGGATGCCTGGGACAGCATACTCTCCATTTATCCGACATCAAAGTAGGAGAGACTACTACTGTACGCTACTGGCTCGACAAGCCAGACACCGCGTCTAATCCCCACAAAGGCCATGCCGTTTACATAGGTGACCGCTGCTAGTCTCAGATGATCTTCATCGTGCTTTTCAACCCCTTTGGCTGCTTTATAAAGTGTTGTTGCCCTGGTATCCTCATAAGGGTATCTCGTCTAGGCGTTTATCCATGCCCATGCTACGACACCATTTTTCTGCAGGCGCTGTACATTGTGCCTTTGCTCCAGAGATATGAGGTGAGCTTCTAACGCGAATTGTAAGTCGGGCGGGAAGGCGAAGGGACCAAGCAAGGGGTTTGCTAACTCAATGAGTTGGGCTAAGGTTAGTGGATGTGCTGCTTGTGTTGCTTCGCGTAGAAGATGGGTGAGCACCTCATCGGTTCGGAAAACGAAGTCTCGGCTGGCGTGGATAAAAGTAGTAATTTCTTTGTCTCTCATAATCGGGTAGTGCCCGGTTAGGAGAATGGAGGGATTCAGTGTTTGCAAGGTCTGAATCGAGAGCAGGTAGAGATCGCGTGAGGTGTATGGCGGTGGAGCTGTCCAGGTACCATCGCGATCGAGCTGTGTGCTGCCGTTGAGGGCGTCGCCGATGATTGCTATCCGTGACCAGGGTTCCCAGAGCATCAGGTGCCCTGGCGTGTGGCCTGGCACATGTAAAACTTGCAAGACAAGATTCTTGCTACAACGTATCTCTTCTCCACCCAACAACCTGATATCAATAGGAACGGGTCTGCCGTGCCATGCATGTAGCATCTGCGTCACCTCTGTCGTGTAGGTGAGGCCGTAGTCTGTATGATAGGCGTCGTAGCGCTCGGCGAAAATAGCTGCAGGACTCTCAATCCAGCGTCGATCTAGCGCTGGACATAAAATGGTCGTATGGGGGCACGCCTGTTTCAGCGTTTCAAGCCCTCCATAATGATCGACATCCGCGTGCGTTACCAGAAGCATGTCGAGCCGCGCCGGATCGCCGAGCATCTCCTTGAGCCAGGGAAGCAAGGCCTCGCGTGCCAGGTCAGGCGTGCCCGCGTCGATAAGCAATGAGCGATCTCCGATAATCAGGTGATGGGCCACAAGCTTTTTCCCGATGTATGGTTCCAGGCGGTGTATACCGGAAGCAATCTCCATAGAATCCTCCTTATAAGCTCGTCACGAACTCGTCTGAATAAATAAAATATTACTCTACTTTGCTTTTTGGCTTGCAACTCCCTTGACTTTTATTCACTATAAGCTCGTCACGAACTCGTCTAAATAAATAAAATGTTACTTTACTTTGCTTTTTGGCTTGCAACTCCCTTGACTTTTATTCACTGCTCTAGGTATACTTTCTCTCAAGACATATGATGACTTGTTAGAAATATCTGTAAGTTATCATATCACATTTCTCCTTTTTTGAACATCGTTGTCTATTGGCGACAAGGCTGTTGTCTGGTTAAAATGATTTCTCGACGTCTCAAGATCCATATATGGCGATGCAAAACAAATGCACTGGCAAGAACTATTTGCGATCTCCTCTCGCTGTGGATATTGAACGATCATGCAACAGCCCTGGTAAGACAATGAATATTGGGTTTCAGCAAGAGGCCTATTCTTGTTGGATGCTCTTAGGACACTCTTAGGAATGAAGTAAGTACTAACCGGGCAAGGGCTGTACATGCATATTACGGCTATTGAAAGTTTACGCTTTGACGCATATCCACGCTTGCTTTTTGTGCGCGTCCACTCCAATACCGGGCTGATTGGTGTTGGCGAGACGGTGGATAAGGTTCCTGGTGCGCTGGGGGCGCTTCATGGAACCATTGCCCCACTGGTCCTGGGTCAGAATCCGCTTGATATTGAGGGTATCTGGCGCTTTGTCTTTGATAATCTGATGTATCATGGTTATAGTGGCTCTGAATTGCGCGCGCTCTCAGCAATCGAGCTGGCGCTCTGGGACCTTCTGGGCCAGCACTATAATGCCCCTCTTTACCACTTGCTCGGTGGTCGTATGCGCGAGCGGGTGCCTACCTATAATACCTGTATTGGTACCAGCGAGATCGATGATTATCGATTGTGGCATGATCAAGAGTACGATGCTGGCGACCTGGCACGGAGCTTGCTGGATGACGGAATCAAGGCGATGAAGATCTGGCCCTTTGATCCATATTCTGAGCGCTCGCTGGGTCAGTACATCAGCCTTGCTGATATTGAAGCCGGTTTACGAGCTGTCCGGCAGATCCGGGATGCTGTCGGCAATGAGATAGAGATTGGTATCGAGTGCCATTTCCGCTGGAACCGGGCCTCTATGGAGCGCATTGCACGGGCGTTAGAGCCTTATAATATTCTCTTCCTGGAAGATCCTCTGGCGGCTGTGAATCTCGATGAGATCAAGGCACTCACGCAAAAAATCCAAATTCCTGTAGTCGGTTCCGAGTTGTTGATGACGCGCTGGCAGGTCCGTGAGTGGCTCGAAAAGCATGTGTCGCACTTTTTGATGACTGATCCTGTGTGGAATGGGGGCGTAGCCGAGACGCGGAAGATGGCGAATATGGCTGAAGCGTTTGGAACTTCAATGATACTGCATAATGTCGCCGGTCCTTTCTGTCACGCCGCCGCCTTGCATCTTGGCGCTCATCTGCCCAACCTGGCCTTTGTCGAGTCGGTGCGTGCATTCTATCGCACCTATTTCTCTGAACTCTCCGACTATACATACCAGCTAGAGGATGGTCATTTTGCCCTGCCGGAGGGTCCTGGCCTTGGCGTGCACTTGCGCGAGGAGGTATTTGCCCGCTCCGATCTTCACTGCCAGATTTCAAAGGGGCCAGGGCTGGCTGTCGGAAGACGTACTATGGGCGATCACTGGGAACGAGAGGAGATACGCTGATGAAAACCACAATGCGTTTACAAAATAAGATCGCCCTTGTGACGGGAGCTGGTCGTGGCATTGGTAGGGGCATTGCCCTGCGCTTCGCGGAAGAGGGTGCGCAGGTCGCGGTCCTGGATATTTCTTCTACACTGTGCGAAGAGACGGTGGCGCTGATTGAGAAGGATGGCGGCAAAGGTCTCGCCCTGCCGACGGATGTGAGCAACGCTTCAGAAGTTAATGGTGCAGTTGCAAAAATCGTAGAGCTGCTTGGTGCTCCCAATATTCTGGTACACGATGCCGCTGTGATGCCAGGCGGAACGGTTGATCGCGTGTCGGAGGCCGATTGGGATCGCGCGTTTGCGGTGAATGTGAAAGGGGCTTATCTGACCAGCCGGGCGGTAATTCCTCATATGCGCCGGGTGGGTAATGCTTCTATCATCTTTATGGCCTCTATCACTGGTATCCTGGGACTGCCCGGTTTAGCCGCGTATTCAGCGACAAAAGGTGCGTTGATTGCGTTGGCGCGTGCCATGTCAACTGATCATGCAGGCGAAGGTATTCGTGTCAATACGGTTTCTCCTGGCACAATCGATTCACCCATGCTACACAACTTTGTTGCGGCACAGCATAATCCAGACCAGATTCGCGCGGAATTCGATGCGCT
This sequence comes from uncultured Dictyobacter sp., assembly GCA_964247965.1. Classification (GTDB taxonomy): domain Bacteria; phylum Chloroflexota; class Ktedonobacteria; order Ktedonobacterales; family Ktedonobacteraceae; genus Dictyobacter. The sequence goes on along the minus strand of CAXTXB010000051.1, from coordinate 13,459 downwards.
CCATCCGGTTGGCCGCGTCGGACGCGTTGAAGAGGTCGCCAATATCTTTGTTTTCCTGGCCTCCGATGAGGCGTCGTTTGTGTCGGGTGCGAATTATACTGTCGACGGAGGTTCGAGTGTCAGAGGCTATCAGCCGCAAGACAATCCTGACCTCTAGCAGGTCAGGCAACCGTTTTACTATCTATTTTCTTACGAAAGAAGGATTCTCTCCATGGAACTACATAGTAGAGATATTCATCGTATAGTCATCCTTACAACTATACATCCATCGTTTAAACAACAGTTGGCGGCTACTGAATTGCAACGTGGTCTTTTGCAAACTGGATACAGAGGTTCCATTCTTGTCGCTGATCTCCCCGGACCTGCTGCTGCTACTAATGACGTACGCTTCATTCTACGCGCTGAGCAAGGTGTGGGTGAAGATTATACTATCGTCAACTCGCAGACAGAGGGCGAAGGGGTGACGGTGACGATTCAAGGAATGAGCGAGCAGGCGCTGCTGTATGGTGTCTTTGACTTGCTGGAACATCAGGGTGCTTTGTTCAGCCTGGATGGTGACCATTATCCGCTTGATCGCTCGGAGGGGCTCCAGCTGCCGGATGCTGGACAGGCCTGGAGCGCCCATCCTCGTTTCGCCATTCGTGGTCTGCAGCCCTGGCCCGACTTCCTGAACTGCATTACGGTCTTCAACCGGGAAGATTACCGTGCCTATCTTGAGTCTATGCTACGTATGCGCTTCAACATGTTGGGCATTCATGTGTACGCACAGCAAGGCAAGTGGGTCGAGTCGTTTCTCTCTTTCGAGTATGCAGGTGTGGGGCACACGGCCTTTACCGATACAACTGCCACTGATCGCTGGGGCTACCTGCCGCAGCGTACTTCCCGCTACGGCCTGAGCGGCTCGCAGTATTTCGACGATGAGGTTTTTGGTGCGGATGCCACGCGGCGTGCCCGTAGTATCTGGGAGGCGGCTGAGATGGCCCAGCAACTCTGGCGCGACGCCTTTGCCTACGCCGAGCGCCTTGGTATCTCCACAGGCGTTGGCTTTGAGCCGTATCAACTGCCCGACGAGATCCTGCGCGCCTGTCCTCCTGAAGTGCAGGTCGAACGCCATTTCGCGCACGAATCGCGGACAGTCAAGGGGATCGATCCAGAGTCGCGGACGGCGCGCACTATTCTGGAACGTCGCCTGGCCCAGCTGTTAGAGGCGTATCCGTCCGTCAAGTACGTCTATCTTTGGGAGGACGAGTTGACCAGTTGGTCTAGCCAGCAAAATTCGGAGGAGCTTTCGATTAGTTCATTTAAGCACGCCCACGATTTTCTGCGCCGTCACGCTCCCGATAAACGGCTGGTGCTGGGTGGTTGGGGAGGCGTGGTGCGCAACTTTGCGGCGTTTCACCGTGCGCTACCCGAAGATATTATTTTTACCTGTCTGAGCGACCAATTTGGTTGGGATGCTTTACACGAGGTCTTTGGTCAGTTGGAAGGGCGTGAACGCTGGCCCATCTTGTGGATCGAGGATGATCCTTCGATGTGGTTTCCACAATTTCATGGCCATCGTTTCGCGCGCGATATGACGCAGGCGGAGCAGTATGGCTGCCAGGGTCTTCTGGGCATTCATTGGCGGCACCGTATTATTGAGCCGACCGCGAACTTCCAGGCCCGGCGCTCCTGGGATCAGGCGCTGACACCATCACAAACATATTATTCCTACGCCCGCACCCAGGCTAGTCAAGAACGTGTGCCTGCGCTAGCCGCATTACTAGATGATGTGGACAAGAATCGGCGGCTACTGGCAACTGGAACGGGTGAGACTCGCCCTGATGGTCGAACGCTGTTTCGTGAGCTCTCTGGCGATTATAGGGAGGCCTTCCTGTATCGAGACGATGTGTATTCCGACCTGCCACAGAGCCTGCTTATAGCGCAGCGGGAGGTCATCGCGCAACTGGGCCGCTTGCTGAATGAAGCCACCTCGCCAGAGGAACGCGAAGGCCTGAGTTATCTTTATGGCCAGGTAGGTTTCCTCGATCCTTACGCGCAGGCCTGGCTCGCAGGGGCTAAGCTTCAGCATATGATACGCGAGCAGCATAAGCGAAAGCAGGGCGACGAGGCGGAAGCGGCGGCCGTCATACGGGAGCAGGGCGTACCTCTATGGATAGAAGTATTGAAGCACACCCGTCAGGCGATGCTGGCTTTTCAACACACCGTTGCGACGCGCAACGATCTGGGTATGCTTGCCTCAATGCATAACAAATTTGTGCGCATCGCTGTGATGCGTCTGCGCGCTTCTCTAGAGGAGTTTCTGGAAGAGCTTCCTCCTGAAGCGGAATTGGCCGCCGCCGAGGCGTTCGCGCCGGACGATGAATTATCTGGCAAGGTCATTGTGCCGACGCGTCCGACGCGCCTACTCCCTGGTGAGAGCATACATATCTCTGCAATAGCCCCTGGTTCGCGTGAGGTAAGCCATATCACTATCAACTGGCGCTATATCGAGACGCAATCCTGGCATAGCCATCCCATGCAACTGGTCGGTCGTCGCACGTATACTGCTGAACTACAGATGCCATCCGACGCCGACCCCGGGATCGAATACTACGTGGAGGCAACCTTCACTGACGCGTTGCAATCGCTGGTTGTTACTGCGCCCGTCTCTGGTTCCAGACAAGGTTACCTGATCACGATATAAGGTGAAAGAATTGAGAGAAGCGATAGAAAGAGAGGAGGGCGTGAGTGGCCCATTACTTATAAGAACGTCCTTTAACCATGTTTATCTGTTTTTATTAGTTCGCGGCATAATTTTGTCAAGGAGGCGAAAGAGATGAAAGTTCATCTGCGCTTATTTGCACTATGTATCGTGCTGGCTACAGTGTTTGCGGCATGTGGTGGCTCGGGGGGCTCCTCCTCGTCTGGCCAGAGCTCGAAAACACTCTCCCTCTGGATGGTTCAGAGTGGTGCAGCAGGTAACCTGATTCGTAGCAATATCAAGAAATTTGAAGCTGCTCATCCTGGTGTCACGGTTAACGTACAGCAGTATTCGGAGGACATCAAAGTCAAAGTTCAAACTTCCATGGTCGCCCATAGCCTGCCTGATGTCCTCACCTGGTGGGGTGGGTCTTTTATGGATCCGGAGATACAAAGTGGAGCACTCTTAGATATGGCTCCCTATATAAACTCACATGCCGACTGGAAGTCGACGTTCCTGGCAGACGCCTTCTCAAACTACACTCGTGGTGACAAGGTTTATGGTGTGCCCAATGAATCTCCGGTTGTTGAATTGTGGTACAACACTGCCCTCTTCCAAAAAGCTGGTATTCAGGGGCCTCCCAAAACGTTTGATGATCTGCTCAGCGATGCCAAATTACTCAATCAGCATCATATTATCCCCATTTCTGTAGGTGGTAAGGACGGCTGGCCGCTTCAAGAATGGTATACCTATCTGGTGATGCGCGATGGTGGCAACAATACGATCTTCCAGGCAATGAAAGGACAGGTAAGCTGGACAGCAGAACCTTTTAACCAGGCCTCTCAACAAATAAAACAGTTGGTTCAGGCGAACGCTTTTCAACCCGGCTTTACTGGTACCGATGCCACCACTGCTGGCAATATGTATTACAATCAGCAGGCGGCTATGACTCTGATCGGCTCATGGATACTTGGAGATCTGTCGTTGCCCGATAATAAACAAATTGCGCAAAATACGCGATTTGCCGAATTTCCTGTAGTTAACGGCGGTCAGGGCTCGACGGATGACGCCCAGGGCGGCCCGAATAATTGCTGGTCAGTAAGCTCACGAACGAAAAATCCAGCGTTGGCCGAGGACTTGATCCGCTTTTTGACCTCTTCACCTCAGACGGATCAGTATTCCTCGCAGGTCTTGCAGATTGTGCCTAATAAGGTGACTACGTCTACGTCATCCCTTCCTTTATATAATTCAGTTGTGCAGAAAGTAGGGACGTATCAGCACTACAACCTGTTCTGGAACGAGATCTTGCCTGCGGCCCCTGCGACCCAGTATATCAATCTCCTGCAGCAGATGGCGGCAGGTCAGATTTCACCTACCGATATGAACAAGCAATTCCAGACATATATGCAGCAGCAGAGCAATAGCTAGTGCCGCTGGCGGACAGGATGGACATAGTAAAAGAGGCCGGGCGGTTCTTATGGGGTCCGCTCGGCCCTGGCTCTTGTATATATCTTGTATATAAAGGAGGTTGAAGACGGCATGCGAAAAAGTCTGCTTCGTTGGAGCTTGCTCTTTTTGGTTCCGGGCACGCTGCTCTATATTCTCGTTATCATTTATCCTGTGATAACAATGTTTAAGTATAGCCTGACGAATTGGCAGGGAGGGGATGTATCCGATTTTGTGGGGATAAAGAATTACCTCAAGCTGTGGTACGATCCTGTATTTCTGCAATCCATTGCGCATACCTTCCTCTTGATGCTAGGAGCCCTGATCATTCAAATTCCCCTCGGCTTTATTCTCGCGATTATCCTCTATCGCAGGCCGTTTGGCTATAGAATTTTTCGTTCGATCTATTTCATTCCACTGGTGCTCTCAACCGTGATCATAGGTACCTTGTGGTTACAGATATATGAGCCGCAGCATGGACTGTTGAATGTCTTTTTAGATGGCCTTGGCCTGCAGGCCCTCACACAACCATGGCTTGGCAACGTACACACCGCCCTTGGCAGCATCATCGTCGTGGTTGGATGGCAATACGTCGGCCTCTATATGGTAATCTTTTTGTCCGCCCTCCAGGCGATTCCCCCCAACCTCTTCGAAGCGGCCTCCATTGATGGAGCAAAAGGTTGGATGCGTGAAATGTATATTACCGTCCCTTTGCTGCTAGATACATTCAAGCTTTCAATCATCCTCGTCGTAACGGGTTCTGTGCAGTATTTTAATCTGATCTGGCTGATGACCGCAGGTGGTCCCGCGAACTCTACCAGTGTCATGGCGAGCTACATGTTTCTGCATGCATTCCAGTCGAGCGAGTTCGGCTACGCGAGCGCGGCGGCCGGCGTGATGTTAATCCTGAGTCTATTCCTGGCGCTTATGCTGCAGCGCATATTCAAGCGCGAGGTTATCGAGCTTGGCTAATCGAAGAGGAGAAGTTTCATGAGTGTGAAAACGATGGATAGTCAGGCAAAGGCCATGGCCGCGCCGGTTCGAAGCAGGCAGGCACCTCCATCTCTAAAAACAATTGGTGGTCGGACCCCTCTCTTTTTCATTCTCGTTCTGTGGGGATGCACGACGGTAATTCCCCTGCTCTGGATGATCTTATCCAGTGCCCGCACGACGAAAGAGATTCTGACACAGCCTTTTTCGTGGCCGACCACCTTGCATCTAGAGAATTTCGTAGATGCCTGGAATATCGCAGATCTAGGTACCGCCCTGGTGAATAGCTTGTTGGTGAGCCTGGGCTCGGTTGTTATTGCAACATTCTGTAGTATGCTTATCGGCTTTAGTTTAAGCCGTGGAGGTATCCCCTGGTCCGACAAGATCCTGACCTTCTTCCTTATCGGCCTGATGATCCCTGTCTTCTGCACCCTGGTCCCTCTACTGATTCTTTTCCAGGATCTCAACCTTGTCAACACGTATTATGGACTCTCGCTCGTCTACGCCGGTTTCAGTATGCCACTGGGCATCTTGCTCTTCAAAAACGCCTTTGATGTCGTTCCAGGTGAACTTGTCGATAGCGCGATGATCGACGGATGCTCCGTTCCTGTCTTGCTCGGACGCATATTTATGCCGCTCGTCACTTCGACGACCGTGACCTACGTTGTCCTGACATTTCTTAACGGCTGGAACGACTTCGTGTTCGCGCTCGTGCTCATCTCTGATACAGCCCATCGCACATTACCCCTGGCCTTGATGTCTTTTAGCGGAGAACACGGCACAGACTATGGGCAGCTATTTGCCGCACTCACCATTTCGACCGTCCCCACCCTGCTTATCTACCTGCTCTTCCAGGATCGCATCCAGGCGAGCATGAGCACCGGTGCCATCAAGTAAGTAGTTTGTGACAATGCTGGTTTGTTAATCTTTATTTGGCAGGTAAGGGCCTCCTCCGCCTCTGCGAAGCAGAGCGTGCTGATTGATCAGCCACAGCCACGCTTGAGCACTGCATGTCTGTGCTTCCCTTCCAGAAGACTCGTGGCACACGGGTCCACCGTTTCTGTGGGAGAGGGTACGCTGCGATTAAGCGATGCGTCGGGGTAGCAGAACATGCAGTGCTAAAGCGTGGCTGTGGCTGATGCAATCAGCACGCTCTGCTTCGCAGAGGCAAGGGATTGTCGCTACGCTCAGGGAGCCGGTCACATGATGGGGGTTGGTCCAATACGAGGTGAGAAAGGTTGACATTGATCCTTTCTTCGTAGTAAATAATGATGTGGGTTGTTACCCTTTTTTGGGGACGTACAACCAGGGCAAAGATACGTTTCTTGACTCATCTGCTGAGTATGATTATAATGCAGCGGAGCTAGACTCGATAAAAACAGTAAGAAAGCTATTTTATGCCAAGGCAAATTCTAATCTATGAATCAGTAATTGATGAGATCAAGCGGCGTATTGCCGATGGCACATTAGCGCCGGGACAACGGCTGCCGAGCAATCAACAGTTATCACAGGAACTTAATGTTGGTGTCTCTTCAGTTCGTGAAGCGCTGCGTACCCTCGCCACGAGCGGCGTTGTTTCTATTAAACAGGGCAGCGGTGTTTTCGTGAGCCTGCAGCTTCCCTCCCCCGGTGAATTGCGTCAGCGCTTTACGATAACCGAAGTGACATCTCTCAGCCATCTTATGGAGGCCCGTCGCATTATCGAGCCCGAAGTTGCGGCCCTGGCGGCCGAGCGTGCCACTCCGGAGCAGATCCACACCATTCAGGATTATGCCCAGCAGATGAATCGCAATTTCCGCGCTGGCCGCGATTGGATGGAGGCCGACCTCGGATTTCACCAGAGCCTCTATATCTCAGCCGGCAACCCAATTATCGAAAGCATGCTCCAGCACGTCAATGATCTCTTGATCGACAGCCGACGCGAGACCATGCGTGACCGCCAGGTGACAGAGCGCTCCTGCCAATATCACCTCATGATCGCCTCAGCCATCGCCGATCGTAAACCGATGCTAGCTCGTGCGATGATGCAAGAGCATATGGAAGATGCTATCGCCGTATTTAAGCGCATCTATAGCGAAATGGGCATGAGCTATAAAGCTTGATGGAGTTTAGTTCTTCCTGTTTGTAGAGGCGAGGAAAGCTTCTATATTAATGCTGTAGTAATAACTATATTTCTGGAGGAGACGAAGATGGGCCAAATCAAACAGTCTATTGCGTGGTGGTGTTACGCTCGCGGCGAAATGACCCCTGAGCGGCTTGTCGCCACGGCAGCGGAGATAGGATATGAGGCGGTCGAACTGGTCGGCCAGGAGCACTGGCCATTGGTCAAGGCTGCCGGCCTCAAGATAGCTTCCATTGTCGGACACCAGTCGATTGAGGAAGGACTCAACCGGCGGGAAAATCACGCACGCATCGAACGCGAGATTCGTGCAAATGTAGAATTGGCTCATCAGTGGGAGATTCCGAATCTCATTGTCTTCAGCGGCAATCGAGGCGGAGTCGATGACGCTGCCGGGGCGGAGATCACAGCGGAAGGCTTGCGGCTTGTAGCTCCGGCGGCCGAGGCGGCGGGCGTGACACTAATACTAGAACTTTTGAATAGCAAAGTAGATCACCCAGATTATCAGTGTGATAAGACCGCATGGGGCGTAAAGGTCTGCCAACTAGTCGATTCACCACACGTGAAGCTGCTCTACGACATCTACCACATGCAGATCATGGAAGGCGATATTATCCGTACCATTCGCGACTCCTCCAAATACTTCGGCCACTACCACACCGCGGGCAATCCCGGCCGGCACGAATTAGACGAGCGCCAGGAATTGTCATACGCCCCCATCATACAAGCCATCCTTGAAACTGACTATAACGGCTACGTTGGACAAGAATTTGTGCCAACAGGTGATACCAAACATGCACTCAAGCAGGCATTCGACGTCTGCAACGTGCACGTCTAAGTCTACATGACACCTTACTATCACTCATATGGGTAAACTGGGAGAAGAAGCCTGTGTGCTGCGCCACTTCGAGAATGACTTCGGGCAAATCGACGGGTAGCAAGCGTGCCCCAACATATTCTCGTAGGCTACGCAAGCTCTCTGGCTCCTCTAGCCGTTCGAGACGTTCCAGGTTGGGCACATCTTCGTCATCCCGCTGCTCGATCTGTAAGGCGGCATTAGTGGGAACATTGGCTGCCGTTCGCTGATATGCTTCCTTAAAGATCACGGTGCAAGGGAATCGGTACCCCGAACAGCTAGAGCAACTGACTGGTCGCTAAGCGAAAAAAGGATTTTAGGGATTCATCGCTTTTATTCGCTGTATTGAGCGAAAGGTGTCAGAAGAGCCTGCACATTTTTCGCTCAAGTCAAGCTCCGTCGCACGCTCCAGAATGCTACCCCGAGAGAAAGGGCTGCCAGCACGATGAAAATGCCACTCTCTGCTGCTTGCAACGGCAAGTATTGATCTATCGTGAGATATGTAGTCTCTTCTTGAAAGCCATGATCTGCGAGGCATTTATTCAAAGCATTCTCACTTGATGTCACTTTAGGGACTCCATCGTCCTCTCCATGGTGGATTACAACGGGTTCTCGGTCAACAATGTCAGCAAGCTTACTACATACCCCACCAGGGGTTTTATAGGACTGTCCGTGTAGAGTTATGTCTCTATTGATAATATGGCCATCATCAGGAAGAGACCAGCTGAGATGAGAATTCTGAGTGATAGGTATACGATAGACATGTGGAGGAAGTAAGGAAGGACGTAGAAAGACTTCTATGAGGGCGCGTACGATGATAAAAAGAATCACAGTTATCACCATTGCTGGGATCATCTTTTTTACGATACTTCCAGCCGCAATACCAAGCATAAGCGCGAATAGCATATAGGCAATGGCAACAAATCCCCAGACATCATCATTCAGGTAATCCCAGGGGGCACCAAGGGCGGTTATATAGGGAGCTTTCCACCAGGTAAACACAGCATAAAGAACTCCACCGGCACAGGCGAATACAAGGGCAAGTAGGCAACTTTTTATAAGCAGCCAGCGTTGCCATTGAATACTTTGCGCCCAAACCATGCGGTAGGTGCCATGCACAAATTCTTGAGCAACAAGAGGAGCACCGACAAGCATTCCTACCAGAGCAGGTAAGCACATGAGGAGGTTATGAAACAGGTAGTAGAAGCTTCCATTTCCAAATGCATCCTGTGTCGTGTAGCCAATGACAGCAGATTGTGCTGAGAGGCAGTCAGCACTCTGTACCTTACAAGTGAAAAGACCGGAAGTACGCGCGACTTCTGCGATATGCATTCCAGTTATCAGTAAGACGACACAGACCAGAGCGAGGACTATGCTTAAAACTATAATTTGTATACGATGTTGTCTCCAGGTTAGCCAGATCATCGAAGAACCTCCAATTGTACTTTGTTCTGTTGAGGCAGCGGGTTGAGAGGGGATCGATCCATATAGGCGAGCATGATGTCCTCTAGCGAAAGATCACGACGTTCCCAGGCAGGATCGAGCAGGGGGCCGTTCAAGCGGACCAGTAGGATGCATTGGCGTTCAGTTGCACGTTTACTCAAAACCGTGTGGACTTTCTCAAGGGAATGAACACGCTCTAGAGGTCCCATCAACAATGCATGTGAGGCAAGAATATCTTCGATCTCACCACTCAATTGGAGGTGTGATGAAGCCAGGAGAATGACATGATCACAGATACGCTCTATATCTGTAATGAGATGAGAAGAAAAGATGACGGTCATTGTCGTCTGTGTCACGGTCTCCATCAACACCTGGAGGAAGTTTCGGCGTGCTATCGGGTCAAGGCTTGCAACCGGTTCATCCAAAATTAACACCTCTGGTTGTTTTGCTAATGCGAGAACCAGTGCAACCTGTGCCCGTTGACCGCCAGAAAGTTTCCCAATGCGTTGTTGAAAGGGAATTTCTAACGCTTCCAGGCGAGCTCTTGCCATAGCGTTGTCCCACGAGGTATTTAACTTCTGCCCCATCTTGAGCGTATCTTGAACAGTAAACGATGTGTACAGAGGATGATCCTGCGCTACAAAGCCGACTTTTGGCAAGAGGTAATGGGCATCGTTGGGAGTATGCTCAAGAACAAGGACCTCACCCTGGGTTGGCTTGAGTAGTCCCATAAGTAATTGTATCAATGTCGTTTTTCCGGCGCCGTTTGGTCCAATCAAACCAACAATGCTTCCTTGTGAAACCTGGAATGTACAGTCGTTCAGTGACCATTTCTGACCGTAGCGTTTGCTCAAATGAGTTGCTTCTATTGCGCGCATCATGCAATCCCTTCATCATGATTTCTACGTAAAAACTGTTGAAATGTGCTTTCAAAGAGTGCCTGGATACTCTCCTCATCAAGGCCGGCGGCGTAGGCCTCGTTCAACCAGTTGGTTAACCCCTGACGAAATGCTTGATAGTCCCTGGCAGGAGTCTCGACGAACGTCTGTGCTACAAACGTTCCAAGTCCAGGACGACTCGTGACGAAGCCTTCGTGTTCAAGCATGCGGTAGGCTTTAAAGACCGTATTGGGGTTGATTACGAGCTTTGTGACGACCTCACGCATGGTAGGCAACTGATCTCCTGGTTGAAGAAAACCAAGCCGTAGAGCATGTTTGACTTGATGGACCAGTTGTAAGTAGGGTGCCACTCCTGATCGACTATCAAGATAAAATTCGAGAGAGCCTTTTTTCTCCAATAACCACGTCCTTTCGGATACGAACGCTACACGTTGAAAAAACAGCGCATGAGCAGCTATAGAGCGGGGATGATTTTCATCCTTCTCTATTGCTATATAATTAATTAGCTATGAACATAGTAAAACATTAGAGTTTCGGTTGTCAAGGGAGAAAAGACTTTTGGAGCCTGGCAGTCGTATAGAGAGCTCCTGACAACGGAAATCTTCCGCCTCTAATTAATAGAAAGATCGTCTGTCTCACGACCATTCCAGCTTGAACATACAGAGCACGAGATCCTGAGCTCGTCTCGTGAGAACCTCTCTCAGCATGATGCAGGAGACCCGCATCAGGATGGCGGCGAAGCAAAGCCAGAGGATAGTCAGGCGGAGCAGATGCGATGAATTGCTCCGTCATCGTTCGGGTGCGCGAAAAGATGGCCAGTAGACACGCTTTTCCTTTCTCCTTGAAAGTGGGTCAAGGTCAATCTTCAATAAGGTCCAAAATCAGCGAGGAGAAACAAAGACACGGTTCCCAAACAGTTTGTATGCGTCTCCCAAATTTCACTATAGTGAGCGTCTATAGTGCATTGGAAACTGTGGAGAAGTTAGTGCGATTTCTCTGGCTAAAGTCGGTCTGTGTGTCCTAACGCGGTGCTAATAGGCATCAACATAAGAATGGGTGAGCTTTGGAGGAAAGGATAAACAGACCAGGAACAGAGTCTTTTCCCTTCTCTCTAAAGCTCACCCATTCTTATGTTGATGCCTATTGTGCGTAATAAACAGGCATCCGGAGTGTAATAGCGAAAGGAGTAGATATATATGCAGGGCAGCAGTGGTGCCACCAGCGCACCCATTTTCAAGATTCATCCCGCGATTGGTATCGCTCGCGTTGGGGACGCGGACCCTGACCATTATTTTGTTGGTCCTGAGACGCCGGGAGTGCCTGCCAACTGGGATTTTGCCTCCAAGCAGTTCCTTTCGTTCAAGCAGGGTCCAAACATCAAGCGCCAGGCGGCTCGCTTTCGCATCTGGGAATACGTCCAGCAGGACGGCCAGACCGTTCCTCTAAGAGAGATTACGTTGGACGATGTGCAGTCGATTACGTGGACGGTGCATCTGGCGAATCGAAAGGCGTCTTTCTATCAATTTAATGGGCAGGTGGGCGCGCAGGACAACTTTAAGTCGAATCCGCCGCTTAGAAATGCTGGCGTGACGAGTAATCGTGGTCAACTGGAGATCGATGAGGGAGCGAAGGCTATCACGGCCACGAAAGGTACTGTCTCTAAACCTGTCGATTTTAAGAATACTAAGTCCTCTATTCCTGTAGAGACGCTGGGGCAGCTACGTACAGACGATGCTGGTGGCCTGCTCGTGCTGGGCGGGAAGGGCAAGGCCGCCTCCTCTCCTAATAATGCTCCGCTTACCCACTTTGCCAACAACGACCACTGGTTCGACGATACTTCTGATGGCCCGGTAACGGCAACGATTACGCTCAAGCCGACGCAAGTGGGTGGTCAGCCGCAGCCGGTCGTGGCGGAAGGAGCCTGGGTGGTCGTCGCCCCGCCAGACTTCGCGCCCGCCATCGGCAATATCGTGACCCTTTATGATACCCTGTATGACATGGCGGTGCGCGAACTGACGATCCCTATGGTTGGGGGCAAGCCGGTCAATGGCATCTATGGCGAGTATCAATATCAATCCTCTACGGGTACGTCGCTACACTCCAAAGGGCTTAAGCGCTTGCTGGAGTTGAATGCGGCATGGAAGCAGAACGGGGGTAAGGCTCCATCACAAATCAGTCCATCTTTTACCGAGGAGATTTTTCCGATCCTGTTCCACGCCTATTCTACGCGTTGGGTCTTCCAACCTCTACAGGGTCATCATGAGCTTTTCAGCGACACCCATTGGAAGATGCTGGCCGATAACTCGACTTCGGGACCTGCTGCGAGCTTGCGGGCGACGATCTTTGGTCGCCTGCGCAATCCAAATGCTCCCACATCTCCCAATCAGCCAATCGATTTCGCCATGCCCCGAATCTTCGGCGACGACTACGATCATCCTGACAATCCGCTGCACTTCCTCTCGCTCACCCGTACCCAGTACGCCCTCATGGACCAGTGGCAGCGCGGACATTTCCAGAGTGATTGGAATCTGCCGACAATCCCCACTCAGGAGCAGATCACACCCGAGGGACTCGATCGTGCCGCACTGGAGAACTGCGCGGGCGGCGGCTTCCATCCAGGCATCGAGGTAAGCTGGCTGATCCGTAAGCATGAAATCTTCTCGGAGCCTTTCCGCATCAAGCAAGGAGCCAGCCTACCGCCGGGACCGCTTAAAGTGAACGCAGGCTTCTTCTCCCAGCAGATGGGTGTACCCTGGCAGGCCGATTCGCATAGCTGCCTGCGCGAAATGTATGCAGGCCATCCCTTCGCCTGGTGGCCTGGACAGCGTCCCGACGATGTGTACCAAAACGCAGCCGATGCGGCGGCGGGCAAGATGGTATCATGGACGCGCAGCCTGAACGGCAGCTTTGCCGATATGGTCAATAAGTGGAGCACCCTGCACTTTGTGGTGAAAGAGGGGGTGGTCTATATAGAGCAGTAGCGTGTGAATCAATTCGCAAATTTGAAAAAATAGGACAAAGGC
>CAXTXB010000050.1:13205-17511 GCA_964247965.1 uncultured Dictyobacter sp. | reverse complement strand
CGTTCGATCTACACGCGCCGCGTGCCCAGGCTATGGCGATTGATACAAACTCTGGCCGTATCCTGGCCGTTGGCTCGAACGATGAGGTGCGCCGTGCTGGCGGCCAGCATACTGAACTGGTGGATCTTCAGGGAAGAACTGTTGTGCCAGGTTTTATCGATGCCCACATCCATCTACTGGAGACTGCGTTACTCTCTCAGCGCATCGATGCCTCTGCCTGTTCAAACGAGGATGAGGTGGCTGAGCTTGTCCGGGCTCGTGCCGCCCAGACTCCCGCTGGTCAGTGGATTCAGGGCGGCCTCTGGGACAAAAATCTGTGGCCCGGTGGCAACTTTCCCACAAAAATCTCGCTTGACTCAGCGGCCCCTGAGCATCCCGTCGCCCTATCCAGCAAGGATGGTCACCTGCTCTGGGTAAACTCGCTTGCCCTGCAACGCGCTACTATTACTTCAACGACCCCTGATCCCACTACTGGCGCGATCCTACGCTTCAGTGATGGCGAGCCTACAGGTATCTTGCAGGAGGCCGATGCTACAAAGCTGGTCTTCTCGGTGATCAAGCGGCCCGATCCCGTTGCCAGCCGAGCCTTGCTTGAGCGTGCCCTCGCGCAGTTACAGAGCCGTGGCATCACCTCTATCCACGACATCGAGGGTGATCTCTCGCTCAGCATTTTCCGCCAGTTACGGAATGAGCAGAAGCTGGGCGTGCGGGTGCAGATGATTATGCCGCGTCAAAAGTTGCCGCAGTTGCGCAAACTCGGCATTACAGATGCTGAGAATGATCTTCTGCGGATCGCCGGCATCAAGATCTTTGCCGATGGAACTCTTGGTTCGCAGACGGCGGCGATGCTCTCAAGCTTCGAGGGTAGCCCCGGCAACTATGGTATCCTGGCCATTCCAGAGCAGGAGATGAAGGAGACGGTCCAGGCGGCGGCCTCGATGGGCTTGAGCATCGCCATTCACGCCATCGGTGACCGCGCCGCCCATGTGGCGCTCAATTCAATCGAGTACGCACAACAGACCCTTGCCGCCAGTGCTCCTGCTACTCCTCCTTCAAATATACGTTATCGTGTAGAGCATGTTCAACTTATCACTCCTGACGACCTGAGGCGCATGCGCCGCCTGGGCGTGGTGGGCTCAATCCAACCCTTCCATGCCGTGGCTGATCGCGATATCGCCGAACGCTTCTGGGGGAAGCGCTCTCGTCGCGCTTACGCCTATCGCACTATGCGCGATATGGGCATCCCTATCGCCCTTGGCTCCGACGCCCCCGTCGAGACCTTCGATCCTCTGCGCATCCTCTACGCCGCCACCGTGCGACGCGACCCCGCCACCAAACGCCCGCCCTGGCTCCCCGATCAGGCACTCCCCGTCGTTGATGCCCTCTGGGGCTATACCCTGGGTGCCGCCTACGCAGGATCAGAAGAGCACCTCAAAGGTTCTCTGACTGTCGGCAAACTCGGCGACGCCGTTGTCCTGCGCGAAGATATTATGAGCATACCTCAAGAGAATATGTCTGAGAACGGTGTTCAGGCCACGATCCTGGGCGGCAACATTGTGTATGGTATGATTTAAAAATTGAGAGAGATAGATAAAATTGAAATACTCCATTTTCAGTGTACAGAAATGTAAAAAGTGTATGAGTACTAAAAAATATTTGTACACTGAAAATGTGCAAATGCTGAGAGAATAGTAAGCGAGAGGAAAAGAATTTAGGGCCTCTTGATGTTGTATACTCAATATGTAATACGTATAGCAACACACTAGAGGTTTAGCTATGTCAATTCCATCTATGGTATTGCTCTTCTTCGCGGCGGTTCTGGGAGGTACTCTCAATTCCGTGGCTGGTGGAGGCAGCTTCTTTACATTTCCATCCCTTATATTTGCTGGTATCCCTGCCATTCCTGCCAATGCGACCAGTACCGTTGCGCTCTGGCCCGGCTCCATTGCTAGCGTTGGCGCGTACCGTCGCGAGCTGACCTCGCAGAATCGTGTACTGCTATTCTTGCTGGTTGGCACGAGCCTGGTGGGTGGTGTGCTTGGGGCGATCTTATTGTTGCGCACACCTGCCAGCACCTTTGTGGCTTTGTTGCCCTATCTGCTCTTGACGGCCACGCTGCTCTTTACCTTCAGTGGCCCGGTTACGAAAAGATTGCATGTGCGGACTATAGAGAAGAGTGTGCTCTCGGTGCCGAGCCTGGTCGGTATCGCTATAGCGCAATTCATCATTGCAGTCTATGGGGGCTACTTTGGCGGCGGCATCGGCATCCTTATGCTGGCAACGCTGGCGTTGATGGGCATGGATGACATTCATGTGATGAATGGCTTGAAGACGCTGTTAACTAGCTGCATCAATGGTGTGGCTGTGGTCACCTTTGTCCTCGCGGGCGTCGTTGTCTGGCTGCCGGCTCTTGTGATGGTTGTGGGGGCGATTATCGGTGGCTATGGTGGTGCCTATTATGCACGGAAGATAGAGCAGAAGTGGGTTCGCATCTTTGTAATGGTTGTGGGTTTCAGCCTGACGCTTTATTTTTTTATCAGTAAATAATTTGTTATCGGATTACGTTCTCTCTATCGTCTGATAGTTGATACGTCTTATTTTCAACCACCCATACAATGGGTAGTTGTTTTTATAAAAAAATCAAAAACAAAGGGAAACGGTTCTAATCTATGCGGCAACAAGAAGAAACGACTCCTCTTTCGTCTGCTGAAAAGCAGATGCAAGCAGATGTTACAAGTACTACGGGTACACAAGCCTCTCAAAATGGGAAGCCATCCCAGGTTGAGGGAGGGCGTACCAATAAGTGGGTGGTGCTGGGAATAGTGGCGGTGGGTGTGTTTATGGCAACCCTGGACTCATCAATTGTCAATATCAGCCTGCCTACGATTGCTCGCTTCTTTAGTGTACCCCTTAGCGGTGCGGTCGAATGGGTGGTGATTGCTTATCTGGTGGCGACTGCAGCTATACTGTTAACGGCCGGTCGTCTGGCGGATATGATGGGGCGTAAGATTGTCTGGATTGTGGGTCTCGTCCTCTTCACTGCCAGCTCTGCCCTGTGTGGCTTTTCGCCTTCGCTTGGCTTCTTGATCGGCTCGCGCGCGCTTCAGGGCCTGGGGGGGGCGCTGCTTATGGCGGTGAGCCCGGCTATGCTGACCTCGGCCTTCCCGTCGCAGGAGCGTGGTCGCGCCCTGGGCTTGAATGCCGTTTTTGTAGCGTTGGGTGTTAGCGTTGGTCCAACGCTGGGTGGCTTTATCACGGCGACAACATCGTGGCGCTGGATCTTTTTCGTGAACGTGCCTATTGGACTCATCGGGCTGGTTGCTACTCTCTTATTTCTTAAGGAGAAGATTCAGCGCAGCCCCGGCCGTTTCGATCCTCTAGGCGCGGCGCTGCTGGCGATTGGACTGGCCTGTCTTACGGCTGCACTTTCATTTGGACAGGAGCTCGGCTGGGTCTCGCCTGTTATTCTTACCCTGCTTGTTGTGAGCGTAGTAGCCCTGGTCGCCCTGCCTTTTGTGGAAGCGCGCATGCCTAATCCTGTCATCGTGCTCTCGCTATTGGGCAACCGCGTCTTTGCCGCGTCCTTGCTCAGTCTGGTGCTGAGCTTCCTGGCATTGTTTGCGGTGAGCTTTATGATGCCGTTCTATCTTGAAGAACTGCGCGGCTTCCCAACTGAGGTCGCGGGCCTCTTGCTGACTCCTCTTCCCATCACGATTGCGATTATTGCACCAATCAGCGGGTCGCTCGCGGATCGTATCGGCGTGCGTTGGCTGGCATCGGCAGGACTGGCTATTGCCTGCCTCGGCCTGGTCTCGATCAGCTTTCTGGATGCGCACAGCTCTATCTGGGATATCGTCTGGCGTCTGCTGTTGACCGGTGTTGGGCAGTCGCTGTTCCAGTCGCCCAATAATAGTGCACTGATGGGTGCGGCCCCTCGTTCGCTCCAGGGCAGCGCTGCGGGCTTTCTGGCGACTGGACGTGTGTTTGGCCAAAGCATTAGCATCGCGCTAGCTGGAGCTATCTTCACCGGCTTTGGTAGCGCCGTCGCCGGTGCCGTCCTTGCTTCCAACAAGGGTGGTGCTCACACAACTGCCTTGCAGCAGACCTTTGTAAATGGCTTCCACACAACATTTCTAGTCTGTGCCGCGATCGCAGCCGTTGGCATCTTTGCATCTTTGATCCGCGGGAGAGAGGCGTCAAGAAACTAAGCGAAGGCTTAATGGGTCATCCCGAATTTTTGAAAAATGATGAACGTCGTGTTCTACCTGCCCTTTTTACTGCCTTCGACAATAAAAAGGGCAGGTAG
>CAXTXB010000050.1:12421-13195 GCA_964247965.1 uncultured Dictyobacter sp. | reverse complement strand
ACACACCCCCCCCCCCCACTTTAATAATTTAAAAAAAAATTCGGGATGACCCATAAATACATAACGAGCTCCAATGGCGCGAGAACGGGCATCTCTCCTTGTACAAACTTGCTAATCGGCATATGCACATGGCGCCGACAGTGTACAATACATAATATGTTTCCTTCTTTTATCTCGCAACGTATTTATAGTAAAAAGGAGTAAAGATGGCTCAAAAGAATATAAAGGCAGACGCATTTTCGAGCGTGCCAGCTCAACAGAGTGTTGAACAAGAAGCTCAGCCAGTTCTTCCAAGCGTGCCTGCTAGACAGGAAGTTCAGCCAGTTCTTCCAAGTGTGCCGGGTGCCGCCCGACAGGAAGCTCAACAGGTTCTTCCAAGCGTGCCAGTGGTAGGCCAACAGGATGCTAAACAAGAAGCTCAGCAGGTTCTTCCAAGTGTGCCAGGTTCTGGCGATAGGGCCGTACAACCGGCTTTGAAGCCAAATTATCCCAGTTGGCCTACCTCAAAGCCTGGTCCACATGTAACTACTCCACCTCCAGGTATGCTCCCAACCCATATCTTCCGCCCGGAGCAGATGACGGAAATCGGCTATAATCAGGAGACCGGCGAGCCTGTTGATACTAGCCCAGAGCGCTCATTGCCCGATGAGGAAAAAACCGGCTCCGTTAGCTTCGATTTGAAACCCAGGACAGGCCAGGAAGCGTTAGGGAAGCGTAAACAGCGCTTATAAAGAAGCTATGGGTTATCCCATTCCAAACTTGTGAAAAAAGATA
>CAXTXB010000050.1:1347-12411 GCA_964247965.1 uncultured Dictyobacter sp. | reverse complement strand
AATTTTTTTTATTTTTTTTATATATTTTTTTATTGTTTATAACAAATAAAATTATATAAACGGGCGCCCCCCCCGCGACACATCGTATAAGAAAATGAGCTTGCAATGTATTGGCATACACTATTACTAGTCGTTGTGTATAGTGCCTATGTACGTCTGTATCAATGCATCGCGATAGCGACGACAAAGTAGTCGTCTGCTATCTATGTAGGATAGACGTTTGCGGGGGTCTGCAAGTTGTATATTCGAAAGAGGATACATTGCAAACACAACGACAAGTCTGGAAAATCTTCCAGCCGTACAACGTAGTGAATATTGTAGTAAGTATCTATCTCGTCGTTATTGCCGTCTGTGGCCTATATCCTAATGGGACAATAGTATCACGAGCGGAAGACGTCTATGAAAAGCCTTTCACTTCCTGTTCAAAGACTGATCGCAAGCATATTGTCGTTGGAGACGACACACTTGCGCGTATCGCGACATACTACGGCTTGAAGGAGCAAATGATGGTGGCGTACAATCATTTAACTGGACACAGTGTGCTCCATGTGGGCCAGAGTATTTGTATTCAGAATGCTAGTGGCAATGCATTCAACAGGAATCTACGCTCAATCAGGGCGTGGGTGCGGGTGACGACCCGCATGCGCCTGGTCAAGCCTGTGCCGCACCCGAAGCAGAGTAAGCGAGCCAGGCCGGCGCGATCGCAACCGGCTGGAGCGAATAATAATGCTTCTCTATCTGATGGATATGCATTTCGTAATCCACTGGCTTTTTCAGGCGGTTTTACGAATGTATTTTCCTATGGACAATGTACCTGGTGGGCTGCTCAACGCTACTTCCAACTCCACAATGTGGTCGTTCCGTGGAGAAGTCAGGCAAATGCCGGACAATGGACTGCCCGGGCCTATGAAAATGGCTGGCGCGTCTCTGGCCTTGCCAGCGTTGGCTCAATTCTCGTCCTACAGGGGGGAGTGCAAGGTGCAGGCGCTGTGGGACACGTTGGTATCGTCGAGCAAGTCCTGAATGATGGAACCGCAATTGTCAGCTCAATGACCTGGGGGTACGGGGGTGGGCGCGTCTCATTAGACGCAGTCAGGCCCGGCCCGGGTGTAGCATTCCTTGAGCAGTAGGAGCCTGTTGATGCCTTTCCCGGCATCCACCTTCCTCGCTTGCCCACACCCCTCCCCTATGCCCTGAACAAAGTCTAAAGACCCCATGCACACCCCGGGCCAGCTAATCTCCCAAAGGAGAGCGCTGGCCCCCGCATTTTACCAAAGGGGGCAATAGTGTGGCTATCCTTATCTATCTCACCATCCCGTTTTGTTACTATACTTATGTTACTTGAATGACCAGATCGTTCGTTTCTGTTCCAAATACTAGTGTGTCTTCGGCAACTACTGTTCGTTATTCTCCCCAAACAAAATCGTTTTCTTGAAATTATGTAAATGCTCAAGCATTTGCCAGCCCCAATAAAGCCAGTACTTCAGCGTGCATGAATGATTGTTCGGGGAGAACATGCTGTAAGTGTTCACAAGTTGTAATCGCCCCTGTAAAATTGCCCTGGAACATTTGATTCTGTGCATGACTAACTAACTGCTTGAATACCTGAACTTTAGGTTGTGCTGGTCTCTTTTGGAGTTATTTCACGCGCTTTGATTTTTTCGACATACTTCTTCCCGCCCTGCTTGTGTCTATTGTTGAAACAGGATACGTTCTGTTGATCCGTGATGTTGTTACTGTATCTGTTCCAATCTTTTTTAGCAAGCTTTTTGGGAGCTTTTGAATAGTTTTTCTTTGTATGTAATGCCAGCCTCACTGTACGGTAGCGCAGTTGAGATCGTTTTACTCGTCGAGAACGTAGACGCTGTCTGCCATCAGGACTATGAAACTTAGCGTGCTTGAGCAGTTTATAGAGCAAGTATTGATGCGTTTGTTTAAAGAGTACTATGTGCTTTACTCCAGGCAGTACAAACGATACAGTGGCATACATGTCTGGTTGTGAATGTAAAAATATTTTATTGAAGGGGAGGCATTGAGGAGGAAACATGGATATTGCTGAGTATACAAAAGAGGTTAATCGCACATGCGGCATAGAAGATCCTAGAGAATTACTGATACTGGCTGCGCTTGGTATAGCGGGAGAGTCCGGCGAAGTTGTAGACGCTCTTAAAAAGGTCCTATATCATTCACATGAGCTTGATGTGGTAGAGCTGAGGAAGGAATTGGGGGATCTTCTCTGGTACATAGTCCTTCTTTGCGATACGATAGGACTGAGTCTGGATGATGTGATGCAGGCAAATGTAGAGAAGTTACAGGAACGCTATCCTCAAGGCTTCGATCCCGAACGTAGTCAGAGACGGCAAGAATAGATTTCTCGATAGTTTATCCCAAGCACATCACTTTTAGAGGCGGGTTCACGGAGTGGGGCTGGGCAGGATCGAACTGCCGACGCACGGTTTAGGAAACCGACGCTCTATCCACTGAGCTACAGCCCCGGATAGTCTCATAATAACATATCTGTTCGTTTCATTCAACCTCCCTGCAGAGCGATTCTGGAGCGGACACCATTGTTAACGACAAAGCCTGTTTCCAGATGTGTCAGGTGGTTTCAGGATGCGGGCCTGCTTTACGTTCCTCCCTTCGGTTCATAAACCCGTTTCAAAAGCGGGTTTATGAACCGAAGTGTTAGTTTTCTTTAATAGTGCTGGCCATCAGGGTTTCGAGGGGTGCTGTACCGCCGTTGGACCAGGCCTGGTTGAAGTCGGCCTCGGGAAGCTGGGCGCGGGCCTGCACGATTGCTTGTTTGTAGGCGGTGAGTTGGGCTGGATGCATGGTTGTGGATGCGCTCCACCGGGCTTCGAATACGCCGTAGAGGTAGGCGGCGCGTTCCGCCTGTCCCTGGTTGAGGAAGATTTGGGCCAGGCCTGGCAGGCTGCGTCCAATTTTTCTTTCTTCTCCAAACGCGCAGGCGAGCTGTAGGGATTCCAGGTAGAGTGATTGGGCCTGGGACAGGTCTCCTGTATTTCGATAGAGGTCGGCGAGCATGACGAGGGCGTCGATAATGGCAGGGATATCTTTCTGCTCTCGTAGCAAGGCCAGAGACTCTTCAACCGTGTGGATCGATTGCTTGATTTCTCTCGGCTCCTCCAGCGCCAGGGCTATATCGGCGAGTTTGAGTTGACGATTGGCGATGGTTGCGGTATCGCCCAACTCTCTTGCTCTGGTGATGCGCTCCTCTATATATTGTCGGGCCTGAGGATATGCTCCCTCGGATAGCGCAACATCCCCTAGTGTATCGAGGGTGAGGGCGATGAGCGGGCGTGTCTTTAAGGCGAGTGCCAGGTTGAAGCTTTCGTGGGCGAGCTTCCTGGCTTGTTCCATGTTGCCTTCCGCGATTTCTAGTGCGACTAACGTTGTGAGAGTGCGCGCGAGGTTTTCCTTGTCTGAGAGCTTGCGTGCCATGGCGACGCTTTGCTCTATCAGGGTTCGTGCTTCCACTTTATTGCCCTGGTAGTGTAAGAAACGTCCTCGGCTCTCTAGAATGTTGCCGAGTGCCCAGTCGTCGTCGGTCTGCCGGACAATCTCTAGACTTTCCTTGAGCAGGCGATCGGCCAACAAGGTCTCTTTTCGCCGGTACACGACCCAGCTGAGCCCGTTTAATGCGCCGGCGAGGGTCGATTTGTCGTCCGCCTCTCGTGCATATGTAATACTCTGCTCGAATAGCTGGCGGGCACCGGTGAGGTCTCTGAGACGATAGGCGAGATGACCGGCGCGGCGCAGTACTCTGGCGCGTATGGCTACGTGCTGCGGCTCCTCCGGTAGGGATAATACGGTGTCCAGCCAGCGCTTCTCCTCTGTCCAGTATCCATAGAGGCCGCAGTATTTGCCGAAGGCTTCAATGAAGTGCAGGGCCAGTCCGGTCTCTTTTTGCTCAACAAGCCAGGTTAGTGCCGCACGCAGATTCTTTTGCTCACGCTCTAGCCGTCCCAGCCAGACGGCCTGTTGCGAATCCTTGAGATGCGGCCCTGCCTGCTCGACGACTTTGAGGTAATAGAGGGCGTAGTCGTGCTGACATGCGGCCTGCTCTCCTGCAGCGCGCAGACTGTTGAGGCCGTAGTCGCGAATGGTTTCGAGCATGCCGAAGCGGCGCTCCTCGCTTTCCGGGTCAACGTTGTGTAGCAGGCATTTTGCCAGAAGAGAGTTTATGGTTTCCAAAAGATCGGCTGGCCGCTCTGGCCGCTGCTCGTTGGATTGAAAGAACTCTCTGATTGTATCAAAGGTAGTGCCGCCAGCAAAAACAGATAGGTGTCGGAAGAGCCATTTTTCATGCGCATCCAGCAGACCATAGCTCCAGTCAATTGTGAGGTCGAGGGTGCGTTGACGATCGGGTATGTTGCGTAAATCACTCTTCAAAACCTGTGTGTCCTGCGCAAGCCATGTCAGCAGAGATTGTGGGGACAGCACTTTGATGCGCGCCGCCGCCAGCTCGATTGCCAGGGGGAGTCCGTCGAGCCGCACGCATAGCTCCGCGATTGGTTGAGCGTTGGCAAGCGTTAACTTGAAGTCGGGTAACGCTGTTTGCGCGCGCCGCACAAAAAGGTCCACTGCGCTATAATTGGTCAGCTTGTCTATTTCTGGCAGCGGAGCAAGATCGGGCAGCTCTAATGGTTGCACCTCGAATGGCTGCTCGACGCTTATGTCCAGCCGCTGACGACTGGTTACCAGCACTTTCAGGTTTGGACAATCTTGCAGGAGCTCTTCTATAAGCGGCGCAGCCTTCACCACGTATTCAAAGTTATCGAGTAGCAAGAGCAGGTGCTTTTTCCTCAAGAATATCTTTAACTGCTGCATCAGTGAGGAGCGTGCGTTCGTTTGAATCCTTAGCGCTTCAACGATGGTGGAGAGCACAAGCGAGGGATCACGCAGCGCATCGAGCGCTACAAAACACACAACATTGCCAAAGTGTCCACGCACGCGCCCAACGACTTCCATTGCCAGGCGAGTCTTCCCGATACCCCCGGTTCCCAGCAGGGTAATCAGGCGTACGTCGGCGCGTAGAAGTAAGCTACTAACTCTATCAATGTCTGACTTGCGTCCAACGAAAGAGGTAAAGAATACAGGGAGTTCGTAGATGGTTTCACCTTGCTCTATGCTCCCCGCCTCTCTCTCCTCGTGCGCCGAACTTTTCATCAGGCCCAGTTCTTCCGCAGACTTCTCGAAGATACTGCACAGCTTCTCACGGTAGTAAGCTGAAGGGGTAATAACACCACGCTCCCAGCGACTCACCATGTGAGGGTCTGTTGAACCAATCAGGTCCGCAACCTTCTGATGGGTCCAATTATGCCGCTCGCGCTCCTCGCGCAGCAATTCATTGGGTGATCCCTTTTTTTTAACGGATGTTGTTGTATTCATATGTTTCTATGTACAGTACTCTCTTCGTCCGCGACCTGCTAGCTCCGGGCCTACGGTTTTTCTATGCTACATGGACATACTACAATGTTGCCCCCTGGTTGCCCACAACTTGCCCACAATTCGACATGGTTTTGCGCTCCTCTTTCTAGTACTCTTTCTATAGAACGAAAGCAAGTAGTCGCTTCTCGTACCGGTCATGTATCCAGGTCCTGGAGGCAGAAGCCTCATATGTGCTTAAAGTATAACAAACGCTAAGGAGAAATAGCAATGAAAGTGCCCAGCGAGACAATTCTGAAGACCATCGATGGCTACCTTGTCGGTCAGGCAGGTAAATTGATGAATTTATATGTGAGGCATGAGTATGGGCTGGGGGATACGATGGAAACTGATGAGCTCATACAGCGATCGCGCATCAAGCTGTGGAAAATATTGGAAAAGAAGGAGATAACGCACCTCTATTCGTATGTAAGACGCGTTATCTATAGTGAGTTTATTGATATGAAGCGGCAGGAGAAGCCAGTATGGCCCTTGTCGGAGGAGTGCGATCAGCTAGAGGGTGAGCCTGATCCTGCGCAAGAGTTTGTTGAGGAGATCGATAGCACGCTCTTTCTGCACTCTATCGCCCGCATGGTGCTAGCGCTACCTCCGCGCCAGCAGCAGTCCATAATCTGTCTGCTTCACGATCATATAGACGAAGTGGCGCAACTGCAGACCGTTTTTTATGCCTATGATATTGACCTGGAGGCTGCGCGCTGGCCCACAGATAAGAGGCAAAAACGCCTGCTCGTCGCTTCGCTATCGGTTGCACGCCAAAAGCTAGCCCAAAAGAGAAGAAATGCATCCAAAAAGCAGTATGTCGAATGCTAATGCTATACAATAGAGAAAGATGTATACATGAATGAAGTGATACAGCATTCAGCTAATGCTGTATCACTCCCGCTCGTATAGAGTAGAAAGTAAGGAGAGAGTTGTATGAATGACGAGCATAAACTGTCAGTATCTTCAGTATCTCCAGATGCGCCTGGAAGTATCTTCATTAGTTATAGTCGTAAGGATAAGAGATATTTAGACGAACTACATACACATCTGGCTCTTCATGTGCGCGAGGGAGCGATAGTCTACTGGGATGATACGAGAATTTTAGCTGGTAGTAGATGGAGAGATGAGCTTAACAATGCCTTAGATACGGCGAAGATCGCTCTCTTCCTGGTGAGTGCGGACTTTTTTGCGTCTGATTTTATCTTCAAGCATGAGATGGGGCCTCTGCTGAAGGCGGCTCAGGAAAGGGGGGTTGTCGTGCTCTCGGTGGTTTTGGGGGCCTGCGCGTTTAGAGATTCTGAACTTGCCAAATTTCAGGCCGTCAATGCGCCTTCTGACCCGTTGAATCGGATGACGCGTGGAAAACGCGACGTGGTGTGGGAGAGAGTTGCCCGCCGCTGCAAAGATATTCTGGCTAAGAACAAAGATCATACACACGCCTGAGAAACGGGCCGGGCGATTGCCGCCTTGCCGATGGGTATGGCGTTATAGCTTTCTATTATTAGGAAGAGAAAACAGGAGCGGCCTGTGCATTTTGATGCAGCCTCTTTAGAGGCTAAAAATTATGGCTCTACAACGATTAGTAGGGTCGGCTTGAGGTGCTGGATTTCCTGGTTGGTTGTCAGGATTGGGAGTCCCTCTGCTGGTGATTTGGTGCGGCTGAATGTGCACTCGTTTTTGGGGTCGCGACAATAGATCAGTTTGCGGCTTCTGGGCGTGTCCTGGCTTGTTTCGATGGCTGAGCCACACCAGGGGCAGTGGGTGAGCGGGTTGGGATCTTTGTGTGAGTTGCTATCAGGTGTATGAGCTGTATGAGTTTGGTTGGTGGCGTGTGTGGTCCTGTTTGTGGTATTTCTGACGGCGTGCGACTGGAGGCCCAGGCGGAAAGGGATCGTTCCCCAGGTTGAAGTGTCGGTGTATCTGATGGTCTCGCAGGCACAGATTAAGGTTGCGACTTGCTG
The DNA here is from genome assembly GCA_964247965.1 of uncultured Dictyobacter sp. GTDB lineage: Bacteria > Chloroflexota > Ktedonobacteria > Ktedonobacterales > Ktedonobacteraceae > Dictyobacter. The sequence goes on along the minus strand of CAXTXB010000050.1, from coordinate 4,999 downwards.
GAGCGGTGTCAAGATGCATGATAAATAGCGCAGGATTGCCATTATTCTGCTTGCATTCGCAACACCATCGGCTTGATCCTGCAGGCGGCGAATTCCCAGCGTATAGGCCGTTAATCCCAGATATGCCTCCGTCCTCTCCCAGCTGGTCGGGAAGTAGCGTAGATCGGCCAGCGCACCCTTTGTGGCATCCGGATCGGCATAACGTAGATCGATGAGTGCGGGGATATTCAAGAGGATGAAGGCGAGCTGGAAGGGATGCCAGCTATGGTTGGATGGCTCCTGGTTGATATCTGTCAGTGTGCGCAAGGTATTAGTGCGCTTCCCCTCTATCCAAAGGGTACGGATACGTTCCAGCCACATGACGCGGTTCATAAACGCAAAAGCTGTGCTTGCATGCTGATCTGTACTGATCAGGTGGATGCCTTTCTCTATCCGTTTCTGAGTCGCGTTATACGTCTCTTGCCGAAAGTTTTGTACTTGCCGGGCTGGATGAGGAGGGCGCTGCGTCTGCTTGTCGGCCCAGGTGGCGTAGGCATGCACAAGTGGCTGTAATAGAGTAGAAAAGTGATCAGCGTGCGAGAGCTCAGACATATCCAGAGAAGGATGAACTGGAATTGAAATATCGGTACATGGAATTTCGTAGATGGGCGCGAAGCGGGACGAGGGGGAATATATGTTGGCGGTCGCATCCTCAAGCGTGTGGGCGGGTATCCGGGTCGCATCATCTGACAACTTTTTTATGGTCGGCTGCTTACGTATAACCGTGCGCTCGGCCTCGTTTTCAACCTCGGGAAAAGATGGAGGCGACCAGAGTGCGGGTGGAGGGAGTGCCTGCGAGTTCGTACGCACCGGCCGCGGGACCGTCGCGTCCATGTCATTCTGGGCGCGGCCGAAGGCGTCTTCGATAAGAGAAGAAAGGGCCTCCGAAATGGTAGTATTGTCGCAGGTATCGATGTATTCGATATGAACGTCCAGGGTCAAGCCGCGAAAGAGCGTATCTAGCTGGTCGGGAGTCACCAGGCTCGGCTGGACCTCGCTCCAATCGAGGCAGATAGCGCCGACAGCTAAGAGCCGATTTAGTTTCAGCAGTTCGGACTGCTGCGGGAGTCGGCGGGGTAAGCGTATGGTCTGCATGGATTCATCCTTCTTTCTAGTGTAGGGATCGCTCTAGATAGGACGATCGACGTTCCAGAGATCGGGATCGAAGCCATGGAGAAGAGGAGTGGTGACACCGGCAGGTATAACCACCAGCAGCGCACGCATGGCACGCGTCATTCCCACGAACATCGTGCGGCGCTCACGAGCCAGAAGCTCATCGCGCTCGTCAGGTGTCACGTCAGTGGATATGCCTGGATAGTCATGAGGAGTGAAGCCGGCGAGAGCCACGATTGGAAATTCGAGGCCCTTGGACGATTTAAGCGTCATGATCTTAATGCCTGGCTGCGCCAGGTTGAGATCGACGCCCCTCATGAACGTCGCCTCCAGACCCTGCTTACGCAGGGCTTTCTCCAGCCCTCGCCCTGCGCTCTCGCTGGGGCAGAGCACGGCGCAGGAACCTATCGTGTGACGCAGACTACGACTCGCCTTTTTGAAATAGTTGACGAGCAACTGCACCTCATTCTGAGCATTCAGAACCGTGCGTGCCGCGGGCAGAGGTCCATTGTTCATGTACGTCCGCTCAGCCTCCTGCGGCTCCAGCGCTCCCTTCATAAGATAAGAGCGTGTTGCCTCGCCGATCTCGGCCGTTGAGCGATAGTTAGCACGCAGAATGCTTGTGCGCCCTGGAAACTTCAAGCTCTCATGCACATCGGACCAGGAGAAGCCACTGCCATAGATCGATTGATTGGCATCGGCCGTGATCAAGAGACGGCTGGGAGATTTGCAGAGCGTCACCAGCAGATGCATCGCGCTGGGATCAAGGTCCTGCGCCTCGTCGATGATCACCGCGTCGTAGGACTGAGCCAATGAACTCGACGCCGCCAGCGCATCGGCCCGCACCCGCCGCTGCTGCCACGTCTCTTGCCCCTGGTCTTGTAACAATTGTCGCCAGCGCTCATAAACTAACCAGACAGCCGTGCGCTGGATCGCATTCAAACTCATCTTGCGACCCCTGCGCGACTCCTGCTGATAGGCCTCAAGCGTTGTAATATGGCGGGCCACGATAACCGAGGTCAGCTCCTGTACCAGATAATCTATGCCCATGCGCTGAATTGTCTGTCTCTGCGCAAGCTGCTGAAGCGAGCTGCCGGTGGTGAAATTTGTCGCGGCGACCGCCTTCGCCGTGAGCTTGTTGAGGTCCTCGGCGCTAATAATCTCGTACGTGTTGTCCAGGTCTCTTTCTTTCAAAAGCATGCGTGCGATCTCATCCGCCGTATCCACCTGCACATAGGATGCATCGGGTCCCAGCAACTGCTGCAGTAGTTGGCGCGAAGACTTGACCAGCGCGTTGGTATAGGTCGTGAAGAGCAGTCTGGGAGACTGACCCACCTGTAAGAGCTGCGTCAGCAGAGAGCGGATGCGATAAAGCGCCACCATGCTCTTACCTGTACCAGGGCTACCCTTCACCAACGTAGGGCCAGTCACCCGCAACGACCAGTTGGCGGAGCGCTCCTGCTCAGGAGAGAGCTTGAGCAGGAAGGTCAGCAACTCGCCATCCTTAAAGCGCAGCAGATCATCTACATCATTGAGCACCAAGTCCGGCTCCTGCATCACCTCGTTAAGCGAGCGCTCAAACATATAATCATGAATCTTGAGCAGGAACTCCTCATCCACGCCCGGGCAGGCCAGCAGCTCATCCTCGTCCTGTACGCGAAGCAGACGAGCGCGATAAGGCGTGGGAACCTCTAGCTTATCCAGGATCTCCAGCGTAATCGGCTCGGGGAGTTTGCGGCAGTGCGACTCGACGAAGATGCGCTCCCAATCTGGCTGAGCTGAAGCTTCTGGAAATTGTTTACCCTCTGGAACAGCCAGGTCTGCCAGCGCGGCAGGCGCGAGTGGAGCATCGGGGGCTATCGTATCGTTATAAGTATCATCGCCGCGCTCATCTAGCTTATAGATAGAGACCACCTGCTGATTATACATATAGAAGATGCGGTACTTGCCCGAGCGAATGCGGTAGGGTCGGCCCGGCACATGGGTCAACTGCTTCTTCACCTTCCCATCGGGGCGAGGATCAGTGGACAGCATCGTAATTTTATCCATCACCTGCTGCAGCTCTTTATACGGCAGCTTACGCACATCGCTCAAGAAGGCCGGCTTAATCATCGTCTCCCATTGTGTCCTGGTGCTCATAAATACAGATATCCTTTCCTGGTGTTCTTTTTTTTCATTAGTATTTGCGTTTTTATTTATTTTTCTTTTTTTAAATATTTTATGGGGATCTTCAATATGTTAAAAAATCAAAAGTAATAAAAACCCAAATACTAATGAAAAAATGACTCACGCAGCGAAGCTGTATGAGATCATCAGCTAAGAACGTGCGGGCGATGGGAATCAGACTCTCTGGTAAAGATTACCTGATTTTTAGCATTTCTGCTAGTTTTGTTCGATCAACCTTTTGGCATAGCCTATTTGGCTCTCCTTACCCACTTAACCCACTTAACATCAGAAGCGAGCAATTCATGTGCCAAACTCAACCTTCCAACAATGACTG
>CAXTXB010000050.1:0-1321 GCA_964247965.1 uncultured Dictyobacter sp. | reverse complement strand
CCCCAAAAAAACAATATATTTTTTTTTTTAAAATTTGCCGCGCTCAGTCATTAACGCTAGCTCTGCTTCCATTGGCGGAAGACGCTCAGCAATTCTTCTTTTGACTCGGGGAAATCGGGCGTCCTGGCCAGATTGTGCAGCATTCCTATAGTCATTCTTACTTGTTCAATATAGTTTGTGCAGCCATCGCAGCCGTCGAGATGCTCATCGACCTGGGCGCGCTTTTCGGGCAGCAGGGTTCCTTCAAGATAGTCGGTCACAAGTTCCACGACTTCTTGACAGCTTAGTTTGCTGGTTGTATCTATCTTGGTAGAATTATTATTATTTTTCGGCGAAGTGCGTTCGAAAAGCCTTCGGAACCAGGTATGCATTGCCGCCTTCTCTCGGATTTCCTTACTCTTGCTCACCAAAGTATTGCTCCAGCGCGCGCCGCACGCGGGATCGAGCGCGATGGAGCAGTACCCTCAAATTCACTTCTGAAATACTAAGAACGCTGCGGATCTCTTCCGTGCCCCAACCTTCGATGTCATGTAGGGTGATGACACTGCGCTGGTTGGGTGGTAGTTTTACAATGGCCATTTCAATGCAGGCGTAGGTCTCCTGCGCGAGCAACCGATTCTCGGGAATCTCGCCCCAGTTGCTGGGGAGTGAGGCCCAGGCTCCTGGCTTGTTTGAGCTGGCCGGCAAAAAACGATCGGGATCGACTGCAGGCTCGTCGCCGCTGACCTCGGGATCTGGCAGCGATGAGAATGGGATGCTGCGCCCCTCGCGCTGAGCACGGGTGTGGGCGCAATTGGTGAGGATGCGAAAGATCCAGGTCTTGAGCGAGGAGCGCCCCTCAAAACGCTTGAGCCCCTGCAGCACGCCCATCCATGTCTCCTGCACAATCTCCTCGGCCACCGGCCGCTCGGGTATATAGATCATGGCCAGGCGCAGCATCGTACTATTATACCGCTCGACCAGTGACACGAAGGCGTCCTCATCGCCAGCGCGCAGCATGGTGATTAGACGGATATCATCGGTAGAGGCTCTGCCCGCTCTACCATCGCCTGGTTGCCCATCGTCTCTTGAGTCCGGAATACCTTGTCCGGCTACGGCTATATCGGATGGGCTTGCTGGCAGATCTGTTCCTTCGCTCATCAATTCCTGCTTTCGACCCGGCTAAGAAAGAAAGAGTACTGTATGCTTCCGCGTGAACTCGTGATTATACCAGGGATGAGTATACCGTTTCTTATGTACTATAGTCAAGTAGAACCAGCAATAATTAGTAATGGGGGGGATTTTTTAAAATAATTTAATTTAAATTAAATAAAAGAGTGTG
>CAXTXB010000049.1:6961-17554 GCA_964247965.1 uncultured Dictyobacter sp. | reverse complement strand
GCCCTTTTCACTGCCGAAGGCAGTGAAAAGGGCAGGTAAAACACGATTTTCATCATTTTTCAAAAGTTCGCGATGAGTCGTTTGCATCGCCCAAGGCACGAGAACGCGGAGATGATGGAAGTCGAGCACTCTCTATGATGTCGTATTTTGCTACAGATCTCGAACGTACCACTCTGATGCGATTGTGAAGCCAGTATGAGCAAGCATTTCGCGCTTGGGCTGATCCAGATGGCCACAGACTACCACCGAGAGGACGGCTCCTCTTTGTTTTGCCTCGTCTGTTGCCTTTTCTAGGAGGGAGCGCCCGATGCTTTCCCACTCCTGATTGGAAGCAAGGCAGAAGTCATCAATGCTGCAGATTAATCCCCGGGGATCGTAAACGGGAGGCGCGGTTACGAGGCTAGCGATAACAAATCCTTGAATTACCTTTTCCTGTTCGCAAACAAGTATGAGTGTCTGTTTTTTGCTTAGCAAATGAGTGAAGAATTCTTGCTGCTTCTGACGTGAGTTCTTTGCCTTGCGCCAGAAGGTGGGCTGGTACTGCTGATATTCAGTACGTTTCTGCTCTGAAAGCTCGACAAGAGCGGGAATATCAGCAATCTGAGCATTTCGAATGAATGGTTCCATTTCTTTCATCTCTTCTTTCATTTTATACTTTCATCTTTGATATGATGAGTGTATCATCCCTATTGCCTAAGAAAGAAGTTTTCCTTCAGCTTGGTTGGTATTAGCGAGCAAGCACATTTGATCGCCCTAAAAGCTAAATCGCAGCTTCTTGCATTTTCTGATTCATGATTGTATACTTTGAGTATTATATTTGTGGAGGTTTTTATGAAGTATTCAAGCAACGTCAGGTGCGTGATGTTTCCTGGCTGGGTGTGCCTGAGTTAGCTCCCCATTGGCTCCTATGCAGTAGATAGATGACGTGCAGGAGCATAAAGTTTCTTAGCAACTATGTGAGCGTCTTTTTTTGAGCTCAGGTTGTTTAGCTTCTTGTCATTTCTTCCAACTTCTTTGATCTCGGCATACCGTGTCTTGTGGCAAGCTCTTTTCTTCTTGCCCGTATTTTTCTTTGCCTTGAGACTTCCTTCTCTTGAAAACACACGCCGCCCCAAATAAGATGCTGCACTGTTTGATGTGACGGGCAAGCGAAGTGTTTTGTTTCCAGAGAAAAGGAACGCGTGCGTTAATGAACTTGTTGAGATCGCTTGCAAATCCCTCGTTTGCTTTACTATGGAGTGGGCAGACTATTTCTCGTTTTGGCGATAGTCTCTTTACAATTGCATTGGCCTGGTGGGTTTTGCAGAAAACTGGATCGGCAGCTGCGATGGGAGTGGTCTTGATCTGCTCTACAATTCCTTTGCTGTTGTTTCTCCTGCTTGGAGGGGTTGTGGTGGATCGTCTGCCTCGGGTCCGCCTGATGCTAGCTTCCGACCTCATCCGTGGAAGTGTGGTCTGCCTGATCGCATTTCTGGCATTCCAGCAGCGGCTTGAACTCTGGCAACTCTGTGCTATGAGCGCTCTCTTCGGTGGCGTTCAGGCTTTTTTCTATCCGACTTATACGGCCCTCATTCCCGATCTGGTGCCAACTGAGATGTTGCCCAGCGCTAACTCGCTTAGAAGTATCAGCTTACAGGTAGCACAGATCATTGGGCCAGCCATTGGAGCAGGGATTATCGTGCTGGGAGGAACCTGGCTTGCATTTGCCCTGGATGGGGCATCCTTTGCCATTTCGGCAGCCTGTGTGGCGGCACTTCCTCAGGTGGTACCAGGGCGGCGTGACAGCACTGTGAAACAGGCGAGCGTTCTTCGAGATATGCGCACGGGGATCAACACAGTGTTGCATTCCCCCTGGTTGTGGATCACGCTTGCGATTGCTAGCCTCAGTACAATTTTCCTTGATGGTCCTGCTGAGGTTGCGCTTCCCTTGCTTGTGAAACAACGCTTTGGGACACAAGTGAATCTCTATGCGCTACTCACCATACTTTCTGCGCTCGGTTCTATTAGTGCAGCATTTTGGCTTGGACACTTTAAACGACTGCGCTGGCGCGGGCTGCTGACTTATGGTGCGTGGCTATTGGCTAGTCTGATGCTCATGATCATAGGCTTACCTCTTCCTGTAGGCGAAGTGAGCCTGGCGATCTTCTTCATGGGTGTGGGGGTGACAGGCGTAGGATTGGCCTGGATGAGTACCTTGCAAGAGTTCGTTTCCGCTGATCAGTTGGGGCGCGTTGCTAGTATTGATCTGCTTATCTCTTCCGGATTTGTCCCTATCGGCTATGGATTGGTGGGGATCGCTGCCGATCGGCTGGGTGCATCCCTCGTCTTTGTCCTTGGTGGAGCGATCAGTGCTAGCTTGATCGCGTTGGGGATGTTGCATCCTGCTATTCGCGCTGTTGATTAAGATACAGAGAGTCTCTTTACTTCCTGGCTAGTAGATCAACTTTTACCTGGCGTCTTGCGTATATGTACGTGGAACAAGTCTTATATCAATACCTCTGGCACCCGCTCACAAGACCTGACGCACTGTTCAGTCATTATAGAGTGCTTTCAAAAGGGTGTTAAGGAGAAAAGAGAAACGGGATGCAAGATCCTAAAAACCGGCGAGAAAGCCAGCACGCCTTCCAAAGGCCCACTATAATTACCGTTGGAGTCCTGCTATTTTTTTCATTAGCTTTCGGGGCCTGCTCTTTAGGTGGCGGAAACGGATCGTCGCCCGCGCCAACTCGATCAGCTTCAACCCAGTCAACTCCTTCGACGCAAAGCTCCGCAGATGTCACTGTTCGCGTTAATACTTCTGCCTCTGCTGGTGTCAGCAATTTGCAGGCAGGGGCTACCATGACTGAGAATAGCAAGGCGCTCTCCACTGACGATGGCAAAAAAATACTACAATCGTCGCTTGGCATGATTAATGTGCAGATAATGGGTTGGGGCGCTGAGAATCCTGAACCTTCGCCCGGGAATTATAACTGGGATTCGCTTGATGCACGGGTGAAGATTATGCTTGACTCAGGAGCAACTCCCATGCTCACGTTTTGTGGCGCGCCGGACTGGATGAAGGGGGGAGATGCGGGTAGTACTAATTGGGATAACCTTGATACAGCTCCTTTGCCAGCACATTATGATGATTTTGCCAAACTGGCGCAACAGATAGCGAAGCGTTATCCCCAGGTTCGCAACTTCCAGGTCTGGAATGAGATGAAGGGGTTTTACAGTGACGCGGAGAACCGCTGGGACTACGAGGGATACACCACCATGTATAACAAAGTCTATGACGCGGTGAAAGCGGTGCGCCCCGACGCCAGGATAGGCGGCCCCTATGTTGTCGTCTCCAGCACAGCCGATTACGCGACTGCCGCTCCTGCGGAAGACGCTATAGATTCAAAGGCCATGGATGTCATCACATATTGGCTGGCTCATAAGCACGGAGCCGATTTCATCATAGTGGATGGCGGACCGGGCACAAAGGATAAAGTAACGTCCAGCGGCGTTAAAGACGAATTTGCTGCCGGACAATTTTTTACCGATGTAGACAATTGGATTCGCAAGCAACCGGGAGCTGAGAATTTACCCATCGGCTGGGCTGAGTGGTATCCTGGTAGTTCTCAGAACTGGAACAACACCGACCATTTCAACGCCATCATGGCCAACGATCTTATTACAACGCTCAATAGTGGTGCGTCCTATGCGCTTCTGTGGGGTGTGCAGGGCAATCGCAAGGGCATAGCTCTTCCCGAAGGAATCATGACTAGCCAGTCTAAGGAGACACCCTACGCCGCCACCAGCAAGGCCTTCAAAGACTTCTTCCCTCCCGGCACCCGATTGGCTACAGCGACGGTTTCCCAGCCTGAAAGCGTAGCCGTGCTTGCCTCTAGCTCGAAAGCGCTGCTGGTCAATAAAACAGACCATACCCTTTCCGTAGATGTAAACGGCACCCACGCCAATCTGAATGCCTATCAGGTCAGTGTGATGAACGTGTAACATTGTTCTTGTGTGATAAGAAAGACTCATCAAGCGGGTTTCCCAAAGGAAACCCGCCCAACGTATTTTGCTTGAGCGGGAAGATGAGATGGATATTGATTCAAGTTGTGAGAAGTGGCTCAATCCCTCGTGGGTATACTGAAATAACGCTCAATGGAGGAACATAACCATGTCTGTATCACGACTTACCTACATCGCGAAGATCGGCGTTGAACAGATGGGTGATCTTGCCGACAGCCTCAAAGACCCTGACGTCTTACGACTCGAAAATCTCGACACTGACTTACGTCCACCACAAAGCGCCCTCGAATTTACTAAACGCGCGGTGGATGATGATGATGCCAATAGTTACCTGCCCTTCTTCGGCCTGGATGTCCTACGACAAGCCGCAACTACCCTGGTTGGGCGGCAATCAGGCCAGCAGTATGACTGGCAGACCGAGTGTGTTATCAGTGCTGGCGGGTTATCAGGCATCTTGAATGTTCTATTAGCTACTCTGGAACCTGGCGATGAAGTCTTGCTGACTGATCCGACCTACGTTGGGTTGATAAATCGGGTTCGTCTTGCTGGAGGGGTTCCACGCTATGTGCCGTTACTCCCTTCTCGTCAAGGGTGGCAATTGGATCTCGAAGCATTAGCTGCAATTGATACGAAGCCAGTAAAAGCAGCATTATTAATGAGTCCCTCAATGCCAACGGGGGCAGTTTTTGCTCGTGAAGAGTGGCAGGCATTGATTGACTTTTGTCAACGTGCCGATTGCTGGCTGATCAACGATTCAGCAATGGAGCGCATTCTCTATGATGGTCGTAGGGTCATTCATCCCGCATCCTTCTCAGATATGCGAGGAAAAGTCATCACCATCGGTGCTGCATCAAAGGAGTATCGCATGATTGGGTGGCGTGTGGGTTGGGTTGTTGGACCCGCAGACATCCTGACGGATGTTGCAAGGGTCAGCATTACGAATGTGGTGTGCCAGACTGGAATCGCGATGGGTGCGGTTGCAACTGCTATCAATGATCCCGATGACGGCATTCAGGCCTGTGTTGAGGAATGGCAACGCCGCCGCGATGTCTTACTAGAAGAGTTAGGTGCATTCACCATAATCCCACCCCATGGTGGTTGGTCGTTACTATTGGATGTTTCACCGTTCAAGTTGGATAGCACAACTGCCTCAAAGCGCTTGCTCGAATCAGGCAAGATTGCGGCGACACCCATGGTCAATTGGGGCAACAGCAATAAGTATGTGCGCTTCGTCTTTGCCAATGAGCCCGTTCACCGATTGCGTGGGATTGCGAAACGTGTCCAACAAGCATTGATGTAATCTCAGCCAGATATTTTCGTTTCCAATACTATCGGCGAATCCTCAGTATCCAGACGCACAGGCCATCTGTCTAGCGCAGTGGCAGATGGTCTGCGTAACTTATCTATTATGCTAGTTGTTATTTGGAGTGGCTGAAGTCAATTACAACCTGCGCGAGCTCTTCACCTTTGTCCTCTTGTAGGAAGTGGCTGGCACCTTTGATTGTTACATGAGTTTGCCCGGTGGCTCCTGGTATGAGTTTCTGAAATATGTGCTCTCCTCCTTGTGTGACGGGATCGGAGTCGCTGAAGGCAGTGAGGAAAGGTTTTTCCCACTTACTCAGGGCTTCCCAGGCCTTGCGATTGGCCTGGCTGGCCGGATCATCTGGTTTTGTTGGGACCAGTAAGGGGAACTGTCTCGCGCCTGCCTTGTAGCTTTCGTCGGGGAATGGTGCTTCGTAAGCGGCAATGACTTCTGGCGCTAGCTCTGTGGCGCAGCCCGATTTTATGATGCCGCCGATAGGTAGTGGAGAGGCAGTTTGCGAGAAGCTTTGCCAGGCGAAAAACGCGTCTGATAGAGGCAGGTCTCCAGTAGGGAGGCCAGTATTCGCCGCGACCACACGCGCGAAGCGTTCTCCGTTTTCCGCAACCAGGCGCAGACCGATCAGCCCGCCCCAGTCCTGGCAGAAAAGCGTGATCTGTTGGAGGTCCAGGCCCAGCAGCCAGCTACGCGTCCAATCCACATGGCGCTGGTAGGTATAGTCTTCGCGCCGTGCAGGCTTGTCCGAACGACCAAAGCCTACGAGATCGGGAGCGAGAACCCGGTAGCCGGCGGCGGAGATGATCGGAATCATCTTGCGATACAGGTAACTCCAGGAAGGTTCGCCGTGGAGCAAGAGAACGATTGGGGCATCGGCTGGCCCTTCATCAAGATAATGAATGCGAATGTCATCGACCGTGAAATAGTGAGGGGTGAAGGTATAGCCCGGTAAGTTAGCAAAATATTCGTCGGGTGTACGTAATAGCTGCATTGTCGCTCCTTATAGTTTATCAGATCGCTATTGTTCTGGAGATGAAAAGTTTCTTACTGCTATAAGTAATGAATTTCTTTTTCGTTTATGCAACCTCAGTGTCAAAAATACAGAAAATACAGGTTCACTATGAGAGCTTCCTTCATTCCTAATAGATGTTCTTTACAAATAGACGTTCTTTACAAAGAAATACACGAAGCTGCTGCTTCTCTCGACAAATCGGACTCAGATATCTCTAATGCATAGAGACGAGTGCTAGTTTGAGAACAGATTGAAGTTATAAAGTAGCTTAGAAGCTAAGCATAAGGGAATAGAACAAAGGGGTACACTATTTTATGTCGACTTCAGATAATATACAGAAGAAAGAACATCCCAGTACGTACTTTGTGGAAGATAGACGAAGCGAGACAGAACTCAACCGTTTGAAAATACAGGGCAAGATGATAACGGAAAGTATGGGAGGCATACTTCCAGAGCAGACTAATCCAGGAAATTTTCACCGTGTGCTTGATGTAGCATGTGGTCGCAGTAGTTGGATTATTGATGCCGCCCAGGCATATCCAGAGACGTCTTTATTTGGTATCGATATCAGTTCTGTATATCCAGCCAGCTTGTATCAATTGATTTGAAAAATGACGACTAGCGTGTGTTCCCTGCTCTTTTTCTTGTCGACGGTAAGAAAACGCCCAGGGAACACACGCTAGTCGTCATTTTTCAAAAATTCAGGACGACCCATTGCTTACCTGGAGTAAGCGTATGGATGTATTATGCTCCTTTCTGTGATGTTGCTTGAGGGCCAGGTGTGCTAGATGCATGTTGTGTAGCAGCAGGTTTAGCTGGCCCCAGGTGAACAACAAGAGCAGTCAGGCTGTTATCACTATTGAGTGTCCCTTCGGCGTGGATGTTGTCGCCAACTTTCAGATTGCTTAATGCAATCTTTTGCTGCGTCTGGTCGTTGATAAATGCAGTGTTAGCATTAACCTGAATGGTATGCGTACCACGTTTATCTTGCGTGGTAATGGTTGTGCTGCTCAATTTGGTAATTTGACCGCCAGCATGAGGAAGGTCGATGTGTATCACTTGAGCATTCAAGCTGCCGTCGCTATTCAACGATCCCGCAGCGCCCACATTTGCCCCTTTTGTAACTGCGCTCAGGCTGACAGTCTGTCCTGCGCGTAGAAAGGAGGTGCTAGAAGTGATCTTAATGGTGTGAGATGTCCCGTTAGCATCTTGTAATGTGATGCTGTTATTGCTGATAGATGTTACAACACCATGATACCCTGGCAGCACAATATCGACCTGGGTTGCTGTAATACTTCCATCGCTATTTGTTGTGCCTCGTACATGAAGAGTTGTGCCTGTCACGACTGTATTTGCATTCACAGATTGTCCTGCACGCGTGTATGTTGTGCTGGACGTTGTCGTAATGGTTACAGTGCTTCCATCCTGTCGTTTCGCCGTAATTTTTTGTCCGCTTACACTTGTTACGGTTAAGACAGCTTTAGGGCCATGACCTTTGCCAGGTCCGGGAGCTGAAGGCTTTGTTGTCGGTGTCCCTGTGAGTCCAGCAGCAAATGCTGTTGGAACAACACTACTTCCAATACCAACCAGAGCGATAATGGCCCCAAGGACCGCTAGAATAATCCAACTTTTACTTTTAAGCATATGTGTATGCATTCTCCTTATTGTCTATGGTAGAAGGGATGCACTTTGCATCTCCTGAGAAAGAGCATAACAAACATAGCTAAAAACTCGATGGTGAGTTACTGAAGAAACACTAAAAAAAGCCACGAGCATCTTCACCTTGATTGCGATGATATGGCTGAAGACTAACCAAAGGGAATCGTTTCGGGCTTGCCCCTAACCAATTTACCGCGCCGAACATGGTACGGCTAATCGCCAGATCATGTATCTGACCACTCTCCACCTCGATGACAAAGAGGGTACAATCTTCGGAACCGCCTTGAGCAATGCCATAAGCAACCCGTTGTCCATCATGTGAAGGATAGTACCAGTCGAGAGAAGCTTGTACTTCACCAGGAAAGGTATTTGGATCACACAGCGTCTTTTCGCCTTCTGCACTCTGCACGATCAGTTTGGCAAGGTTCTCATCTGGCTCACGGCGCAGGTAAAAGATTTTGCCGCCTGCAAGAGTAAAAGTAGAAGAGGTTGTGCCCATCGTCGTCAGTTCAGTAATGCGTTTCAAGAAGGCAGTACGTTCTGGCAATGTTTCCAGGTAGGTGGTGGAGTATTCTGCCTGTGTTTTGATCCAGGTCTGCATCTCTTCATTTTGTAGATCTTCCATCCAGCGATAAGGGTCTTCAATGACGGTTCCGTAGTGGATGTCACGGGCAATCTCAATCCGAGCAACTGGCCGTACCATGCGTTCCTTTACTTTCTTCGTTTCGAGCAAGGGTTACAAAATCAGGTCTCTTTGAGGTTTGAAGCTAACCAGTACGTTCCTATTGCCCCCACGGTTTGCCATGAGGGCAATAGGAACGTACTGGTTAGCTCAGGCTAAGGATGCTTGCTTAAGCTCGTTTGTACGAAAATATTAACCCCCACAGTTTCAAACGTTCAGGATCAGTTATTGAAAACTATACCGAAGGATATGGCATGAGATTGCCCGCCACTTCGTTGCTATAGTTGATATAGACTGTTTTGCGGCGGGAGTAATGATCGAGGCCGTGAACGCCGTCGTCGCCGCCCTGACCGCTCAGGCCATAGCCTGCGTGGAAGCCTTGCAACTGCTCTGGTCCGATCTTATTGATATATACTTCGCCAAAGCGGATGGCCTGAACCGCGCGCATCATGCGATTGATATCTTTTGTGAAGAGATACGAGGTGAGCCCATACTTGCTGTCGTTTGCCAGCTGGATCGCCTCTTCGAAGTCGTCGAACGGCATAATGGGCGTAATGGGGCCAAAGACTTCCTGCTGCATGATGTCCATATCGTTACGAACATCGGTAAGAACAGTCGGCTCGTACCAGAAACCTTTCTGGAACTGCTCGCCTTCTGGCCGCTTGCCGCCGAGGGCTACCTGTGCTCCCTGTTCTTGAGCGTGGATCACCATACGCTCGATTTTCTCAAGTTCAGCCTTGTTGACCTTGGGACCCAGCTCTATATTATTCTGCATTGGATTGCCCATACGCAGCGTGCGCGCCATACCGACGTAGCGTTCGAGGAACTGATCGAAGACCTTGCGCTGAACATAGGTTCGTTCATTGCAGGTACAGACCTGTCCGCAGTTTGTGAAGCGTGCTGTGATCGCGTTGCGCACAGCGGCGTCCATATCGGCGTCATCCATCACGATAAAAGGAGCTTTTCCTCCCAGTTCGAGCGAGACGACCGTGATATTTTTCGCCGCCGCTTCGAGAATCTGGCGGCCGGCGCGTACCGAGCCCGTCACCGTCACGAGCTGGGTAATGTCATCGCGAACCAGGGCGTCACCTACCTCCGTGCCTGCTCCCGTGACCACGTTGACAACGCCAGCGGGGACGCCTGCCTGCTCGACCAGTTTCGTCAGGGCCAGGGAGCTTAGCGGTGTATCCTCGTGTGGTTTTATGACGATGGTGTTGCCAGCCATTAATGCTGGTGCAACTTTCCGCGCGAAGAGCGCGGCGGGATAGTTCCAGGGAATGATACCAACCACGACGCCATAGGGAACTTTGCGAATCCAGATATCTTCGTTAGGGGCGTCGGCGGCCATGATCTCGCCGGTGGCGGCGCGGGCAAAGGTGGCGAAATAATCAAAAAACTCCGCCGTTCCACCAATTTCACCCTGAGCTTCGTAGAGCGGTTTCCCCTGCTCTTGCACGACGAGACGCGCCAGCCGATCAGCATTCTCGCGAATCAAGGCCGCGATACGCTTTAGGTAACTGGCACGCTGGACGCCAGAAAGGGCTTCCCAGGCGGGTTGAGCCTTTTGCGCGGCCTCCAGGGCTGCATGGGCATCTTCACGTGTCCCTTCGGGAACTTCCGCGAGCGTGTCCTCCGTTGCCGGATTTATTACAGTCCGCGTGCGACCGGTACTTGTTGCACGCCACTCGGTGCCGATGCGCATAGAATATGTTTCTGTAGAATCATGCAAGGTCATAGATTTTCCTCTCCGTTGAGCTAGATCAGGGTTTGCTTTCACCATCTACAGCGTAGTATTGCTTGATCAAACATCATTGCATCCCCGCATCACGAGACCGGTAGCGGGGGGGGGGGGGGGGGGGGGGGGGGGCGCCGGGCGGGGGGGGGGGGGGGGGGGGGGGGGGGGGGGGGGGGGGGGGGGGG
>CAXTXB010000049.1:0-6951 GCA_964247965.1 uncultured Dictyobacter sp. | reverse complement strand
CTTGCGGTTGTCGTGGTACCCGGTCTTTAACGCGGAGGGAGCACGACAACCGCAAGGGATTGTCGCTACGCGGCTTCGCCGCTACCGGTCTTGCCTCCTCAGTTTTTGGGTTACAATGAAGATTGACATGCAGCATATTGTACGCAGTAGTCATTCTATACTTCCACAAAGTAATTCCCCCCTTACAGACGATCATGCTCGTATTACGCTATTTATATCGCTTACGAACCTTTGTAATGAGCATGCTGGAGCTAGGGTTACAGGTTTGATCATACCACGCTAGCCACGGCGGGTTCAACATATGCCTGCCTCTTCTTGTGATGTGCATCAGGCGGAAATGAGCTGTGCTTTGCGCTCGGCCAGCCCTATACGTGCGATTGAGCCCGAGTTGAAGGCAAGATAGTCGGCCTCAATGCCGTCGCTGAAGATGACGCCGTAGTCAGGCATCTGTGATGTGACTACGAGCTCCTGGCCCGGGGCAATCCGACCAAAGGCGATATTTGTCTGCGATGTCCTGGAAGGGAATGGTTCGCGTACAGTGAACCAGAGCTGATTTGAATCCCAGCCGAGCGAGAGCTGCTCTGGCTGTGGTGCCGCACCCAGATCTGTATCGAAGTAGCTTGCGACCTGCCAGGAGCCCTGCGTAATTGAGCGCAGCCAACCGCTACAGCCAGCGCCCGTGGAGACGATGATGCCGCTGGAACTCTGCTGCTCCTCGCGTCCGGCAAGCTGTAATCGATATCGCGCCGAACTGTGTGTGCGCGGACCAATAAACAGGTCGTTGACGGCGTAGAGGACCTGGCCGTCGTTGAGGGTAGCCTTTGCCATTGACGCATATTTTATGCTCACATTTCCTTGCAATGTATGCCTGATCAAGCTTCCCGCCTCATCGTACGAAAAAGGAATCAAGATGCTATCGATGCGTGCAGGATCGGGGTTGAGCGCAAGAATAGGCTGCGTTGTGAGGTATTTGGCAGTGTTGATAACCAGGCCGTCTGGCCCAAGAGTGATCACCAGGTCATGTTCACCAAACTGGTACGTTGGTAGAAAATCTCGATCGATACATTGCTGTTTGAGAGTACGAGGAAGCTGCTGGTGCAGGCTGGCTAGCGCGCGCTGATATTGCTGATCGCTCTGTTCGTATTCAGCGAACGAGATCTGGTTCTGCTCAAGGTAGAAGCGCGCCTGTGACTTCGAATTTAAACGAAGAACGAGTTCTTCGAGAGATGTTTTTTTGGTCACGACAACGATCTTCTCAATCTGGATGCTATTGCTATGCGATCCATGTGTATCTGTATAGGGTTGCAGGGGTTGTTCAGTTTTTCTTCTTAGCATGGCTTTCTTTCCTTGCTATGACTGTGGATTGCGATTGAGAATCTGCTCAAGGATTTCGGAAGTAATTGTCAGATTGCCGATTCTCTGAGCATTGCCAGCTAGGTCGCGCATTGCCAGGGCAAGCAGTAGGCGTGCTTCGAAGGCCTGATATGGAGTGAGTTGAATGCGCGTCACCTCTGCCTCAAACTCTGCCTGTTTACGCTCATTCTCGCCCCGCAGGTTCACCAGCTCCTGGCGGCGTTGCTCAAGATCCACATCGGTAGAGAGCTCGTTTTGCTTAATCTTGCGTTCTTGCTCAACGGCATCGGCTCGCCTTGAGTAGATGGCCTGGTCAGCGCGCTTTTGGAGCGCCTCACGATACTCCGCCTCCAGAGCTTTTGTCATCTCAGGGGTTGCCCGTAACGCGGTAAAGAAGATACTCATTACCTCGACACCTATTGTAGCCAGGGATTGTTCACTGTTGATACGTGCCAGGACTGTACGCGCTAGCTGCTCCGAACTTCGCAGAGCGTCTTCAAGCACAAACTGTTGTAGCTCGTTACGCGTATGCATCTGCACAATATTTATGATACGCTGGTTCAGCTTCTCCGGATCATTAGAGCGATACTGGTGTGTGCGGGGATTAATAGTAAAGTTCATCAGACGAGCAAGCATCTCGGCATCGACGATGCGATAAGTAATCTGCCCTTGCAGCACAATAGTCTGGAAATTGCCTGTACTCTCGTTGAACACAAAAGGTGCGTCAATGGTAGAAAGAGGAACAAGAGCAATCGAGGTACTTGGGCTCCAATACCAGAAGGCACGCCCCGCACCCTGCCGAAAGATAGAGCCGTTAGAGTACGCGAGAATATATTCCGTAGGTTCTGATTTGAAGTATGCAATAAGAGCCATCGTGTTCTCCTTTTATATTCAGGCTAGACTTAGTGTATGATATACACTAAGTCTAGCCTGAATATAAAAGGTTTGTCAAGGGGGTGACATGCGACATGCCTTAGATAGACGGTGTTTAATCCCCATCACGATGGGCTTCTCTCCTCGCTCGTCCATCCACACGCCGAAGGCGCGCTCCTTTCTTACGTAAACTTTTTACATTTCCTGCACTTTTCTAATTTTTTTGCGCATCGCACAAAAAAATTAGAAAAGTGCAGGAAATGTAAAAAGTTTATTATTGATCATAAATAGCGGCGAAGCCACGCGAGCTCGTGAACTCAGAGGGTGGATACAATGGGAGCCTGATACTCTCTTAGCGTCGTGTTGTATGGAGCGCGTGCAATGCCTTTTTCTGTAATAATAGCTGTGACATATTTGTGTGGAGTGATGTCGAAGGCCGGGTTGGCAACATTGATGCCGGTGGGGGCAATCTCCACGCCGCGAATTGTCGTGACCTCCTCTGGCTTTCTTTGCTCTACGGGAATCTGCTCGCCTGAAGCGAGTAAGAGGTCGACCGTTGAGGTGGGGGCGACAACATAGAATGGGATGTTGTGGACGCTGGCGAGGACGGCGACGGAGTAGGTGCCGATCTTGTTGGCAACATCGCCGTTGGCTGCGATGCGGTCCGCGCCGACAAAGATGGCTTTGATATTGCCCTGGCGCATGAAGTAGCCGGCCATGTTATCGGTGATGAGAGTCAGAGGGATGCCCGCGCGCTGCAGTTCCCAGGCTGTCAGGCGGGCCCCTTGCAAGACTGGCCTGGTCTCGTCTACAAACACGTGCAGCTTTTTGCCACTGGAATGGGCAACGTAGATGGGTGCAAGCGCAGTACCGATTCCCGTTGCCGCTAGCGCGCCGGCGTTGCAGTGTGTCAGTAGAGTAGCTCCGTCGGCAATCAGTTCAGCTCCCAGTTCTCCCATACGCTGGCACGCGTCGCGATCTTCCTGAGCAATAGTCAGCGCTTCGTCACGCACTACCTGCAATAAAGCCCCGGTTGAGTTCACGAGGATAGCATCTTGATCTATACGCTGAAGGATACGCCCAACCGCCCAGGCGAGATTAACTGCTGTTGGGCGGGTTGAGCGCAGCAATTGCCCGGTGGATTTCAGATGCTGCCCTGCGTCTTCTATGCTTACGTTGTCTCCTTGCTCACGCAGGTAACGCGTCAGTGCCAGGAGCATGCCAAACCCGGCTCCAACTCCGATGGCCGGCGCCCCCCTGACGCGTAGCGATCGAATTGCCTCTGCCACATCCTGCTCGTGGTGCAGCTTGAGATAATGTACTTGTGAGGGCAGGAGGGTTTGATCGAGCAGGCAGACCGCGCCTCCCTGCTCATCGTCCTCCCACCAGATGGTGCGTACGCGCTGCTCTTCCTGGTTGAGCATGATCTATACCTCTTTCTATCTTCCAAAGAAACGCTGGGTGAAGGTTGCAATAAAGCTTATCTCTATCGTCAGGCCAATCACGGCCTCGATCGCTCCCAGGACGGCCATGGGTTGTGAAACCACGATACCACCTGGGAAGAGGCCACGTCCATGAAAAGACGTGATGCTAATCAGGCAAGCCACAAGTGGCGAGATTGATGGTCCTGTGTTAATGCCGACGATATAGTAGCCGAGCGCGAAGAGGGCGATGGTGAGCAGGTAAACGAGTACGCTGCGTTCTGCCCTATAGCCGTAGCCGGCCAGCAAGTCGAGAAAGAGAGAAAATAGATATTGCCCAAATGTGCGTCTCCCCTGCAGCCGCAGGACCTGGCGCTGCAGAACCCTGGCGCGGTAGGCAAAATGGTCGGCATCTTCGCTCAGGCCCTGGTTTTGTAACACGACTGTCAGTTGACGATTCGCGCGTACGGCAGTTAGATAGCTTTCTAAGGTGCGCTCGTTCCGCGATTTTCTTGACTCTTTTTGCTCGCGGATGCGCCTATCTTCCATTCTTTTGAGGAGCACAGGTGAGCGAAAAACATAGTTAATGACGGCGTCATTTATCTCCATTGCGCGCAACATGATTACTACCTGGTGGTTCATCTGGCCTTTAAACTCATCATCGTCTTGCGTGGATGGACGCCATTCATAGTGGAGGTCCTGGTGAGAGAGGTGATACTCGTCACCCAGCAGCTTCAGTTGTTTCCAGTTGACGACAGAGAGGTTGACATCGTCCCAGTGCAGGTCGGCGATTGTGATGAAGCCATGCTGCTCATTGCCCAGATCGATACTTTCGAGACGTGTTGTACTGTTAAAAAATGCGCCGCGCAAGTCCGCTGCCTGCAAGGTCGCTGGAAAGGTCGGCATCCACTTTTGAATACGGGTATACTCCTCGTCGGTCACTCGTTTGCCACCTAGATGTGTATTAGTGAGATTTGCCCCCTCTAAATGCGCGCCATACAGCGTGGAACCCTCGAAGTGAGCTTCGAGCAGGTTGGCCCATTGCAAATTTGCACCCAGCAGATCTGCACCTTCCAGATGGGTTTCCAGCAATGTGGCTCGCGTCAGGTCCGCTTTGGTTAGATTTGCCCCTTCGAGATGCGCGCCTGCAAGAATAGCGTGATTCAGGGAGGCACTACCTAGATCGGCCCCCTCGAGGTGAGCTTCCAGCAGGATTGCCTGATCCAGTACGACCCGGCTTAAATCCGCGTTCTCCAGGTTTGCTTCGCTAAGGTCTGCCATCTCCATTACAGCCGCCGCCGCCTTACTCTGCTCGATGGTCGCGTGTCGGTCCTCTTCCAGCGTGAGTCCCGCCTGCAGGCGTGAGAGTGGCAGTTTGCTCAGGTTGGCCCGACTCAGATCAGCACCACGCAGGTCCAGCCTCTTACAGATTGGTTGCTGAGGATAGCTGCTTGCCTCCAGGTCTTCAAGTGGGTGAGCCAGTAGCCATTCGACATCGGCCCGGCTCAACTTCTCTCCCTTAAAGGGGTAGATGCTTTGTTCAATGCTCACTGTCGTTGCTCGCAGCTTGCTTAATTCTTCCTGCCGCCGCTGCTCAATTTCTGGTTCTGTGCGCCAGGGCTGATTCTGTGTCTGCCAATAGGCCGGCCATGCGTCGTGGTCATGTATGGACGGAAACAGGTGAGCCGGCGCGCGCTCTTGTTCAGGCATGCTTGACTCCTACTGGAGGGAATGGGTGGTCTGCATCTTACTCAGGCCTCATCCTCTATCTTACATTATCCAGATATGAAGTGAAATATATCTTTTGTACTACTTACTCATTGAGAAGTCAGCTCTCTCATACGTAAAAGAAAGGCTGCAGCTTCTTCTCGTGATGTAAATATGTTGCTTTGAAAGTCATTGAGCACTGCGGATGTCATAATCTGGATGCGTTTGAGCGTCTCCGAGATCTCTTCTCGTGTCTGTGATCGTGTTTTTGAGTTATAGCGTGCGATCAGATATTGTCCTTTGTTGACTTCGATACAGGTCGCCTGCAAGAATGTTTTAAGCGCTTGACCCCAAATGGGAGTAACATTTTTGCCTATGACCAATCCAGCTACATCAACTATTAATGCTCCACGTGCTTGCCCTCTCATACCCAATGTGCGGCTTACTTTGTTGTAAAGTATTTGAAACGCCAGTGTTACTTGCGGAGATGTTTCCATGGGGCAAGCACGGAAGAAGATAGAAACAGCTTCTATTTCGGCATCATAGCCGACCTGTATACCGTTTTGATACATCTGGCCTGGTGATAACACATGCATTTCCTTTATATACTATGTATAACTTGGATGCTCTAGTTCTGTGGAGTCATTGGTATTGTATCTCGTGAAAGTGTATAGTGTGTAGAGGGGGTTGAAGATGATGCAGGTGGCTGGATGGGTGCTCAAGAAAATAACTGTGAAGATGAGGAGATACGGAGTGAGCATATTTGTTCTTGTGCATGGTGCGTGGCATGGAAAATGGTGTTGGGATAAGGTTGCACCTTTACTTGAAGCGGCGGGACATCGCGTCGAGGCCTTCGATCTTCCAGGACATGGTGAGGATAGAACGCCTCTTAGAGATGTGACACTTGCGGCATATACGGAGCGTGTGTGCCAGGTGCTTGATAAACAGCCTGAGCCCGTCATACTGGTTGGACACAGTATGGGTGGCCTCGCAATATCACAGGCTGCTGAGGCGCGTCCCGCAAAGATTCGCACTCTGGTGTATCTCTCTGCCTTTCTCTTACAGGATGGAGAGAGTTGGCCTCAAGTCTCGCAACGAGATCCAAAAACACTCGTGTTGCCAAATGCCATCCCTAATGCAACTTCGACCTACCTTACTTTTCCCCAAGAGAAACTCAAAGAAGCCTTTTATGCAGATTGTTCTGATGAAGATATCGCAAGAGCGACCGCTTTGCTGACACCACAAGCGATTGGGCCTATTAAAACTGCAGTACGTGTGACTCCTGAGAGGTTTGGGCAGGTGCCGCGTGTGTATATCTCTTGTTTACGTGATAGGGCTGCCACGCCACTTCTGCAGCAAATAATGTATAACGCTAACCCATGCCAATCAGTTCTATTTCTTGATTCTTCCCATTCGCCCTTTTTTTCTATGCCGGTTGCCCTTGTGCAGCATTTGCTTGCTCTTTAGGGCAAAGTGATGGCTACATTTTTTTGTCGATAATCGTCACTATGAGAGTGTCGGACTCCCGCCGTCTCCGCCTTCTTAGTTCATGAGTTCATGCAGCTTCGCTGCATGAAACACTCTTTTTCATGTATTG
>CAXTXB010000048.1:10857-17727 GCA_964247965.1 uncultured Dictyobacter sp. | reverse complement strand
GTTCATCACTTTTTAAAATTTCGCGATGAGTCCTTATTAATAGTTAAAAACGTATCGTTGGAACTGCAATTGCTAATACAGCATTTGCTCCGCCTACGCCGCGCCCACCAACTAGCGCTACTTCGTCTCTCCCCTGACTTGCCTCTGGCAGGGGATGTGCTTTTTCGCGTATAAGGTTGAATGCGTAGCTGGAATCGAAGTCTTCGCAATTGATTGTGGGTGGAATCTTGCGCCTCCTCAGTGCCAGCAGGGCTGTGATAGTATCTATGGCTCCCGCTGCCGCGTAGCTATGTCCTATCATAGTACGTGGCACGCTTGCTGGAATGTTGGTCAGGTGGTCGCCAAAGACTAGCTTCAGGGCGTTCACTTCACCTTGATCGGATGAGGGTATGGCCCGTCCGTCTGCGCTGATGTAGGCAACTTGTTCCGGCTGAATATCTCTTTCTTGCATAGCACGGCGTATAGCTCTGGCATAACGGGTGCCGTCTGCCGACGGTGCGGCCAGCCCGTTTGCATCGTTGTTTTGTGCATAGCCAACAATCTCACCGTAAATTGGTGCGCCACGTTGGAGCGCGTGCTCGTATTCTTCCAGGATACACATGCCTGCACCTTCGGCCAGGATGAGCCCCGCCGCGCGCTTGTCGAATGGGCGGTAGCCATGTGGATCATTGGTGGTGACGTACTGGCCCTGTTGCGCGAGGACAAGCAGTATAAATGGGTTGAGAAATGCTTCACAGCCGCCTGCTATGATGACGTCGGCCGCATCCCGCTGTATGGCAGTGTAGGCCATGCCTAGCGCGTCCAGGCCTCCTGTGGTGTCGTTGACTGGCGTTTTGCAATAACCCTGGATACCATAGCGGATCGCCGCCTGGCCTATATTTGCGACGTGCAGCCAGGCAATGGCGGTGAAGGCGCTCATAAAGCGTGGCCCTTTTGTATATAATGCCTGGAGCTGCTGCAGGACGTAGTCAACACCACCCATGGTGTTGGCGATAACAGCTCCTACACGCTGTGGATTCTCTCGCGCCAGCTCTAACTTTGCGTCGGCAATCGCCTCTTGTATGCTTGCAAAGGCAAAGTGAGTCATGCGATCAGTACGGTTGACTGTTTTAGAGTCAATATATTCTGTTGCTAGAAAATTCCGCACGATGCCCGCTACCTGGATACGCTCAGTCGCCGTTCCGTTCTCTTGTGCCAGGGAACTGATGCCCGATGTGCCTTCGCTTATTGCGCTCCAGAATGCTGTTTTGCCAATACCAGAAGGCGCTACGACGCCAAGCCCGCTGATGACGACACGTCGTTTGTTGTTATCTCTCATGGTTATTGATCCAGTCTGGTCGCGCGAGGAGCAGGGCGCTATTCACTCCCCCAAATCCACTAGAGTGTGTCAACGCGATCTCTATAGAGGCACTTCGGGCGTGGTTAGGGACGTAGTCGAGATCGCACTGAGGATCTCTCTCTTCCTGGTTTATAGTCGGAGGAATCGACTGCCGATCAAGCACAAGGGCTGTAATGATCGTCTCTATAGCGCTGGCCGCCCCCTGAGGATGCCCGATCATCGATTTGGTGGAACTGATGGGAATATTGTAGGCTTGTTCGCCGAAGGCAGCTTTGTATGCAACGGTTTCCGCAACCTCGTTAGGTGTAGTGGAACTGCCATGTGAGTTTATGTATCCCAGCTCGGTTGGCTTTATGCCGGCTTCTATGAGTATCTGCGTCAGTAAGTGTTGAAGTGGCATGCCATTCGATGGTAAAGAGGTCATGTGATAGGCGTTGATATTGGAGGCAAATGCGCAGACCTCTGCATAGATATGTGCTCCGCGTGCCAGGGCCAGCTCGCGCTCTTCTAGCAGGACTACGCCAGCTCCCTCAGCCATAACGAAGCCATCGCGCTGCTTGTCATAGGGCCGTGATGCCCGCTCAGGCATTTCATTATACTTCGTGCTCAAGGCTCCCATGACGCAGAAGACGTCAAGAACTCCATAGCTGATCGAGGCGTCGGTTCCACCAGCAAGCATACGATCGGCTCGCCCCTCCTGAATGCCCCAGTATGCCTGCCCAATCGCGTCTGCCCCGGCTGAACAGCCAGTGGCGATTACAGAGCAGGGACCATGCAGTTGATGATGGGCAGCTATACTACTTGCTGCGGCATGTGACATGAGTAAAGCACCGGGCAGGGTAGCGTCTAGCTCAATAGTAGGGATGCTGGTTCCTCGTTCGGTTAGTTGCGACCATTGCTTCTCCCCTTCCTCCAGGCATGCTAGCGCTGAGCCAATGATGACCCCAGTCTCTTCTCGCTCGTCTTCGCTCAGTGTATCCAGGAGGTTAGCATCCTGTAGTGCTAGCTGTGCGGATGCTAAGGCAAACTGTGTGGCGCGGTCCGTGTGGCGTATCTCTTCCGTGGTAAGGCCGAACTGGCTTGGATGGAAGTCTGTAATCTCTCCTGCAATCTGTGAAGGGAGCAGGCTGGCATCAAAACGTGTGATGCGCCGGATGCCTGATTGACCTGCAAGATTGGCGCGCCAAAACGGCTCCTTCCCAATGCCGTTGGGCGCTACAACTCCAATTCCACTTATGACAACCCTACGAAATGGACGAAGCCGCGCTACGCTCATATTTGTCTCCTATTTACTGTCTGGGTTTAAGCGAGCTGGTCGTGGTATCCCGTTCTATAAGAAATGTTTCTATTAACGGCGTAACCACATCTGCTCGTGAGTACATAAAGAAACGTTCCTTGCCAGAAACGACAAAATAGCCAGCGCAGTTGGGGAGCTGCTCCGCTAGCCAGTGTGTCTTAGCCTCTGGCGAGAGTGAGTCGTCTCTACGATTGACGAGCAGGATTGGCATAGTGAGTACTTTGAGTCGTTTGCGTATATCAAAATTGTGGATGATGGGCAAGACCGAGAACTTATAGACGAAAGGCCATTGGTGAATCTTGCTGAATTGCTCTTCGATAAGATGCCTGGGTAGTGCAGGCGTGCTATTGTTCTCCGGGCTATGCGCCATAATATAATTAATCACCGTGTTACGTAGAAAAGCTGCCGAGAGCATGTGCTCGACGGGAAGGCGTATAAATAATTCGTGCAAGAGCCATATGAAGGGATGCGGCGCTATGCGATAGTCGGCCCCTTGTGCTATGATCGTTAGGGAGCGGCAGCGCTGTGGATAGCGTAGAGCAAAGTCGAAGAGGACCATTGCGGCGGCTCCGTGCGCTATCAGATCTGGTCGTTCCAGATCTAACCCGTCTAATACCTGGCGTAACTCTTCCACCCGATCTGCCAGTCCAAATGGTGTCTTGCGCAATTCCTGTCTTCGATAGAGGATAATGCGTCGCGTGGTGTTTAGCACCTGGATCTGGCGAGCATAGACAAACTCAAGGTGTTCGAGGATTGGAATGAACACCAATGGCTCACCTTTACCGATGTCGATGAGGGGCAGTTCGATGTTCCCAATGGAGGATTTTTGCCAGAGCGATTCAATGTAGTCTACATCTGTGTGAAACGTCGCATCATCGATCCAGCCCTCTGCGTGAGTGCTCAATAGTTGTCTCCCTTCGCATTGACAGTGATTTTTTGCTCCTAATTATCAATTTGCATATTTCGTTGCTATCTAACTTTATACTTTTGAAATAGAAGGATAAGAAACCGTCTGATGACTTTATCTGATCCAATATATTATAGTACGATTGTAGAGAGGATTGTGGAAGACAAGCCTGGCCTTTTAACTGGATCGTAGGGCTATGTATTGTATGATGAGCAAGAATTGCAGGTGAAGAAAATATGGCACAACAAGATATTCTGTTGAATATATTACAAAACACTGTGAGACAATGGATTGCAGCTTTTAATGCTCATGATGTCGCTGCGCTTGTCGCCCTCTATTCGGCTGATGCAGAGCTGTTTGACTCTGGAATGAAGCATCCACGTCACGGACAGGAAGAAATCGAGCAGTGGTTTTTACAGCGATTTCGCAGTATGCCTGCTATTACATATGTGCCTCACGATCAAGTCCTGGTGGCTGAGAATCGGGCTGCTGTAACCTGGACTACTCACGGCCGCACTCCACGTCGTTTTGGCTTACCGTGGCTTTCACGTCCATTTCAAACGGATGGGGTTAGTGTCTTTGTCCTACGCGAGGGGCGTATTGTGCAGCAGCGTGGCTATTACGATCATCTTGCTGTGGTGGAGCAGGTGCTACCTCCTCTTAAATGGCTTCTGCCTTCTCGCATCTAAAATACCTTCCCACTAAGGGCACTTCTCATCTCAGTAGAGCAGCCGAGCAAGATACATCAAGCTCATCCGCCACATAGCCAGCATAATCGTCACATCGAGGAGGGTCAGGGCGGGTAGGGAGAGCAGAAGCGGCAGCTTCCAGGCGAGCCAGAGCATAGCGGCAAAGAGCGCAACAGCCAGGGCAAGTAGTTGGAGGCGGCGTGGTGTGATCGGTAGTTCTTCCTGCATGAGCGCCTCCATACGATCCTCGACCGCGATGGCAAGGTTCGTGTCCAATGCACTACCCAGGACGGTGAAGCAAGTAGAGCCCAGGAGCAGAAGCAGCATCAGAGCCAGAGTGGCAAGCAGGGACGCAGGTGCGAGGTTGGTTTCGAAAGCAAGCAGGAAAGCCGAGAGCAGGCCAGCCAGTAAAGCGGGCAATAGAAACGAGATCAGGCGAGCACACACAAATGCGGAGGTGCCATGCGGAGTGACCAGGTAGAGTGCGAGGCGATTGCCTTCGCTGCTGATAGCGTAGGGAGCATACTCAAAGAGCAGCAGGAAAGCCACGAACGAGGCATAGCCCGCAACCTGGAAGACTTGCTCGACATGTAGAGCTGTCAAAGAGGGACGGAACAGCGGGAAGAGCACGAGCAGGACTGCCAGCATCAATAGACGCAGCCAGGCAAAGGCCGAACGACTCTGATTGAGCAGACCTTTCACGAGCAGGGCAGCGGTCAGGGTACGCGAACGCTTGAAGAACGCGAGTAGGAGTCCAACGCCAGGCAGCGCGCGTGCTTGAGACGCATTGTCGCGTCCCTGAATGGACTGGAGAGTCGCGAGATAGAGTCGGCCAGTGAGAGAAGCCAGGGGCAAGAGAGCCAGGCACAGGAGAAACAGAAAGCAGAGTGAGGCAAGTAGAGGCGGGAAAGACCAGGTAGACGCGAAATTGGACCCAGCAGTCTGCGTAAGCAGCAGGAAGTGTTGTTTGATGAGACGGACAACAAGTATGGGAGCAAGCAGAAGAAGCACAAACAGTCCAACCAGCGCGAGGACGCGGCGCAAATAGGGTAGGACAAAGCGCAGAACCAGGAGAGTCGCAATCAGCGTGAGCCAACAGACCAGCGCGGCTCCGACCACAAGCAGGATCAGCCAGGGCAAGGCCGACCAGCCAAGCACGAACGTCAGAGCAACGCCAGTTATGCTGACTTCGACAAGTAACCAATGAGCGATCCCTTTGAGTAAGATCAGGCCATAGAGCGCGCGCGCACGCGTGTCGTGTCCGATGGGCTGTGTCGCCAAGAGTAGCGCTTCCTGGCTATTCAGACCATACGTCATGGTTGAGAGTACCGTGAAAAGGCTAATGGACAACCAGGCATAGAGGCTAATTATCCAGAGATGTTGTTGGATCGATACCGCTCCAGCAGTTTGCCAGGAGGTAACGAGCGGCACAAGGCGCGTGATAGCCCAGAGACTAGAGGTCAGTTGGAAAAGGAGCCCAATGAGCCAGGCGATGCGCATGCGCCCATCCTGGCGAAGCGTGTGCGAGGTGGAGCGTAGGGATGCGTGCCAGATAGTCAGCAACATCTTCATGCCCTCACCCCCTCCGGTTGTGTTGTAAGCGTCAGGAAAACGCTCTCCAGGTCAGGGGCTGCTGAGAGTGCGCGCAATTCTGCGGCGCTGCCTTCGACCAACAGACGACCCCGCTGGATAATCCCGACGCGATGGCAGAGCGACTCGGCAGTGGCCAGATCGTGGGTTGAGAGAAAGATTGTCGTTCCCTGCTCAGACAGGCGCAGAAAGAGATCCTTCAAACGACGTGCGCTAAGCGGATCAAGGCCGTTAAGTGGCTCGTCGAGAATCAGCACCGGTGGCTGGTGCAGGAGCGCACCGGCGAGCGAGAGCTTACGCTTCATGCCAAAAGAGTAGGAGCCACAGGGACGCCCAGCCTGGTCGTTGAGTTCAAGCAACGCGAGCAGATCAGCGATACGCGTCTCCGCGCGGTCGAGCGGCAGGCCGCGCAGTTGAGCCAGAAAGGCCAGGAATTCCCGTCCACTCAGGCGATCATAAAGCAGAGCATGATCGGCGACATAGCCCAGGGCTTCTTTCGCCTGGAGAGATGCCCGCCAGACATCATGCCCCGCCAGCCAGGCACGGCCAGATGTAGGCTGGAGCAGGCCAACCAGCATTTTGATGGTCGTCGATTTTCCCGCGCCGTTTGGACCCAGGAAGCCATAAATTTCCCCCTGCCGAATGGTGAGGTTAAGATCATCTACGGCCGCGAAGTCCACGTACCGGCGTGAGAGATGTTCGGTGCGTAGAGTCACGGGAGCGTCATCAGCGATGCAAGGGAGATCATGATACACGAACTGGGGACATACCAGAGCCTCGCATGAGGTGGTTATTGTCTCAGAGATGGCAGAAGGCTGCGCGGTTGTGGGCCGAGCGCGTTGTTCAAGGTTGAGTGCGGCCAGAAACGCATCACGCTGATCGAGGCTGACGAGCAATTGATTGATGCGGTGGAACTGGCGCAAGCCTAGACGGAAGTTGCGCGGGCTATCCAGGCGCAACAAAACCTGGCCACGATCTGAGAACGCGATGGAGAGGCGTTTTTTGGTCACGTCGTAACCCGGAACAGGAATAGGCCCCAGTTTCTCCT
>CAXTXB010000048.1:8335-10847 GCA_964247965.1 uncultured Dictyobacter sp. | reverse complement strand
GGCATGAAAATCGAGGCCGTAACGCAGATCCAGCGTTGTAGCTGAGACACGGTGATGAGTCCAGAGTGGAGAAAAAAGTCTACCAAAGATGCTCACGAGAAAAAGACCGATGACAACGAGTACCAGCGTTTGCAGGAGCGTGCCGGGTACAAAGCGGAGCACCAACCAGACGACCAGCATCCCCTCGACCAGGCATAAGAAGAGCAATGCACAGAGAGTGCTGAGATAAGAGCCTCTATTGGCTGTGTAGGTAAAATGTTGAGATGTGTTTGAGCGAGACATCGTTTTATTACTCCTGTTCAGAAGATTGAGGTGTACGCGAGGTCAAGAAACTGTTGTGTTCCGGTGCTTGTTGAAACACCGCCTTTTGCGCGAGCAGTTCAAAGAAACGTTTTTGAGCAGGCGAAATCATCGTTGTTGTCAATTCAATGAGCATTGAGGAGAGTGGGCCTTGCTCCCAGTTTCTCAATTGGGCAAGCTGGGCACGTAGCATGGGGAGATCTGGGCTGCTGGCGTAGTCCTCGGCTAGTTGCGCGACCTCAGGCGCATCTTCTGGAAAATCAGCCAGAGCTGCAAAGCGTTCTTCCAGGGCGAGCAGATGGTGATAGTGATCCGTTTGACCTGCAATATGCTGCACAACGGCCTGGAAGATTTGGCGATACTCAGCGGGCCAGTGAAACGAGCCGAGCATCGCGTCAATACTTTGGCCCCATATCAGCGACTCTGCGCTTAAACTGGAAGCAAGTTGCGCTTCGATAGCAGGTGAAGAGAAGAAATAGGTACCTGCTTCCACCGGCTCAAGCTGATCGCCAGCCAGGATGCTTTGGAGCAAGATGCGACGTTCTTCCAACTTCAGGATCTGAGCGGACAGTTCTTCAACCAGGGATTGCAAAGCAGCGCGCAGAGTGCTCTTAGCCTCTTCCTGAGAAGAATCGCCAAGGATCGCGCGGATATGCTTGAGCGAAAGACCAAGGGCGCTCAGACGACGAATACGCTGCAAACGGAGCAGGTGTTGCGAGTTATAGAGTCGATAACGGCTTTCCGTGCGCTCAGGCTCGGCAAGTAGACCAATTTCATGGTAATAGCGAATCGTTTTGGTAGAGACGCCAACGAGGCGGGCAACCTCGCCAATGTGGAGCAGTTCTCTCATAAAATATGTCCTTCTTTCTCTCAATAAAGACTATACAACCTTCCAGCGGGGTTAAGGTCAAGAGGAATCGGTGCCCTAGAGGATAGGTATATCAGCACGCGGAATCTTTCTCACCATCCGATAAGTGAGGACGCACCTGGGTGAACGGATAAGATCAGGACGGTCAGCAGGTTCGAGCAGCCGGACCGACGAGGGAAGCGAAATGAGTCAGAGTGACCAGGGCAATCTCAGACCAACCAGATAAGAGATTAACCCTTCAATAAACTCGTTGCGCAATTTATAGGTATGCCAGGTCCAAAATGATATTATAAAGAAGCAGGATAGCCGGTGCGCTCTTTATTTCCGTGTGCAGGCTTATGTAGGCAAGAGAATTTCTAAGAGGAGAAACATTTGATGCATATTATTAGTTATCGTACCACTCCACAAGCGCCGTGGCAGGCAGGCTTCGAGCAGGATGGGCGTGTCATTGCGGCCACAGCAGCCCATACTTACAGTGGTTCGCCCAGTGTACGTGCGCTTCTTGAGGCTGGTCCAACGGCTGTCGATAGGGCGATTGCCAATGCGCAGCGCCTCTTTGAGGCCAGTGAGCAGCAGTTTCTATCTCTTGATGCCATCCAGGTTGGTGCACCCGTTCCTGATCCTGATAAAATTATTTGTCTGGGCCTGAACTACGCCGACCACGCGGCCGAGTCTAATATGTCCCTGCCCAAGCATCCAATCCTTTTCCCAAAATATCGTAATTCCCTCATTGGACCACGTGACGCGATCGTGCTCCCAAACTTCAGCACTCAGATCGACTACGAGGCTGAGCTGGCACTGGTTATCGGTCAAACGTGTAAAGATGTGACGGAGCAGGATGCGCTCAAATATGTTGCAGGCTATACTATCATGAATGATGTGAGTGCGCGCGACTGGCAGTTCCACACCAACCAGTGGATGCCTGGCAAGGCGATTGACACATTCGGTCCTATGGGTCCTGGTATCGTGCCTGCCTCTGAAATTCCCAATCCGCAGGCGCTCAAGATTTTTGCTCGTGTGAACGGCCAGGTGCTGCAGGATGGCACAACGGAGCAGATGATCTTCTCCGTTGCCCAGAGCATTGCCTATATTAGCACATTCATGACCCTCGTGCCAGGCGATATCATTTCTACCGGAACACCTGCTGGCGTCGGCCAGGCCCGCAAACCCCCCATCTTCTTGCATGAGGGAGATGTGGTAGAAGTCGAGATCGAGCATATCGGGAAGATTGTGAATCCCGTCATTGTCGGACCAGCAAAAGCCTAAGAATGACTAAACACCAAAATGATAACCTTTGGGGGGGGGGGGGGGTTGTGTGGGTGGTGTTTTTGTTGTGTGTTGGTT
>CAXTXB010000048.1:0-8234 GCA_964247965.1 uncultured Dictyobacter sp. | reverse complement strand
CAACGGTATCAAGTTCGGGATGAGTCATTCTTAGGCTTTTTGTACTTGTTTGTACCACTGCAGAGTCGAGCCGACATCAACGACAGAGCCTATCACTGTTAACGCTGGCGATGTCAAACCTGCGCCTGCCGCGCGCTCCGCGATATTTTCTAGCGTGCCTACCACAACACGTTGTTGCTGCGTTGTCCCTTCCTGAATAACCGCGGCCGATGTCGCCGCGCTCAATCCGCCTGCTATTAAATGCCGGGTGAAGGTGGGCAGAGCTTTAACGCCCATCAGAACAATCAGCGTGCCACCCAGGGCGGCCAGTGCTTCCCAATTTACCGTTGGCGAGGCAGCTTTTCCTTCATGACCGGTTACTATTGTGACTGAGGAGGCGTGATCGCGGTGGGTGACCGGAATGCCCGCGTAAGCTGGCACCGCAATTGCTGATGTAATACCGGGGATAATTTCGAAGGGAATCCCCGCTTCGACAAGAACCTGTGCCTCCTCTCCTCCCCGGCCAAAGACAAACGGATCTCCCCCCTTCAAGCGAGCCACGCTCTGCCCCTGGCGCGCAAACCCAACCAGGGTCGTGTTGATCTCTTCTTGCGGCATCGTATGACAGCCTGCTCCCTTCCCCACATAGACCAATGTCGCGTCTACACGCGCCTCGTGTAGCAGCTCAGGACTGATAAGGCGATCGTAAAGGACAACATCAGCCGTGCGTAGGGCTCGCAGCCCCTTGACTGTGATCAACTCTGGATCACCTGGCCCGGCCCCAATTAGATAAACCTTGCCGGGGCCATTAGTATGAGCATCTTCAATGCCTGAGGACTTCTCTGGTACGGACTCTCGTTTATGTCCGGTAAGAACTTTCATCTCTTTCCTTTGCCTCTTGCGCTTCTTGCATATCGTGGATGATGGTTGACACGGATATATCGACCATATAGCGTCTCAAAAGCCGAACTGTACTTGCCAGCGCCTCGACCTCATCATTTTCTATCAGCAGATCAAGAATATCTGAACTGAAGTAGTCGCCAAAGAACTCATCGCGTTGCGCGTAGGAGAGCTCTCCTGCTCGTAAGTATTTGCGTGCGATGGTTGCCAGCTGTAAATATTGTTCATAAGCTGGAGGGAAGAAGCCCTCTAGCTTCTGGCGAATGCGCTTGGCAAGACTGGGACTGGCCCCCTCGGTAGAGACAGAAACTGTGAGCTGACCACGGCGCAGAATTGAAGGCACAATAAAATTGCAGCGCGCCGGAGCATCCACAATGTTGATCAACTGTCCATTCTCCTGCCCTTCGCCCCAGATCTGCTCTGATAGCTCGGGATCATACGTCGTAGCAGCAACCACGACAAAAGCCCCCTTAAGGTCACCTCGTTCATATGCTTTATAGCGCAGCGTCACTGTCTGGCTTTCTGCCAGGTCCAGCAGCTCTTCACAAAACGCCGGACTCATAACAGTCACCCTCGCGCCACTTGCACTAAGTGCCGCAGCCTTCTCGGCCGCGACCAGGTTGCCCCCGATAACGAGCACTGGTCGGTTACGTATGTCGAGCATGATGGGATAATAGTTTGGCATGGACTGCTTACCCCACTGTTACTTGCGTTTTAACTCTCTCTTGCAATTGTTCAATGCCAATACGCTGACAGAAGTCACCGAAGGTTTCCTGCGGCTCGCGCTCCTCGCGCCACAGCGCAAAGAGCGGACGTAGTACTCCGGCAATATCTTTGACATGAACCATCTGTGCATAGAGCGTATTAAGACGATTGTTACCCCTGTCGCCACCGACATACACATTGTAGATATCTTTTGTGCGCCCTACCAGGCCCACATCGCCCATGTAGGGCCGCGCGCATCCATTGGGACAGCCAGTCATACGGAAACTGATCGGTTCGTTGTCCAGTCCAAGCTCGGCGAGCTGCTCTTCAATCTGCTGCACCACTGTAGGAAGCACGCGCTCGGCCTCCGCAACTGCCAGGCCACAGGTAGGCATCGCCGGGCAGGCCATGGCGAAGCGATATGCTCCAGCCGCCTCAGGATCGGTTGCGATACTATATGTATGCAGCGTCTCCTCCAGTGGCTTGCGTTGCTCCTCTGGTATATCTATCAGCAGCATATTTTGCTGACCCGTCAGGCGAACATTGGGATGGAACTGCTCGATAACCTTACGCAGGCCACTCTTGAGCTGTACCATCTCTGTATCTTTGATGCGCCCATTCACGATGTTCAAGCCGAGAAACCAGCGTCCATCTGCTTGCTGGTGCCAGCCCAGGTGGTCATCCACACTATGAAAATGGACCTCGCTGGGATCGCTGAGTTTGTATCCAAGCCGGCTTTCCACCTCAGCTCGGAACCAGTCGATGCCACGCTCCTCAACAACGTATTTCATACGCGCGTGTTTGCGATTGGTGCGGTCACCATAGTCGCGCTGCACCGTGACGATAGTTTCCGTGACGGGCAGAACTTGCTCAATGGTGATATCCGCGAAGAGCTTGCCAAGCAGCGGATATGTCTCCTTTTTCCCATGGGTCATGCCCATGCCACCGCCGATCACAAGTGTAAAGCCAACCAGATTCTCGCCTTCCAGGCGTGGGACGAGGCCAATATCCTGCGTGAAGGCATCGACACAGTTATCGTCGGGGAAGGCAATGCCAATCTTAAATTTGCGCGGGAGATAGGTGGAACCATAAATTGGCTCAATCGTCTCCTCTTCCTCCCCAATTGTGTGCGTCTTTTCTCCATCAATCCAAATTTCGTGGTATGCAGTGCTGTGTGGCGCGAGGTGTAGTGCAATCTTGCCCGCAACCTCCTGTACCTGAGCCTGTGCTCGGCTGGCTACAGGAGCAGGGCAGGCCATAACATTGCGGTTTACATCTCCACAGGCGGCGAGCGTAGAGAGGAGCGACTCATTGATACTATGAATGGTCGCGTGGATATCACCCTTGAGGATGCCATGGAGCTGAAAACTCTGGCGCGTGGTGATGCGCATTGAATCATTTCCATAGCGGCTTGCTAGCTCGTCGTGAACCAGGTACTGAGCGGCTGTAACGGCCCCACCAGGAATGCGGGAGCGAATCATAAACTGGTATGCCTTCTCCTCACCGCTCGCCTTGCGCGTCTGCCTGGTATCCCGGTCCTCTTGCTGGTACATGCCGTGGAACTTGATCAACTGCACCTGGTCCTCTGTAAAACGAGGGCTGTCTTGACTGAGTTCCTCTACAATCTGCCCATGCAAGTAGTCACTTGTAATCTTGATCCGCTCAACTTTGCTGCCTGCGCCTGCCCCCAATTCCAGGAGGTTTTTCGCTATTGGGGTCTTTTCCTGGTCAGATGTGCTCATGCCGTCTCCTTTTGATAGGTCGCTTTCACTACAGTGAGATGTGTAGGGCGCAGAAAAGGACGCACTTTACTACTTGCCCTCGTATAGTCTCTTTGCACCATTGAGTGTGTGACGTTTGTCCCTTGCTTATTTACAGATTAGTTGATATAGTTTATCAACTAAGTGATATCTTTACTATAAGAGTAGTGTATCACGATGTCAACCCTTTTCGCAGGTATGGACAATCAAAGAGCTAGAAATATGTGAGGAGTGAACACATGGAATTTCTCCTGAGCTGTATCTCGACCAAACATTCGTTGCTCAAGAAGCACTGGTCTACGTCTGAGCAGAAAAAGCAGCAGACCGAGTGTCCTCTTACTGTGTTGGGAAGCTTACAGAAGCCAAAGGAAGACCAGGGAGGGCTACTGGCGCTGCTCGATGAAAACGGGCAGATGCGTGCGGGTGCGGAACTTTCTATGCCTGCCGGCATAGCCGTCTCCGACGAGGGTTTTATGGTAGCATCTATCTATGATGTACATAAGATTGCCTCTGATTTGTCCACAATTAAAGAGACCGTGAGCCTGCCCAATTTTAATATGTTGCATTCGCTTTCTCGTAGTAGACAGGGCTATCTGGTTGCAAGTACGGGCCTGGATAGTATTCTGGAATTTACAGATGAAGGTGAACTGCTGTGGACTTGGTGGGCAACCGAGCATGGCTTTGGGCAGACTCCTACGGGTGAGACGCGTATTTTAGATAAGACTATCGATCATCGTGGCGTCAAATATGGAACCCTTGTCCAGACGACGCACGTCAATTCTGTTGCCGAACTGCCCAACGGTACAGTACTGGCCACACTCTTCCACCAGGGAATGATCATTGCTATCGATCGCGCAACTGGAGCGTGGCAGCCCGTTCTAGATGGACTGGATCATCCTCACTCCGTACGCATCTTAAACGAAGAGTATATCACGGTTGCCGACACTGCTCGTGGTCGGGGACTCCTGGTCAATATTAAAGGCTTGCAGGGCAAGATCGAAGTAGAGGTGCCAGTTAACACATCCTGGCTGCAAGATTGTTCCTATGACTACCATCATGACCGCTGGCTCCTGGTCGATGGCAAAAACTCACGCCTCATCTTGCGCACCGGAACGGCAGGAGATCGGCATTTGGGCCAGATCGACCTCAATCCAGAATGGCGCTTATATGAAGCTCTATCATTAGCATAATGCGCCTGGCTGCTAAGAACACTATCAGTCGATTATACATCATGTGCTCTCGTTTTACACAGATGGAGTAAAAACGAGCGGCGACATTCGTGAAATCCTCTTAGCGTATGACAATGCTGTCATACTCTTCGTCCCCCACTCCGCTTCTAATGACGTGTCGCGGCTTCGGCGCTCTCTAAATAATAGTTGACCCCATACTTTTCGCTTACTTGACAAAAACGCTTAGAATGTGTTAACCAATAGAGTAGTGTTTGAAATCGAAATGTTATGTTACGATAGTTAGCGGTGCAAAAAGAAATAAAACGAAGTTAAGTGAAACTAAATAGTTAAATATGATACCCGTAGCATGATGAGAAGGAAATGCTCAGCTAGTTATTTTTCGCAAGGGAGATTCACGTGGTAGCAAACGCCTGGAATAAAGAAGATGCTTCGCAAGCACAGAATGCACTTGAAGAGCTTGTCTATCGGTCGCACCTTTTAGGTAGTGACCGTTCCGTTGCAAACTGGGGCGGCGGCAATACATCAATCAAAACGACGGCAAAAGACTTTCGTGGCCGTGAGGTCGAGGTGTTGTGGGTGAAGGGCAGTGGCTCTGATCTGGCAACGATGCAGGCCAAACATTTCACCGCCCTCAACCTCGAAGATATTCACCCGCTTTTAGAGCGCAACGAGATGTCAGATGAAGATATGGTGGCTTACCTGGGTCACTGTATGTTAGACAGCAAGCATCCACGTCCTTCAATAGAAACACTTCTGCACGCGTTTTTGCCCTTCAAACATGTTGATCATACCCATCCCGATGCTATTATCAGCCTGTGCTGTACCGAGGGTGGTCAGACGCTGGCCGAAAAAATCTACGGCAACCGCTTTGTCTGGGTACCCTATATTCGTCCGGGTTTTAGCCTCTCTAAGATGATTGCCGACGCAGTACGTGGAAATCCCAATGCTGAACTGGTATTGATGGAGAAACATGGTCTGGTAACCTGGGGAGATACCGGCGAAGAAAGTTATAATAAGACAATTGCATTCATCAACGAGGTGCAAAGCTATATAGAGGCTCAGGCCGCATCTCACCCTGTATTTGGTGGTCAAAAATATCAGTCGCTGACTCCGGAAGAGCGCCGCGCCCTGCTTATAGAAGTCTTGCCTATCATTCGTGGCGAGGTCAGTCAGGAGCAGCGTATGCTGACAACTTACGATGATAGCGATGATATCCTGGGCTTTGTGAACAGCGCCGATGCGCAGCGCCTCTCACAGATAGGAGCCGCCTGTCCGGATCACCTGGTCCATACCAAGCGTGTTCCTCTCTATATTGAATGGGAGCCGCAGGCGCAGGATGTAGCTGGACTGGTCGAGCGCTTGAAGAGCGGTATTATCGACTACAAAAAGGCATACGTAGAATATTTCGAGCAGAATAAAAGCGCAGGCGATGCAATGACCACGCCCGCCCCACGTGTGATCTTGATTCCTGGTATTGGCATGATTAACACCGGGAAATCCTGGTTCATGGCCAAGGTCAGCGAGGGTCTCTATCACCGAGCGATTGCTGTCATGAAGGGAACAAGCGTACTTGGTACCTTTACCTCTCTCAATGCACAGGAATCATATGCCATTGAGTACTGGCCGCTCGAACTCTACAAATTAACTCTTCAACCACCCGAGGCAGAATTCTCGCGCAAGGTCGCGCTGATCACAGGCGGCGCTGGTGGTATCGGCAGCGCCACCGCTCAACGCTTGCTGGCCGAAGGCGCTCACGTCGTCCTGACTGATATCAACATAGAGGGCGCTCAGAAAATCGCCCAGGAGTTCAACAAGACCTATGGAGAGGGCCGTGCGCTGGCGGTGAAAGTCGATGTCACAAAAGAGGAAGCCGTCGTCGCTAGCTTTGCCGAGACTATCCTAACGTACGGTGGGCTTGATATCCTGGTAAACAACGCCGGCATTGCCGCCGCCAGTCCCTTCGTCGAGACAACGCTCAAAGACTGGGATTTCAACGTCAGCATCCTCGCCACCGGCTACTTCCTGGTTGCACGCGAAGGCTTCAAGATCATGAAGAAGCAGGGCAACGGCGGAAGCATGGTCTTTATCACCTCAAAGAACGCCATCTACGCCGGAAAAAACTCCTCTGCCTATAGTACCGCCAAAGCGGCAGAAGCCCACCTGGCCCGCTGCATCGCCGTCGAGGGTGGAGAATACGGCATTCGCGTGAACTCCGTCCTGCCGGATGCCGTTCTGCAAGGCTCAACCATCTGGAATTCTCGCTGGCGCAACGAGCGCGCCCAGGCATACGGCATCAAACCTGAAGAGCTAGAAGAATATTATCGCAAGCGCACAACGCTGCTAGTAAATATCTTCCCTGATGATATCGCCCAATCTGTCGCCTTCCTGGCATCCTCAAAGGCCGAAAAAACCACTGGCTGTATGATCACCGTCGATGGTGGCGTACCAGCGGCCTTTACGCGTTAGGTGGTCTATTGAATTCAAGTGCTATACTTGATTACACTGCTCTGTTGAAGATCTTCTCAGAAGATCTCCTATCATTGTGTACTATCTATCACGTTCAGATGTAAAGAGAGTTAAAATGGCATTACCTATTATTCATGTTGGTTTAGGAGGCTGGGGCAGTAGTTGGGCTACTAATATAGTGGCAAAGAACAAAAATGTTGAGACAGTGGCCTGGGTAGAGATAGATGCTAAGACGCTGGAGCAGGTCCAGCAGCAGCTGGATCTACCGCAGGAGCGCTGCTTTACCTCGTTGGAAGAAGCGCTCACCGCCACACGGGCAGAGGCCGTCTTAATTACGGCCAGCTTGCCAGGACATGTGCCAAGCGCCAGGGCTGCCCTGCAGGCTGGAAAGCACGTTCTGCTGGAAAAGCCGTTCGCCCCTTCTGTGACAGAAGCGCAAGAGCTGGTGAATCTGGCGGAAGAGCATGGGAAGCTGCTCATGATTAGCCAGAACTACCGTTATGCTCCAGTTGTGAGAGCCGCCACCCAGCTGGTTCGGGAGCAAAAGATTGGGCATGTCGGCACTGTGAATATCGATTTCCGACGCTACGACAACGTTCGACCTTTTGAGGAGCACCGTCACTATAAAATCTGGGAGCCGCTACTGGTAGATATGTCAATCCATCATTTTGATCTTATGCGTCTGGTTATTGGTCAGGAGCCGCTTCAGGTCATGTGTAAGACATGGAACCCTTCCTGGAGTAAGTACGTCGAGCCCGCATCTGGTGCGATGACGATCACTTTTGATGGAGGAGCCGTCGTAAGCTATCGTGGTAGCTGGGTTAGCATGGAGCCACAGACAAACTGGACCGGCGATTGGCATATGGAGGGCGAGAAGGGTGAAATCATCTGGTCCTGTCGTGGCGACCAACCAGAATATGTCGCCTTGCGCCTGCTGGGTAAGCCTGTGAACAATATCGAAGTACCTGAACTGACAGATATTGACCGTGCTGGCAGCCTGGCAGCATTTGTTCAAGCTGTGCAGAACAACTCGACGCCCGAAACCTCCGGCCGTGATAACCTGAAGACTCTGGCGCTTATGTTTGCCGCCATTGAGTCTGCAAAAACGGGCCTACCGGTGAACGTGGCTTATGGGTCATCCCAAACTTTTGAAAAATGATGAACATTGTGTTTTACATGCTCCTTTTATTGCCATTGGCAATAAAAGGAGCATGTAAAACACAATGTTCATCAT
>CAXTXB010000047.1:8262-18037 GCA_964247965.1 uncultured Dictyobacter sp. | reverse complement strand
AGCAGCTACACCACAGTTTTTGTCATTTCTCAAAAGCCTGGGATGACTCCTGGTTAGATAGAGTCATGATCTTATTTATTCGGTATCACCACGACAGCAAAGCCGCCCCAATACTTCAAAAATGTGGCGCGTGAAACGATAGTCATGTTGAACTGTGATGAGTCGGCTAAGTAAACGTTATTGCCGTGACCGCCCCTGAGCACAAGTATGTGACCACCAGTCCAGCGATCGGGGGGGAAGCTAACGATGACGGGTTTTCCTGTATTTGCGACGTTAATGATATCGTCGGGTGAGGGATTATTGAGGTGTACTGCTGTAAAGCCAAATTTCTCGACGGTAGTATCGATGCCAGTCGGCCTCAATAGCCCTAGCTCCGGTGTGATCTGACCCAGTCCTGCCTCTACCTTGAGTATATCAGCAATTCGATAATTATGCCCATATGAATCTATCACTTCAGTCATTGAGGCGGCAGAACAAGCTGAGGGTGCCCAGGTATCATAGTCTTGCGATGAACTATACTGACCCGGATCTAGTTGATAGACACGAGACAATGCTTTCGATGCGCCCGTTGTTCCTACAAGCAGATCCTGTAAAGATGGACCCGACTTACTTGCTACAGGCGTAGGAGCCGGGGCAAAGGGTTGGTTCCATGAAAATGTTGCTATAACCCCTGATCCTGAGAAGAGGGGCCTCAGTGCGATCAAGCCAACTCCGAAGAGCGCTATCAGGATCATGCATATTCCCAACCAGGACACTGGCTTATCTGAATGTGGGGCAAAGAGTTGCTTTACATTCTGCAATGCTCCAATGCCCGACCATCCCTCATCTATCTTCTTTATTCGCTTGAGCGGCTTCAGCGGCTGCAACTGTTTTGGTCGTTGTGGTCGCTGCGGCTCAAACTCCATCACATATCTGCGCGTCGTTACAGTTCTCTTTGCATACTCACGCTCACTCGCTTGATACACTCGGCTGCCAGCGCGAAACTCTCTTTCACGTGCCATCTCACGTGAAGTACCGCGCGCGACATACGACATCTTTCGCTCAGTGGGCGCTTGAGATCTGGGAGAGAGTAGTAATCCTGCAAACATGATGGTGAGGGCGATGACGAAGAGTGTGAGCAGGATAATGATCATTCGAAGCTCCTAATATATTTTCCGTGAGTATTTCCGGTGTAGCCCTTACCGGGCGTTTTCATTACTCTGGGCAAAGGCATGTAAAGCTGTTAGTAATACAACCGGCACTTCTAAATATACCATTACAAATGTGGATCATCAATATGCCTTGTGGCACGCTATTACACAAATATGCTAAAAATGCTTTCTCTTGATGACACAGCAGCCCTGATATTATATCATATGGGGGTGTTCGCTACTAGCAATATTTCAAGAATAGAAAGGCGACATTCTATGTATGTTTATTACATACTGCGTGGAATGCAAGGAGAGCAGTCTGTGGAACGCGAAGGCGATCTGACGGAGGAGCTTTTTCCTGGCATCGATTTGAGCGATGGCCCAATAACTATCAATGCTCTGGTCCAAAAACTACAGGAGCCCGAGAATACGGTAGTGTGGGAGACCTGCGATCTGACGAACGATTTC
This sequence comes from uncultured Dictyobacter sp., assembly GCA_964247965.1. Taxonomy (GTDB): domain Bacteria; phylum Chloroflexota; class Ktedonobacteria; order Ktedonobacterales; family Ktedonobacteraceae; genus Dictyobacter. The sequence goes on along the minus strand of CAXTXB010000047.1, from coordinate 16,439 downwards.
TTCGATCGCGAGGATAACTATATCTTCTTTCATAATCGCTGGATACGTCGTTCGGACGCTCCATGGCGCAAAGATCGCAATAATTGACGGACAATAACAAAACGGCCTGATTGCGCCGGTTCTATGACCATAGTGAAGGATATCTATGCCAGTACTTGCGGGATGGCTTACAGGGGAACAGGTTTCCCATGAGACGATTGATCAGACGTTAACGGCTATGGGCGAGGTGCTTGGCCGCTACGGGGGTACGCCGGCTCGTAATATACAGGCGGGGGCGGGTCTGCTGACTTATGCCGATACGGCTTATGCGATGCAGCAGAGTTCTGAACCTCCAGTGCTGGATTGGGTTCCTGATCGCCGCACTCTGGTCTATCGTCGCCCGCTTTCGGGTGTGCATCCACTTTACTTTATTGAAGATTGGCCCGCTCAGGGCAATCTCCTCTTTGCCAGCGAGGTAAAGGCCCTTTTCGCGGTCGGTGTTCCACGCCGTTTACACCTCCCTGCCCTTGCTGCCCTCTTACGCTATGGTTTCATACCCGCGCCCTGGACCATCTTTAAAGATGTTCAGGTCGTGCCCGCTGGCTCTATTTTACGCTGGCAGCGAGCAAAAACTGTGCTCAACCATTCCACCGATTATCATTTTGATGCTTCCTCTCTCTCCTCTCCCTCTCTACATGATCCTGACCATTTTGCCCGGCTTCTCAAAGATGCCTGCGCTGCCCAGCTTCCACCTCACGACCAATTGGTGGTCCTGACTGGTGGCAGCCACGCCTCCGCCCTGACAACGTTGTTTACTGCACAGCAAACTAGCGCGCCCTTTCCTGTTGCATCACTCGGCTATACGAAATCTTTGGACGCGAAGGCATGGGTGGATGTGCAACGTGTGGCTGCTGCTTGCGAGCGTCCTTTCCTGGCTGTGATTGGCGTGGATCAGCTTGATTTCTGGTCCAGTACCCTGGCAACGCTAGAGTCTCCCGCTGTTGATACACGCTCATTGGCGCTTCACCAGTTGTTACAGACGGTGGCGGCTGAAACGGGCGCGCGCGTGGCTATGAGCGGGCTGGGGGCGAATATGTTCTTCCATCCTGCGCCGGCTGCTTCGCTTACTAATGATGCTGCATCCGAGCACATCCTGGCCTGGTACGGCGATTCAATGACGGCTTATCCGGGCCGGCAGAAGATTCAGTTGTGGTCTCAGGATACCTTGCAATCGCTTCAACAGGAAGAGCCCTGGGAAGAAAGCCTTCATGCCCGTAAGCTTGCTCGCAGCGCTGCTCAACTTACTGACTCTCGGCTGCGCTCGCGCTATCTAGATCTTCACCTGCGTCTCCCTGATCTGCTGGTCGGTCCCTTGCAACAGTTAGGAACTCAGGCACGTCTTGTGGTGCGCGCCCCTTATCTGGCTCCGCCTGTAACTGAAAGCTTGCTACAACTAGCCACTCATGGGCAGGCTATAGATGCGCTTCTGGCTTCCCTTATACAACAATATCTACCGGATATCCCCCTCAAACCTACGAAGCTACCCCTCGCGATGCCCACAAAATCGTTTGCCGCTCCAGAGAATGCTGATCTGCTGCAGCAAACCCTCTCTCCTGCCGCCATCCAGGTAACGAACCTCTTCGCGCCTGAGGCCGTAGAGGCATTAATCCAGCAAGCTAAAGGAAAAACAGTGCCCCGCGAATTATTTCTGGTCTTTACCACTCAGTTGCTCCATCAGCTATTTAGCCTGGAAAGTTAGCAAAAGGTAAATAAAAGCTTCTCAGAGGGCGTGGGGGCGCAAAAATAAAAAAAAATTTTTAAAATTCACCGGCCCCCCCGCCCTCTATCTCAGCCGCCGCTGTCGCATCACCATGGGCGGCTGCCCAGCGCAATGCTTCACCCGCTAGATAGAGTGAGCCGGTGGCGCAGATCAAGTCATCGCGCTCCGCTAATTTCATGGCTTGATCCATAGCGTGGTTGCTATCCTGAGCACCATAGATTCCCACCGCAGGGGCATGTTTGGCAAAGAGCGTCTGTAGCTCGGCTATACTTGTGGCACGCGGATTGTTTGCTTGTGTGAGGATGACGCTGTCAACCGTTGCGAGCGTCTTTATCATGTTCAATAAGTCTTTGTCTTTATTTACGCCCAGGACGATGATGAGCCGCCGCAGTGGAAACGTGGCGCGCAAAGTGGCAAGGAGCTTTTCAAGCGAGTCGTTGTTGTGTGCGCCATCTACGATGATTGTTGGGTTGTGTCCTACTATCTGTATGCGCGCAGGCCAGTGGACGCTGACCATTCCTTTTCTTAACGCGGCTTCGTCCCAGGTGATGCCTTGCTTGCGTAGCTCTTCCAATGTGGCCAGGGCAACTGTGGCGTTCTCTAGTTGATGCAGCCCAATGAGCGGAGTTTCAAGATTAGCGTAAAGATGATCAGGTGCGCTGATGCTGAAACGCTGCCCGGTTACATTTTGCGTTTCTGACTGATAGTGATAGCTTACGGCCGGTAGCTGCCCATTATCAACTTCCGCTTGCGCGGGGTCATGATCAGATGGGCCGACACGTACCATGCGTGCGTTGCGTTGTTTGGCTATGGTGGCGATGGCCAGTAGGGCTTCCGGAGCCTGGGCGGAGGTGACGACGATGCCATCGGGCTTGATTATGCCTGCTTTTTCTGTGGCGATTTTTGCGAGGGTGTCGCCCAGGATATTCATGTGGTCATAGCTGATTGAGGTGATGACAGATACGATTGGGTGTGTGACATTGGTTGCGTCGAGCCGTCCTCCCAGCCCTACTTCAAGCACTGCATGCTGTACCTGTTGACGATAAAAATAGAGTAGCGCGAGGGCGGTTCCGATTTCGTAGGTGATAAATGGTCCAAATTGGTTGCTGGCTTGGATCTGCTCTACGGCTGGCTGGATATCTGCTATGAGTTGGCCTACTTCTGCTTCAGTGATGAGCTGCCCGTTTACTCGCGTCCGTTCCCGAAAAGTGTGCAGGTCTGGCTGGGTGTAGAGGCCGGTGCGTATATTAGCCTCGCGCAGGATGCGTTCTACGTATGCGGCCGTTGATCCCTTTCCTTTTGTGCCTGCGATGAGCGTACTGCTATACTGCTCGTGTGGATTCCCCAGCAGCCTCAAGAGCTCAGCCTCACGCTGCATGTTTTCATTGCGGTCGCGTTTGTATTTTCCACCGCGTTCATAATCGGTGAAGCTATAGATATAATCTAGGGCCTCTTTATAGTTCACGATTTTTACCTTCTTGCCTGTTTCTATGATAGTTCAAATGTTCCGCGTACGATGGCATCACTCATCTTGACGACGCGCATCATTTCGTGTACGTCATGGACCCGTACAATATCGGCTCCCTGTGCGATACCTAGCGCGACGCTCGCTGCGGTACCCTCCAGTCGTTCGGAGACGGGGAGCCCTCCCAGGACGCGTCCAATCGTTGATTTTCGCGAGTTTCCTAGCAAGAGAGGACGACCCAGCGCCCGCAACTCTCCCAGGCGACGCAACAGGATTAAGTTCTCTTCTGCCGTGGTGCCAAACCCGATGCCAGGATCGATGATGATGTGTTCCCAGGCGATACCAACGGCGAGGGCTGAATCGATCGCAGTGCTTAGAAAGCGCAACACATCACTGACAATCTCGCGCTTATGATAGCCACGCATATTCGCCATTAAGACCACTGGCACACCGTGCTTTTGTGCCACCTCTGCCATTGCCGGGTCGTGACGCAACGCCCAGATGTCATTGATCATATCAGCTCCCAGTTCAAGGGCTTGCCGCGCGACTTCTGCCTTATAGGTGTCGATAGAGATAATGATCTCTGGGGGAAGCGCTTTTCGCAGCGCCTTGATGACTGGCGCAACCCTGGCTAGCTCTAGCTCAGCCTCAATAACAGATGCATGCGGACGCGTCGATTCTCCCCCTATATCAATCATCAACGCTCCTTCGGTAACAAAGCGTTGGGCCTGCGCAATTGCGCGCTCCACCAGGCTCTCCTCCGTTTTTGCTTCGGCTCCAAGACCATCTCCCGAGAATGAATCTGGCGTGACATTGACGATACCCATGACATACGTGCGCTGGCCCCATTCGAGCCGATGCCCAGCCCATACTGTGGCCGCTAATGAAGATGACATAAGCTAATCCCCAACACTTCTAATAGTACTTATCTCCACTCGCAACAGAGTGATTGATTTTATCATATCCCTTCTTTTTACGACGATCAACCTGTCGATAACACCTACTATAAGTCAACCTAAGAGAAGAATTTCCGAAAAGTCATGGAGCCACTCTTCTTAATTGTTGCCAGAGGTTTTCTACCCTGATATACTTACCTGTAAAGACATTTTAAAACATCTTTACTTTTAAGCAAGACCCAGTTCAAGGATGATCAAGCACTTCTTATTAGAGGATCAGAGACTTCTATGAAAAATACAACGAAACCTATAAATCACGTGCAGAATGTGATGGCAGCGCGCCGTTGCCATGAGTGTAATCAGGAGGCGCTGGGGCGTTGTCCTGACTGCCACATGAGCTTTTGCGAACAACATTTCCCGAAACAACAGCATTCGCCGTGCGCCGAGCAGCAGATGAAGCTCGCGCAAACCCAGGTCTGTTATGTCTGCGGTGCTCAAGTCTACCCCGATCAGTGGTCGGTCTCAAAAACATCACATTTCGTTGATGAATATACCTGTCACGGCTGCGACCACTATATCTGTGACGATTTACATACACAACGCAAAACAGAAGACGTGGTTGTCTCACGTGAGGGCTTGCGCGGTCATCGCTATCAATACATCATTCGCTACTGCGATTTCTGCTCTCCCCTTGGTCGTTTCGGGGGTGTGAAAGGTCTGGCATATGCCGCCACAGCAGTCGCAACACTGGTCGCAGGCATTTTTTTCTACCTGCATCCATAGGTTTCCCGAATATGAGCACAAAACGATTTTGATGAAAGAAGGGAGATGAGGTGATTCGCAACCATTTGCTCTATCACCTCCCGCCAGTATATTCATGGTCATGTCATCATCTATACAATCGACACTATTACGCCATCAACGCCTGATCAACGATGCGTTACAATCTACACTCAGCAGAGCGGCTGGTGATTCAGGCGTATCAGAGCTTGATGAATTTTATGGACAAATGCAGTATCACCTGGGATGGGTTGACGCGCATCTGCGGCCTACAAAAAATAATCCAGGCAAGCTTTTTCGTCCCACGCTTCTCTTGCTCGCCTACGAGGCTGCTGGTGCATGGGAGTTTGCAGATACAGCAACGCTTTCTCATGACGCTTCCTATCTGCGTCGTGCCCTTCCAGCCGCAGTATCAGTAGAGTTGATGCATAACTTTACTTTAATCCATGATGATATCGAAGATGGCGATGTAGAGCGCCGCCACCGGCCCACGCTCTGGAAGCTTTGGGGTATTCCACAGGCTATTAATACCGGCGATGGAATGTTTGCCCTGGCCCGCCATGTCCTCTGGGAGGTGTTAGACGCCGGCGTTGATGGAACGACGGCCGCTTGCCTGGCGGAGGTTCTGGACCGTACTATCCTTACGGTGGCAGAAGGTCAATACCTGGACATTAACTTTGAGACGCGTCTGGATATTTCTGTTGCGATGTATGTAGATATGATAGGTCGCAAGACTGCCGCGTTGATGGGGGGCGCAACGGAGCTTGGCGCTCGCCTGGGCACTCGTGACTCTGAGACTATTGCATGTCTAAAAAACTTTGGTAAGGCTCTGGGTATTGCATTTCAAGTTCGTGATGATCTGCTCGGTGTGTGGGCCACGACGGCTGAATCAGGCAAAACACAAGCAGGCGATGTCTATCGACGTAAAAAGAGTCTTCCTATCTTGCATGCCCTGGAGCATGCCAATCCAGAAGACGCGCAGACACTGAAGGGAATTTATGCTCATTCACAGCCCATGCCTTTAATTACGGACGCTCAGGTGGAGCAGGTAATGACTATTTTTTCTCGCACAAACACCCTGGCGTACTGTCGCGAGTTTTTAAGGCAGCAGTGCCAGCTTGCCCACACAGCTCTGGCTAATGTACCGCGTAACACACATCCAGTGTCGGCACGTGCTCTTGATGATATGTTTACACTCATTCAATTTATTGAAGAGTAATAACTCATAAGATGTACTGTCTCGCGCCAGGCTTTATTGTAAGCTCCATATGCTAACATTTGTTCCATATCCACTGGCGAGCTGCTTGCCGTCTGGGGACCAGGCGAGGCTGCGTACAATGGTATTTTGCTTGATGGACAATAATGCCTGCTTAGCTTGCTGTAGATTCCAGACGGAAAAAGTACCATCATTGCCACCTACAGCCAGCAGAAGTCCGTTGGGCGACCAGGCCAGCGTGCGAATAGGGGCTTGCGCGACATGTAGCCTTTGCGGTTCGTCTGTGCAGCGTTGACCATCATTCTTACATGTCGATGCGTTCCAGATGCGCACGATTCCATCATCGCCTCCAACGGCAAGCTGCATTCTACCGGGGGCGAAGGCCATGGCGCGCATCGCTTTTCCAGCGTCCTGATAATAGCCGTGCACATCTTTTCCATCTGCCGCGTTCCAGATGCGCACGACCCCATTGTCAGATGAGCTGGCTACCACTTGCCCATTAGCTGACCACGATACTACATCTATACCGGCGTCGTGCTGTTTGTACCTGGTGAGAGAGCTGTACGTTTTGGTATCCCACACAATAGCCTGTTTATCCGCGCCTCCAGAGACTACCTGCATCTGGTTTTGTGGGGTCCACGCCAGGCTCGTTACGATCTGGGTATGCCGATGCGTGGAATGAGCCAGTCTTGCTCCCGTTTGCACGTTGAAAAATGATACTTCGTTATTTGCGCCAGTAACAAATCTTTGACCATCTGGTGACCAGGCCAGTGCTCTTACTCCTGCGGGGTGCAGAATATCTTGCAATACGGTGCCACTGGTGCCATTCGCTGTCCATAGAAAGGCGTGCTTGTCATCTGAGCAGCTTGCCAGAAGCTTTCCATCTGGCGACCAGGCAACGATTCTAACGTTATCGTGATGCTTTGTAAAGGTAAATTGTAGTTTGGCCGTCGTTGGCAGACCAGGCTTCCTTTGACTTTGTACATTCCGAACTGCGTTCGAATGAAGCACGGTTGCGGGCGGCTTTTTCGCAATCACACTTTTTATTTCACTGTCTATAACCGTACGGTATGCGGCATAACACAATCCAATCCCTCCCAGACCACAGACGGCACCAGCGGCGAAAAGAAAAGTACGTCGCGATGGACCTCGTCTTCCCTTCTCAATTATTGCGGGCCTTTTATTCTCCATGGTGTTGTACAGGCCAGAGGTGTTCCTGCGCTGTAGACATACCGGATATTGCGGCTCTTGAGCGTATTGGGGATCTGAAAGTTGTGACTCTTGAGCGTACTGAGGGTCTGAAAATTGTGCAGGATCTGCCAGGGTTATAGCTGTAGAGATGTCTGCATTCACATCTGGTACAGTTTGCTCAGCCTGCTGCTGAACAGAAGGAGGGAGAAAAGTCCTATCGTTATTCTCATTATTATCGTTTTCAAATGAATCTAAAATCAGCCGTGCCCCCAGCGTGACTCCAGCTTCTGCTAATGTGCTCTCCATTGAGATGACTCGTCCGTCTTTAGCAAAGCGCAGCTGGTAGGCCAGGTGTTTCCCAAAGAGATCGCTTTGTGGCAGTTGCATCGCTTCCATCAATGCTGGTATGAGGGTTGCGACTGGGACAGTTGTCACTACTTCCACAAGGCGAACAGAGTTGGGCGCGCTTCCTTCTATCAGCACTTTGAGTTTTCGCATTATTTTCCTCTGACACTCTCGTTACTAAGTATAGTGTATCATGATAAGCTTTTTTATTTGCAAATATGAGGAAAAAAGGCTAGTACCCAGAATTGTGTTGCTTCTATAGAAGCTGAAGCTTTCGAGGTACATTTACAAACAATCTGCATCGGTCGAGATTTTCTGTGGTAGAATGGATGACAAAAAGATTTGACACTTTGACCTTCGGGTGGAGAGATAGAGATTATGGCACGACCTGTTTATGTAATCGGACACAAAAATTCTGACATGGATTCTGTCGCTTCTGCCTATGCGTATGCACGTCTGTTGCAACTGAAGGGGGAGGAGCAGGCTATTCCGGCTCGACACGGTGAGTTAAAACCTGAGATACGT
>CAXTXB010000047.1:2698-8252 GCA_964247965.1 uncultured Dictyobacter sp. | reverse complement strand
GTTTTGTCCTCGATCGCTACGAGGTTGAAGCTCCCGAGGCGATTGAAGATGTCTACCTGCAGGTTCGTGATGTTATGCGCCGTGGCGTCATTTCGGCCTACGTCGATCAGCCTCTTCTTGAGGCTGGACAACTTCTACAGGAGCATAATCGCGGCTCTATGCCGGTGGTTGATCATGAAAATAGAGTGCATGGCATGATTGCGCACGCTGATTTCGCGAAGCTCTTCTTTATGGATCTTGATCCTCAGGCGGTGAATCGCATTCCGTTAAATCGTGATAATCTGGTGCGTGTTTTGAAGGGTCGTATCCTGGTTGAGGGACGACGAACCCTTGGGAACCGCGTCCTGGTGGGTGCGATGGAAGCTGAGACGATGGCCGACTATATTGAGCCAGGTTGCCTGGTCGTGCTGGGGGATCGCGAGGATGCGCAGTTGACGGCTATGGAGAGGGGGGCGGCGGCACTGGTAATCACTGGTGATCTATTAGTCTCTGAACGTACTCTGACTGCGGCCAAATCTCAGGGAGTGATGGTGATCAGTACCGGCCATCACACTTTTACTGCGGTTCGTTTGATTAATCTAAGTATTAATACACAAGATATTATGAATCGTGAGTTTACTTTCTGTCACCCCGAAGATCATATGAGTGATGTACAGCCCTCCCTGGGCCGTTTACGCTCTATGCCGGTCGTTGACAATGAGGGGAGGCTGGTAGGCTACATCTCACGAACTGATCTGATCAAGGCTCGCCCCAAACGAGTGTTTCTAGTGGATCACAATGAGCAGTCACAGGCGGTAGATGGCATAGACGAGGCGGAGCTACTGGGTATCCTGGACCATCACCGCATTGCTGATGTTCATACGAGTAAGCCTATTATGTTCCGTGCCGACCCTGTGGGCTGTACTGGAACTATTATTGCTGGCCTCTATCATGAATCAGACGTACCAATTCCACGTGAGGTAGCTGGCTTGCTGCTGGCCGGGCTGCTTTATGATACGCTGATTCTCCGTTCACCCACCTGTACTCCGCGTGATGAGCGTGTAGCAACCGAACTTGCTGCTATCTCCGGTGAAAACATCGAAGAGTACGGCCACGCTATCTTCGCTGAAGCTGCCCGTGATCTGGCTGAGAAACCTGCGGAAGCTCTTATTACTTCAGACTTTAAAGAATTTACTGTGCGCGATACCAGGTTTGCAGTGGGGACGGTTGAGACGGCCAGCCCTGCTATGATCGAGAAGCGAGTGCCTGAATTGTTAACAACGATGAGCACTATGGTGCATGAGCGTAGTTATACTTCATTCATGTTTATGATCGTTGATATCATTAATCTTCGTTGTCATTTGCTGATCTATGGGGCAGAACTGGCTGTCGCAGAAGCCTTCGGCGCTCCCCTTGAGTCTAATGGTCATTCAGTTACGGTTGAGGGCCTGGTCTCTCGTAAGAAGCAAGTAGTTCCTTTGCTTCCGCGCGTCGAGGCTATTAGTGCTGAGATAACACGTGCGAGATAGAATGCTCTTCCCCTTGTCATAGAAGAATTGCTATGTTAAACTGAAATACGATTCAGATTCTCCTTGTATATTGGAATGCCTGCTAACGAATCTTTGATCAACACGCTGACGTGTAGTAAAGTTCATTGTATTCAGGCTCCGTATTACAATCCCCCTTCATGCTTCTTTCACAGTTCAATCACGACGTGTTTGCGTTCAATGGTGATACGCATCCAATCTTCTTAGTGACCTGTTGACTTAAGGAGGATCTTTTATCGTGAGCATTTACATCTGGGTTCCAATTGTCGTTGGCCTGCTTGCTGTCCTCTTTGCCGCGTATCTGGCGAGCTATGTTCTGCGCAAGGACACTGGTACTCCCGCTATGCAAAAGGTTGCCGGGGCCATCTTCCAGGGGGCTATGGCATTCCTCAATCGTCAGTATAGAACTATTGCTACCCTGGCTATCTTTGCCGCCATCATTGTTGCAGCAGTCCTCTATATCCTTAGCAACGGTAGTGATGCGACAAAGCTTGATCTGGCGTGGCGCACTGCTGTAGCGTTCTTAATAGGTGCTTTGTGCTCCGGTGTTGCAGGCTATATCGGTATGTATGTGGCGGTGAAATCTAATAGCCGTACGGCCAGTGCGGCTACGCGCAGTCTGGGTGAGGCGCTGATGGTTTCGCTGCGCGGTGGAGCGGTCTCTGGCTTCCTGGTGGTTGCCCTCTCTTTGCTGGGCGTCTCGCTGATCTTTCTACTCTACAGTGTTGGCAATGGCATTGAGAAGGTTCCGTCACTCATCGTTGGCTTTGGCTTCGGGGCCAGCTTTGTGGCCCTCTTTGCTCAGCTTGGCGGAGGTATCTTTACGAAGGCAGCCGATGTAGGTGCTGACCTGGTGGGCAAGGTGGAGGCGAATATCCCTGAAGATGACCCTCGCAATCCTGCTGTTATCGCTGACCTGGTTGGTGATAATGTTGGGGACTGCGCGGGCCGTGGTGCGGATCTCTTTGAGTCTACTGCGGCTGAGAATATCGGCGCGATGATCCTTGGCGTGTCACTCTACCTGGCAACGAAGAATCCTGGCTGGATTCTCTTTCCGCTGGTTGTGCGCGCATTCGGTCTGATTGCATCCGCGATTGGTCTGCTCTACATCCGCCCCTCAGTGGTGGTTGAGCCGGATAAGGCGGCTGGTCGCGATCCTGGTGAGATAGCGATGGCCCAGCTCAATATCGGTTACTTCATTACCTGTGGTATCTCGATTATTGGTGTCTTCTTCGCTAGTTTCCTTCTTCTGAATGGCAACAACCTAACTTCCAATGGTCTTCCTGCCTGGGTCTGGTTTGGATTGGCCGGCACGGTTGGCATCCTTTTGAGTATCGCCTTTGTGTATATAACACAGTACTACACGGCTGGTACATGGCGTCCCGTGCGCGAGATTGCTCGTTCGACGCTGACAGGGCCTGCTACTACTATTATTACTGGTATGGCGGTTGCCTTCGAGTGCGTTGCCCTACCTGTTCTGGCGATCTGCGTGGCCCTGGGCCTCTCGTTCTTGCTCGGTAGCCAGGTTTCTATCCCTATCGATCGAACTATCAATCCTGGAGTGATTAATGTGGGCGGCATCTTCGGGACGGCGGTGGCGACGATGGGAATGTTGATGAGTTGTGCTTACATTCTGGCTATGGATACCTTCGGCCCAATTACGGATAATGCCGGAGGTATCACTGAGATGGGAGGCGGGGCTGAAGATGTACGCGATATTACGGACGCGTTGGACGGCGTGGGCAATACGACGAAGGCTTTGACGAAGGGCTATGGCATCGGGTCCGCGGCTCTGGCTGCTTTCTTGCTCTTCAGCGCTTACCTGGATGTGCTCTATAGCTATAGGCATCAGCCTGGGGTCTATAGCGTAGACCTGGCGAATATTCTGGTGTTTATCGCGGCTTTGATTGGTCTTACCCTGGTCTTCTTTTTTAGCGCCCTGGCCATTCGTGCTGTGGGTGCGGCGGCGACACGTATGATCGAAGAGGTGCGCCGGCAGTTCCGCGAGAATCCCAAGATTATGGCTGAGCGTGTGGAAGATCGTGTCGATCCTGACTATGCCCGTTGTGTTGACATCAGTACACGCGGCGCTCTTAGAGCGATGGTTTTGCCTGGTGCGGTGGCCGTTTTGACTCCTATCATTATTGGCGTGCTGCTTGGACCCCAGGCGGAGGCGGGCTTTCTTATGGTGGGGACGATGGGTGGTATTGTGCTGGCGCTGGTCCTTAATAATGGCGGTGGTGCGTGGGATAATGCAAAGAAATATATCGAGGCCGGCTACTTACGTGTCAATACGGCGGGTGAGATGGTCGATCGCCTGGATATGAACGGGACGGTGCTGGGGAAGAAGAGTGAAGCTCACAAGGCCAGTGTGGTAGGTGATACGGTGGGTGATCCTTTCAAAGATACGGCCGGCCCTTCGCTCCATGTGCTTATTAAGCTATTGAGTACTATCACCCTGGTCCTTGCACCACTCTATGTGTTTTTACATCCTTAGCTCATTTCCCTCTCTATAGCTACTCATCCTGGATACCGACTCCTGATTCTACTTAGAATTAGGAGTCTTTTTTCACCCTGAATGCGTACTTCTTTCGTTAATTTATATAGGAGTCTATGGCAATCGTTGAATGGTTGCATAACAGTTGAAGAAGTTGAAGGGAATGCAAATTTATATGTCACATCACAGCTTCATTAAACAAGAATGCCTACCTCGAAAGGTGCATGTAAGTAGCGACAATTCCTCGCGGTCATGTCACGATCAAGCGAATTGGGGTGGTGGCTCGTCTCAAACTAATATTCGTTCATATCTAACGGCTAACATCAGGGAAGGGCAGGTATGCATGCACTCTACTTTTCGTTCACAATGCTTTTTTATCTTTATCATTCTATGCCTATTTCTTACAGCATGTAGCACAGCAAACAATACTGCACCTACAACTTCACAAAACAATCCGAACAGCTCGAATAACGCTACTTCGGCAAACGGAGCACAGAATGTCAGGGTTTTTGTGGAGCCAGATGCTGGCGATGCGGTGATTATTGATGCTATTAATGGCGCTAAAAAGTCTGTCTTGCTAGAGATGTATCTGCTGACTGACACCAGGATTATTCGTGCCCTTGAGGAAGCGGCTCAGCACAATGTTACGGTACGCGTGATGTTGGAGACTCATCCTTACGGTAGTGGAGCTGTCTCGCCAACGGAGACGCTGGATAAGTTGAAGGCGGCTGGCGTGCAAGCGCAGGCAACGAGTCCAAACTTTTCGCTTACCCATGAAAAGGGCATGGTAATCGATGAAAATACAGCTTATATTATGACGAGCAACTTTACTCTCTCAGCCCTGGGGGTAAGCAAGACGACGCTAAACCGTGAATATGGCATTGTTGATGTTAATCCCCAGGATGTACGTGCGGTCATTGCAATCTTTAATTCTGACTGGAATCACTCTTATATCCAGCAAGTCGATGATCCTAACCTCGTTGTGAGCCCGTTGAACTCTCGCAATGTGTTTCTAGCGTTGATCAACGGCGCACGCAAGTCCCTGGCAATTGAGGCGGAAGAGATGCAGGATAGCGAGGTCGAACAGGCACTGACCCAAGCAGCCAGGCGCGGAGTTCAGGTTCAGGTTATCCTACCCGTGCCAGGTAATGGATCTAGCGATCCTAATAACGATGGTATCGTCGCTATTCGCCAGGGTGGCGTCCAAGTGAAGGTAGACCCACGTCTTTATATGCATGCCAAGATTATTATTGTGGATGGACAAAAGGCTTTCGTGGGCTCGGAAAATATCTCTACGGCCTCGCTTAATAGAAATCGGGAGCTTGGCATCGTGGTCTCTGACCAGAGCGTTCTTACAACTTTGCATCAGACATTTCAACAGGATTGGGGCGATTCTCATACTGCATAGTCTCTGTTGACCCTAATGAGTCATTCCAAACTTTTGAAAAATGATAAACGTGGTGTTTTTTTTTTTTTTTTTTTTTAGGGGGGGGAGGGCAAGCAGCAGGAAGAAAGAGCGCGAGTTAGTTTT
>CAXTXB010000047.1:0-2688 GCA_964247965.1 uncultured Dictyobacter sp. | reverse complement strand
TCATTAGGTCGGACGCTCTTCTTAATGGACAGGATCTTACTATGCATGGTACGATAATCTGTGAAGTGATTTGCAACTTCAGCCGGGGCTACAGATGTATTACACGACGTTTTTTCTATTCCATAGGAGCTTGTAGCCCTGGGTTAGACAGAAGGAGTTTTCTTATGGTTACAGAGGTAGCTATCTTCACTGCCATTCCTGGCAAGGAGGAAGCATTAGGTCAGGCTATGATTCAGGGACTTGAGACGATTCGTCAGCATCCTGAGTGTGTCTCTGCTAATTCGACCCGTTGTGTTGAGAAGCCTGGTCGCTATCTGTTGAGCGTAAATTGGACGTCGTTGGATGCCCACTTGAAAGATTTCCGCAATGGCCCGCTCTTCGTACAGTGGCGTAGCCATATCAATGGATTAACCGAGGGTGCCGCCGAGGTTTTTCATTACGAGGCGTACTAACTTCCACTTTGAGGCATACTAAAAAGAAGAAGATAGTACGATAGAAAAGACTTTTTGGCAGAGGAGTACAGTATGTCAGATGTTCATCAGGAACAGGACGAGCTTCACTATTCAGAAACAGACGCCGATTCAGCATTGGGACAGTTAAGGGGTAGTGAGGAGGAGGAACTTACAGAGCGGGCAGCAGTGCTGCGGCATCAAATCGAGGAGGCCAATTATCAATACTACGTTAATGATAATCCAGTGCTGACCGATGCTGAATATGATCAACTGCTGCTAGAACTCCAGCGTATTGAGCGCGAACATCCAGAATTGCAAACGCCAGATTCACCAACGCAGCGTGTCGGCGCTCCAGTGCAGGACGTGGCACAACATCCTCATCCACTCCCAATGTTGAGCCTGGCAAACGCACGCAATGAGCAAGAACTGCAAGCCTGGTATAAGCGCGCTCAGAGTATTCTGCCGAATGCAACGTTCACTTACGTCTGTGAGCTGAAAATTGATGGCCTGGCCATGGCTCTGACATACGAGCAGGGGCGACTTACTATTGGTGCCAGCCGCGGCGATGGTCTGATCGGCGAGGATTGGACCGCCAATGTGCGTACCATCCATGCGATTCCACAAAAACTTCGCGGTGGCGCTATCCCTTCCAAGGTTGAGGTGCGTGGCGAAATTTATATGCCGATCAAGAGCTTTGAACAGCTTAATGAGGAAATGTCCGCTTCACATCTCTTCGCCAATCCGCGCAATGCCGCCGCCGGCTCCCTCCGCCAGAAAGATCCACGCAATACTGCGACGCGCAATCTCAATTTCTTTGGCTACCAGATTGGCTATGTTCAGGGCCTGCCCCTGGCAAGCCACTGGGAGGCCTTACAACTCATACGCGATTGGGGCTTCCCGGTCAACCCTCACATCCAACTGGCCCAGAACCTGGACGAGGTGCTTGAATATTGCAATAAATGGGAAAAAGAACGCTTCAACCTGCCCTACGAGATCGATGGCGTTGTTATCAAGATCAATGATCTCGCACATCAAGAGGAACTGGGTACGGTCGCACGCGATCCGCGTTGGGCCATCGCCTTTAAATACCCTCCCATTCAGGTGGCGACGAAGCTGCTAGATATTCGTGTAAATATCGGGCGCACGGGCTCGGTCAATCCATGGGCGGTCCTGGAACCCATCAATATTCGCGGCGTCACGGTGTCACGAGCCTCCCTTCACAATGAAGGGGATATTCAGCGCAAGGACCTGCGCATCGGCGACTGGGTTCTGGTCCAGCGTGCGGGCGAGGTGATTCCGCAGGTGGTGAAGCCTGTGCTTGAACGCCGGACAGGAGAGGAGCAGGTCTATCAACTTCCTGAGCGTTGCCCGTTCTGTAATACTCCTATTGAGCGCGTTGCCGATCAGGCAATGGCCTATTGCCCCAATAAACAATGTCCCGAGCGCATTGTGCAGGGTGTGATTCATTTTGTCTCAAGAGGGGCGATGGATATAGACTCGATCGGCGAGAAGATGTGTGAACAGCTAGTCAATGCCGGTTACATTAAAAGCGTCGCCGATTTCTATCAGCTTACAGAGGAACAACTGCTTGCCCTTGAAGGCGTGAAGCAGAAAAGCGCGGACAATATGCTCAAAGCCATCGAGGCCAGCAAGCATCGCTCGCTCTCGCGCCTGCTCTTCGCGCTCAATATCCGCTACATGGGCGAAAAATCTGCTCAACTTATCTCCGGTGCCTTTGGAAACATCGATAGCATCATTCAAGCCAGCGCGGAAGAGATTACCAACGTACCCGGCATTGGACCCGAAATTGGTCAAAGCCTGTACAACTGGTTCCAGGACCCCGACAACCTGGCATTGATCGAACGCCTGCGCGAAGCAGGGGTTACGATGGAAGAGGCCCAATCCGACCACACCGGCCCTCTATCAGGCCAGTCCTTCTTGCTCACCGGCCGCCTCAATACAATGACCCGTCTGGCAGCAGAGGGCGCCATTACACGCCTGGGAGGCAAAATTGTCACAGGTGTCAGCAAGAGCTTAAGCCATCTGATTGTCGGTGAAGATCCAGGCTCGAAGCTAACCAAAGCTCAAAAGGCCGGCGTGCCCATCCACGACGAGCAGTGGCTGGTCGATCTTCTTACAGAGCACGAAGCTATCTGACCCCAGCCTGAGAGGCCCGCGTAGCGACCATCCCTGGCGGCACCAACTCCAACTAAATCAGTTGGACGCCTTCTTTTTT
>CAXTXB010000046.1:0-18166 GCA_964247965.1 uncultured Dictyobacter sp. | reverse complement strand
TGTTCAGCCAACCCCACGCATCGCTCAATCGCAGTGCGCCCTCTTCCACAGAAATGGTGGACGCATGTGCCACGAGCCTTGTAGGAGGGAGGCAACACACGCAGTGCGAAAGCGTGGCTGTGGCTGATCCAATCAGCACGCTCTGCTTCGCAGAGGCAAGGGAGACCCGGCGAGGCTGCATCTCTTTGTCACCTGTTCTCACCTCTCCTCCCTGGCAACATGCTCCGTTCGTTATCCATCGTTGTCGAGAGGTGAGACGGTAAAAAGGGCAACCTCGGCCACGAGCGGTGATGGGTCGCTGCGGTACTGTTGCTGTAAGGTCAGGCGCTCCTGGGTCCAGCCCTGGGCTGTGCGGGCCAGGCCTAGAAGTGCGGCAAAGGCCAGGCGGCGGAGACGTTCGTCAGGATTAGTCCTGAAGGCATTCTCCAGACGGGCGAAGTCTGCCGGCTTGGTGCGGCTCTGCGAGTTTTCGAGCATTGTGCACGCGTAGGCTAGCAGGCCGGCATGCAATGTATTATCAGCCACTAAGCGAGTAAAGTAAGCTATTAGCTCTTCAACTGGCAGCGCAGTAACCGCAATGAGTATGCTGAGTCGCATCGCCAGCACGTCCTGCTCCAGCACGTCTAATACTGCATAGGCTGTGGGCATATGCAGTCTTTTGTTTGCCAGGAGTACTTGCTGCAAGTGGAGAACTGTATCCTGTAAAGCTTTGCGTCTTGGCAGCAATGTTGTAATCGCCTGACTGATGGCTGACGCGTATTTTCCCGTATATGTTGCGAAGGTTGCTTGTGCCGCTGCCTGTTGCTCATCTGGCAGGCGCGAGGTCAGCGCGGCTAAAATGCCTGGAAAGAGCACTTTTTTAGTATCGGTAACAGGCAGAGCTATGCAGCGTTCAAGTGCTGCCAGGCGTACCTCCGGCTCAGCATGCTGCAATAAAAGTGCCAGCGCAGCTAGTAAGCGTTTTTTTGCCGGAGAGGAGAGACGATCTGAGGGAATACGCGCAACACTTTTGGCTATTGCCGGGTCGGAGGATTGAGCCGCGCTCTCCATAATGTTCCAGCTCTCGTCATCTTCCAGGTGTGTCCACAATGCGCGCAGCAGTGCAACCCTTGCATCGCGGTGCAGATCTTCCCTGCTGTACATGGCGAGGAGCAGACGATAGGCCTCGTCTGATGCCAACTCGCCAAGCAAACGAATGACCTCTTTGGCAACCGTAACGCGCTGAACAGGAACATCTCGCAATAGCGAAATGGCCTGTCGTTCGGACATTTCGCGCAGTGCCCGCCGTAGTACATAGATTGCAATCCTCGCCCGATCATCGTTAAGAGCGTCCAGTAAGGTCGGCAAACCCTGCCCTATATCGTCGAGGCGACCCAATGCACGCAAGGCCGTATCGCGAATAGCCAGGCGTTCCTCAGAGGCCAGCTCTATCAAGCGTGTTGGAGGGACAGCGGGTAAAGCCGACAATTGATGGATGACGAAGAAGAGGGCTGGATTATCGCGCTTCGTATCCATGGTAATAGATGTAAGCGTGTTGGCAAAGATACGTTGCTGCCCGGGTGTCCAGCGGTGGAAGCCGGTAGTGAGCGGCAACACGAAGTAGGTCAGGCCTGTGCTAAACCAACCGCTGTAAGCTTCCTGCCCAAGAAATGGAGTGATCAGATCCTGTCGATGACGGTGAAGATAGGTATAAACACGACGACGTGTGACCCAGCTTTTGTCTTTCGCGATCAGCTCAGGTATGAGCGTATGTAGAAGTTCGTATTTGTTGCGCGCAATATACTCTAAAGCGATTTCCGCAGACCCCCTCCAGGTCTCCACGGCATAGCGGAGAATATCGATGAGGCCATCAAACACTTCTAGTCGTTTGCCCAGGGCGGACGCGACCGCGAAAATCTCCATCTGGCGTTCGCGTTCGCGCCAATCGTGTAGTATGGGAAGGAGAACAGGTGCAAGGCGCTGCACATCGGCGTCTGATAAATGTTGCGCGATATTATGACCACTCAGGCGTCCATGTTGTTTTGCCAACTCAACGAGCTGGCCGGCTCCCCAGTCAGGATAGATTGGGAGCAGCAGAAAGACCAACTTGCCTATAGCGTGCGCCGTCATGGATGAGAGATCGGCGGCGTCGAGAGCCTCACTGATAATTTGCGCCAAACTATCTAAATGATCAGGCTGCCAGCAGCTGGGAGGAAGGCTGGCCAGGCCTGTCAGCATAGCGTTGCGTACAGGATCTTGTTCGTTGCGGCGAGCATGGACCATCGTCAAAGCGTCGGAGAGCTTATCGCGGTGGAAGCGTACGACGCCCATCAACGTCTTAAGTGCCAGGGCGCGCAATTCAGGATCAGGATTTTTTATAAATGGAGTCAGAGTCGCAACCGCCTCATCCCAGGGCAAGTAGGCTGCATAAGGGAGGCGTTGCAGTGGACGTGTGACCAGGGCGGGCAGGAGCATATGCCGGCGAGCCTCTTGATAGCGCTGCTCACGCGGCAAGGCCGCTACTATAGATGGAGCTAAACATCCATCCGCATCATACCAACCTCTGGCATAACGTGCATAGATCACAGCGCGTTGTTCTACAGGTATATAGCAGATCCACCAGTCAGGCTCATGAAGCATATTATCCGGCCGCTCCATCAGCCGAAGAATGTGCTCAAGATCCAACTTCTGGACAAAGGGACTAAAGCTGAGATATCTTCTATCGCCCAGGTCAAGCACAAGATCCACCAATTCGTTGGGGCGTTCGGCAACAAGAGCATCCAATTCTAGCCGTGCCAGAGGCACGTGACGCGAGAGAGTTGTCACGATAGCAAGGATCTCATCAGGATGTGTCTCTGCAAGAACGGGTAGAACTGCATTAACGCGCCAGATAAGACCAGGTTCAAGCTCCGTCGCCGCCTCCACCTGTGCCTGTAAGAAGGGAAGCAGTATTTCGGGGTGCAGAAGAGCTAAGCGGCTCAAGTCGCTGGCCCCTGCATACTGAAGAGCTTGCTCAATATACTGAGTGACAACCGGTGCAGAGCCAAAGCCCAAGAAACCGGGCAGGCGCGTCATCTCTCCTTGAGCAACCAGCGTATGCAGAAATGTATCGATAGGTGCAAAACGCTTCCTCTTGTAAAGCCTCCTCAGAAGATCTGCCTGTTGACTGGTGGGTACGAGAGTCAGCGCAGTTTGTAATTGCATATCATCACACAAGAGCGCACTCAACTTCCAGGCCAGCCCCCGAATCGTGCGAGAAGAGTCTGCAAAGGCCCGCAGCACATGCGCTCCATCACGGCTCCCAAAACAAGAATAGAGCGCCAGCCACCGCTCATAATACCCACCGCGTTCCCACTCTGCAATAATGCGAGCCGCATTCGTCTCGGTACCAGCCTGACGCCCAAGTTCAATCACCCGACCAATTCGCGTACTATGCTTTAAAGACTCTAATTCTTGCAACATCTGTGCTGGGCTCATAGCCATAATAGACGAGTTCCTCCTTTAACAATTACAGTCATATAACTAACAATCACAGTCATATAACAATCACAGTCATAGCGGAAGATGTATTGTGTGACGTTCGCCATCACTTTAGAGTAGAATGAGTATAAGTTGGGAAAAACAGTTTTCTCACTTTAGAATGTATTGCTTTCCTGCTCTTGAGGCGTCTCTTTGAGGAGCAGGGCCAGCAGATCATGCACCTGCTGACCCTGCTGAGCAGGATGACGTAGAGGCCGATCGAGATGAACGTAGTAACGATTGCTGCGACCCTCACGAACGCGCTGAATATAGCCCTCTTCTTCCAGATCGCTTAAGATGCGCTGTACAGCACGTTCAGTAATGCCAACCACCACCGAAATCTCTCTCGTTGTCAGGTGATTATTGCTCGCCACGCAAAGAAAGACCTGCGCGTGATTCGTTAAAAAGGTCCATTCTGGCTTTGACATGTAGTTTCTCCCTCCGACAGAAGACCTTTCTTTCGTGCTACACCATTTGCGGTTGAGTCATTACGATTGTCCTGTTTGCTTTTATTATTATAGATTGTAAAAGAATCAGCAAGGGGCATGGTAATCCTTGTGAAACCGAATGATGCAGTATACTATATAAATCAGTTAAGGATTACACCAGGCGCACTCACCAGGAGAGGCATAACGGAGGCCATCAGCTCGCGGCAAGCGCTCTTGATAGGTGCAGGATGGACAACCAATAATCTCTTCGCTCACGAGATCGGTTGGTGTACCGCACCACTCGCAGGGGAGGTCGCGCACGACCCCAACCAGACCCCAGCCGGGCGTGCCACAGTGTGGACAAAGGTGGGCGAGTCGACGTGCTAGCCGGACGGCGAGGTGGCGTAGTACTTTGCGCCGCGTGGGATTCATGTGCGCGCGCAGATCGCTTTCCACCAGCGCGAGTCCGTCAGATGAGTGAGTTGCACAATGGGCGATTGCCTTTGCCAGCGTCTCATTGTCCGTAATCCCTTTCACAATCAGGCCGTTTGGAAGTTGCATGTTTGGTCGAACAATCAGACCATGCGAGGGAAAGTGGGCTCGCACCAGGAAATCTTCCAGATTGGCGGGCGAGCGCGTGGTAGTCTGTGCTGCCACCACGTGCTCGCTTACCAGTTGCTCCTGCACTTTGATGCCCCGCTCGTCATCGACGAAGAGCAGCAGTTCAGTATCGGCGACCAGCAGAGGAAGTGCCGGGTGTGGACCGAAGCTGCCTTCGTTAGCGAGCCCGAGCGGGAGACCAGTTAGCTCCATACCCAGGCGTGCCTTCTGAAGCACCACCTCGGCCGGAGATCCCAGACGGGGCACTTCCCCCGTGAAAGTGCCGAGCTGATCAGTATCGATCGTTGGAGGGACACTGATCTCCAGGCCGATGGCTGTATGCAAGGGGCGCGCAATCTGCAGCTCTTTCCCGTGTTTGGTTGCCAGCACGGCCCTGCGTCCTGAGTAGGGATGCTGACGGGCCGGCGGTAGTGCTGTGCTCTCCATCAATGTTACGCTTGTTCGACGACTGGCCTTCGCTGATAGGCCCGGATACAGTCCAGGTGCGAGCGAAGATCAGAGTGTTTGAGTTGTAGAGTAATGGGTGCTTGCCCTGGCCCCACTGCCAGCGCAACCCGTTCACTGCGCTCGATAGCTTCCAACATCTGCCAATGACGAGCATGCTGGAAGCGAAGCGTCCACTGTTGTGGGACAGATCCAGCCGTGCAGATCAGCAAGAAGCTCTCGGCGATACCAGGGTCGGAGGCGAAAAAGGTACACCAGACGGTGAGCAGAGCCGAAGAGTCGTCTTGCAGGGCCTCCACCAGCGTCCGAAGCTCTGGTCGCCATCTGCGCTCGATCTGAAGAGAGAGTGTTGGCGACGGATCAAGCTGGATCATGAAGATCGGCAGCGCCTCATAGACCACTTTCGCGATCTGTTGCCGCCAGTGTGTGCTGAGGGGCTCCCTTTCTTCAGTTTTACCGTTGATGATCAGTAAGGTTGCTGGTGGAAGTGGCATTGCTGCATGGTTTCCTTTCTGAGTGTGTATGGATGCTTTATCGCTCTTCATCCTCACCCTGAGCGCGGGTGAAACCGGGCTTCCCATCAAATTCGGGCAGCTTTTCACTGTGCATCCAGCGATAGTGCTCGCCGACGCGTTTGAGCAGTTCAAGCAGCACTGCATCATTGAGCTGATTATCGGCCGCCATGTCGTTGAGCACAAAGCGACATCGCCAGTGATTGATACAGTCGGTCATCGCTCCAGTGCTTGGATACACCTTCGTGCCGCGATTGGAGACCATTTTGAGGTGTAACGGCAGTCCCTCAACGATTCCAGTAAGACTCTGGCCCAGGACTTCAGGCGAGGTATCGGATTCGACGAAGATATCGACGCCGATATCCCGGCGTTTAGTCACAGCAATGTTGCCTTGAGTCTCTGAGAAGCGCGGCATAACGATTGGCTTGTAGTCGCGCACGGTGGCAGTCGTGGCCATGTCGTTGGCTTCGAGACGGCTGATCACAGCATCGGTATAGGCGCTAGTCGAGACGGCCTTCGCATCGCCCGCCGTATCGCGTGTCTGAATGCCTGCTTGTAGTGTGGCGAGGATGGCACGCTCGATGGCGACGGCTTGTTGGATATATCCCAGGTAGCGCAGCATCATTGCCCCTGAAAGGATCACCGCAGTCGGATTGCTAACGTTCTTCCCGGCGTATTTGGGAGCTGAACCATGGACAGCCTCGAAGATGGCGACATCGCTACCTAGATTAGCTGAGGGTGCGAATCCGAGTCCACCGATCAGGCCGGAGGTCAGGTCGCTGAGAATATCACCGTTCATGTTGGTAGTCACGAGCACCTCAAACTGCTCAGGGCGGCGCACAAGCTGATGGGCGCAATTATCAACCAGAATGTGCTGTGCCTCAATATCAGGGTAGTCCTGGGCTACCTCCTCGAAGGTCTGTTTCAGCAGGCCCTCCGTGAGCTTCATGATATTCGATTTGGTGACACAGTGGACGCGCTTACGTCCTTCGGAGCGGGCAACCTCGAAGGCCAGACGGGTAATTTTCTCACACCCTTTGCGCGAGATCAGCTTCAGACATTGTGCTACGTCAGGTGTTTGCATATGCTCGATGCCGGCATAGAGATCCTCAACGTTCTCGCGAACCACGATCAGGTCGATGCCGCGTCCGCTGAAGGGGGTCTGCACACCAGGAAATTCGCGGATCGGACGCAGGTTCCCATAGGTCTCGAAGAGCTTGCGCAAGGTCACATTGGCACTCTTCTCACCAAAGCCAATCGGTGTCTCCAACGGCCCCTTGAGCGCCACCCGCGTCCTGGTAATCGAGGCAATCGTCTCTGCTGGGACGCCTGACGCCAGTCCGCGCTTGAAGACCTCCATACCGGCCTCGCACGTTTCCCAGTCGATCGGCACGCCCGTCGCCTCAATAACGCGCTGGGCGGCTTGCACTACTTCAGGGCCGATGCCATCTCCCGGGATCAACGTCACTGTTCTTGCATCACGAGAATTCGCATTACTCATAGTCAACCAGCTCCAAACCTTCCTGTTGATAAGAGAAGAAGCAGACACCAGAGCAGGACGGGACCGGCAATTCATCTGCTTCACCTTGAAAATACGACATATCTGTCGCGAATAGTATAACATGAAAAATATAACATTTGTCAAGCCTGTATCACCAGGAACAGCTCGTGCTAGTTTGCCGCCTATAGCTAGGTGAAAAAGAATAGGGCGATGAAGAAAGTTCTGTTGGAGGAGGAAGGACCCTATGCGAACAGCCACACCCGTTCTCTATGAAGATCCGGCGCGTTACGGAACTCTTGCCGCTCAGAGGCGGGCCGTTGAATGCGCCCTTCAGGCTATGCATACTCATCTTTATGAAGTGCAGACCCTCGAAGATCTAGCCTCGATTGCCTGTCTGAGTCCCTCTCATTTTACTCGTGTCTTTCATCGCCTGATTGGTATTCCCCCGGTCGAGTTTCTCTCCGCCCTGCGCTTTCAGGCGGCCCGGCGTTTGCTTTTGACGACGACGCTCAGCGTGACCGATATTTGCTTCGAGGTTGGTTATACCAGCACTGGCTCTTTCACAAGCCGCTTCACGCAGCGGGTCGGCCTATCGCCGCGCCTGCTGCGCCAGCGGGCTCATGCATTCGAGCCACCTGCGCTGGAGTATACTGAACCTTTTCTCACGCAGTCCTCTTGCGTGCCCATGCACAACGCCCTGCTGGGCCGGATCAGTGCTCCCGAGATCTTCCGGGGCACGATCTATGTCGGCCTGTTCACCAGCCCTATTCCTCAGGGAGCTCCTGTACGTTGCAACAGGCTCAGCTCGCCGGGTTTGTATCTGTTGAGCGGCATTCCCGATGGCGTCTACCATCTCCGAGCGGCGGCCTTTCCCATCGCCGCAGACCTCCAATCGTCCCTGCTACCTGGTGAGAAGATGTTGCTTGGCAATAACGCGAGCCCCCTCGTCATGCGCCATGGCCAGCTTATCGGCGATCCTGATCTTGTTCTGCACCCGCCGCGTCTGACCGACCCTCCTCTTGTGATGGGATTGCCTTTGCTCTAAATGGAACAGCTGCTCAAAAAGAGCAGGTAGAAGAAGTTTTATGCTCTTCTACCTGCTACAATGATATTGAAGACCTTGAAGACTTGGCCATAAGCAACTGCACATTAAAAACTGTTATTGAAACCGGGACTCGCAGTCACGCCGGTAAATACCTCTAGCTCGTCGGCATCTGGGAAGCGCGGATATGGCGCATGCGGCTCAGCCTGATACCAGAAAGAGGTCGAAGCAATATCATCCTGAAGCGGGAGGTAACGACGGCCACTGCGCCATCCAAGTGCCTGGATGGTTACCCGCAGATTTTCTTCAAAGCGAATCGGGTCCATGATGTGCCAGCGATACATACCAAAACGCTGCTGACTATGATAGAGACCATCTGATCTGATGATCTGAGGTAATCCGAGAAAAGGCGTAGAAAAAGGACAATATTCACCGCCGGGCTGCTCAAAATTCCAGGCCCCGCCAAAATAATCTTCTGTACCGGTACCACAGATGGTTGGAAAATCGACATCTCCATCCATATAAAATTTGATTTCACCCTCGCCCCACCAGCCCGGGCTGTTCGCCTGCCAGGCAAGATAGGTGCCGACGTAGTGACCTTTCCCCTGCACACTATCCAGGAGGGTATGGGTTTCTTTATAGCCCAGCGGATTGCTGCGCCGCCATTGCGCGTGAAAATACGCAGCGTCTGCTGGCACATCGGTAAGAATATAATTGATCTGGTAGTAGAGCACTACTTCCTGGTCTCCCAGATTCTCAATAGTCAGGCGAGCATGCTGGCGAAATGGCATCTCCCAATAGGAATTGAAGCCGCCTGCCGGATTGATCGCGATGGGCAGTGAGTTTACATTGGCGCGCTCGCACCAGCCCTGGGCGAAGAAGTCGCCGTAAGGCGTCTCGATCGAGGGCTGCTCTTCGCCATCCCAATAGGCTCGCAAGACCAGCTTGCGCCAGTTGGTTGGGAAGGTGGTGAGCCAGAGATGCTGGATTGCTCCCGGTCCCGCAATGTCTGCCAGGGTTACCACACTGTGCGGAGCAATGATAATTGAAGGCGAAATCTTCCAGCCCTGTCCCAGATCGCGGGCACATGCTGCACCCGTTCCCTCTGTCGCCATCCCACCTCGTCCTTTCTCTCCGTTAAAATTCTCTGCACTGATTGAGCGAGTTTTTGCATTGGAAAGACGAGAGAGATTACCTAAGCCCATACCAAGACCGTTAAAGCTAATGTTATTCGTCAAATTACTCCTATCCTTTCATATGCATCGATATTCCAATAGCGCCCGCACGTTTCTCTATCCTGAAACATGTTGTATGCGTTATTTCTTTTTATGGAAGAGCGGAGCCAGCGCGCTATACGTCTCTCGATAGCGGGCATAGCCATCGTCGTATATTGCTCGCTGTACCGTATCTGGCTCAACGGTTGTGCTCAGATGTACCATCGCCTGGCCGGCCGCACGCACATCAGCGAATGCGCCCGCTCCCACTGCGGCGCAGATAGCACTACCAAGTGCGACCGCGTCAGGAACCGTCGTCAGGCTGATAGGAACTCCTGCAACATCGGCCAGGATCTGCAACCATAGTGTACTACGCGTCCCTCCCCCACAGGCGACAATCTGGTCGGTCGCGATACCTAGCTCGGCCAGTTTCGTGAGAATATGACGGTTCCCATAGGCGGTCCCTTCATACACCGCTCTAAGCAGGTGGCCTGCCGTATGCGCAGGCGTGAGTCCCCAAATTGTGCCTCGTGCCTGCGGATCTTTGATCGGAGTGCGGCTGCCTTGCCAGAAATCGAGCACGGTGAGGCCATCCGCACCGGGCTTGATTTCTGCGGCTGCTGCATCGGCGAGCGCGTAGTAGTCGCCTCTGGTTGGAAGTGCTCCGCCCATAATATCGAGCAGCCAGCGTACTGTGCCTCCAGTACTCGCCTGGCCAGCCTCAAGTGTCCATTCACCGTGTACGACTGCGTTCTCGAATGGTCCCCATAAACCGGGATCAATTACTGGCTCCATAGACTGGACCAGTTGGCAGGTAGAGGTTCCGGTAATCAAAGCGAGCGTTCCAGGGGCCAGCACATTCATGCCCACCATGCCTGCATGTGCATCAATCCCACTCATGGAAACGGCTATCCCCGCATGCAGACCCAGTTGTTGTGCGGCTTCATCCGTCAACGCACCGGCTGGCGCGCCCATAGGGAGAACCTTGCCAGGAATTTTTGTCGCTAGCTCCTCCAGACCGACAGCATGCAACAAGGAGAGTGGCCAACCAGCAGCAGTTTCACTCCCACTTGTGGCACGATAGTGCCACTTGGCGGCAACGCTATTCAGCGGGATGGTCCACTCGCCCGTCAGACGCCAGGTCAGCCAGCTCATCTGCTCTACCAGATACGTCTCCTGGTTCCACAGCACTGACTCATGCTGCTTCAGCCACAGCGCTTTAGGTACAGGCCACTCAACAGGGACATCATCACCGCAGTAACGCAGAACAGGGTCGCGTGTCGCCGTGAGCTCGCGTGCTTGCGCGCTTGCACGCAGGTCCATCCACATCAGGCTCTCTGTCAAAGGCGTCCCATCTCGTCTTGTGAGCAAGATATCACAGGGAGCGTCGATAGCCAGCCCGATGACCCGCTTCCCATCCACATCGCTGGCTTTCAGGCTGCCTTGTACTGCAAGCACAAGAGCATCCCACCAGTCAACGGGATGCTGTTCCGCCCAGCCCGGTCGTGGATAGCGCGTCTGATAGCCCTGATCGGCAAAACCCAAAGGGTGACCCTGTAGATCGAAAAGCCCCGCGCGTATACCCGCTGTCCCTGCATCAATGCCTACTACCAGATCTCCCTCCATCTTCCATCTCCTTATTTTTCTCCATAGACGTGAGCTTCGATGCCCAACAATTCGGCAACGATACGCAGTTCATTGACCCAATCACCATAGACTGCATGAATATGATTGCTGGCATAGGTAGCCATAAATTCATCGACGGAGCAGGTGAAGCGCGTAAAGGCATGTGGCCATGCCAGGTCGGTTTGCTTCATCAAGTCCATATTTTTATCTTCAGTATACTGTACAAACTCACCGCGCAGGATTGCCAGCCAGTACGTTCCGTCGCGACGCGTCAGGCGAGCAAAAGTTGCCTCACCTGGCGCAGCCAGATGATGCACGCTCGCGCCACCCGCTGGGAAATAGAAGCTTTCAGGATAGAAATGGACATGCGGCAGATTATCTTTAGGATCAAAGGAATGGCCGGCAAAGTAAGTCGCGTGCTCTCCCGAGTTACAGAGATCCCAGACGCCCAGATCAGCATGATAATGACGAACATCGGCGAACAGGACCGGCGTGTGGGCCAGATACTTGAAAATCTGCATGGTCAAAGCCGCGTCCATATCCGCCTCGGTTGCGCAGACATGCGGCTCATGCGGCCCGTCCCAGTCGTAGGGATCGTTCAGGAAAGCCTCAGTCACATCCATAGTGCAAAAATGATTGGTCAGTTCAGGTTGCGCTTTAATGCCAGAGAAATTCAGACGATACTCCTCAATCAGGCGCTTCATTGCGTAGGTTGCGCGAATCTGGGTTTTCAGCTTTTCGGGTGTGAGCTGCTTGCCATCATAATGGATATGACCGATATTCTCCTCCAACCACTTGAAGGCAGGCTCAACTTTCGACTCAGGAACCTCCGCCGCCAGGCGGATGATTTCGCCTTGATCGATATGCTCTACATCAACACCAAAGCGTTTGAGCCAGCTCGCCGGGTCTGCGGTCGCGGTATACATGCCCATCGGGCGACCGCCAAAGAGGCCAAAGGTTTGTCCACGCAGGCTAGAAACAGCTCCAGCTGCTCGGATAAAGCTGCGTATTTTGGTATAGACTGTTTCATCATCGATATCGCCATACACGCGTGCGTACGAGGTCCCGATCTGGTTCAGCGCGCCAGCACTGGCAAGCATACCTACCAGCCCCGGATATTGAGGATTAATATTACTAAAAAGCAGCAGAGGGCCAGGAGCAAAACGCGACGCCAGTGCTGGAAGATGCGGAAAGACCCAGACAGCGAAATTGAATATGGTACAGTCGCACCCGGCTGCCGCAAGCTTTTTTGCTTCACTCACCGCCTGCTCGTTTGTACAGATAATCATCTCACTGGCAATAACTGCATAGCCATCCTCCTCCAGGCGGTGCTGAAGGCGTTGCTGCGAACGATGATTGAGTTCGTCAACCTGCTCAGCGACGAAGGCTCGTCCATCTGAGAAGGTAAGTATACCGATTTTTGTCATTGAAAAAGAACTCCTCTCAAGCTAAAAGAAATTAAACTGGTACCTGGTTAGCGAGAACATCAGGATGTGGTCGCGAAGAGTCACGTACTCGTAACGTTGGGGCCAGCACGATCTCTTGCTTAGTAAATGCAGTAGGATTTTGCAAACGCTGGAAAAGGCGCAGGGCTGCGGTGCTGCCAATTTCATAGACTGGTTGCATCACGGTCGTCAACGAGATAGCATTGAGGGAGGCCCACTGCATCTCATCGAAGCCCACAACCCCAATATCCTCAGGGACACGCTTGTGACACTCATTAAGTGCGGTAAGCGCGCCTAGAGTCATGAGATTATTCGCAATGAACAAAGCATCGAGCGGATGCCCTGCTTCCAACAACTCGTATGTCAGTTGTTGCCCGCTCTTCTCTTTGAAAGAGCCAAGACGCTCAAGCTCCGGGTCATGAGCAATCCCTGCTTCACGCAGAGCCTGCCGGTACCCTTCGAGACGTTCATGTCCGGTGGTTGTCGTGATTGGGCCGGAAATGATGCCGATATGGCGATACCCGTTTGCAAGTAGATGCGCGGTCGCCTCGCGAGCTCCGCGAACATTGTCAACCAGCACCGCGTCAGTCTCTTCATCTTTGATCCGACGATCAACCGCGACGATGGGAATGTTGTGCTCGCTAAAGAGCTTGAGCGCACGTGGGTGCTCACGCGTAGGGGCCATTATCACCCCCGCGACCCGTTCAGCGCAGAGCACTTCAATATACTGCCGTTCCTTTTGAGGGTCTTCATCAGAGTTACACAGAATCAGACTATACCCATTGCGCAGCGCCACATCCTCAACGCCACGCACCAGCGCAGTGAAGAAAGGATTCTGGATATCCGTTATCAGTAGACCTATGATAGTTGTCTGGTTTGCGCGTAAGGCACGAGCTGCCCGGCTTGGTTGGTACTGTAATTCCTGGGCAGCCTGACGAACACGAGCGATTACGTCTTTATTCACATGATCTTTCCCATTGAGGACGCGGGAAACAGTGGAAATCGAGACGCCCGCCCGCTTTGCGACATCAAGTATATTTGCCATACTCTCCTATTCTTGCACCGTCTATTCAAAAAACGTTTTCAAACTTATCAGAAGCATGGTATTCATTCCCGGAATGAGTATGAAAACGTTGCCAGCGCATAGAAAATTGCCAGGCTACATGTAACCTGACAATACAAGTATAGGTCAGGCTGTGCCTATTGTCAAGTTCTATTCACAAATTCTGTAAGCATAACAGGTTATTTTGCAACAAAAACAGCAAAAATAATCTGCTTAAGACCCCCTTGACAGAGTTGGGATGATCTATGTATTATTTCCACATACCTATTTTCATGAAAACGTTTTTAATTTTTTACTAGTAATGAGCACTAGCGTAAAAAGGGTTTCATAGAAAATCTTTGCTTCACAGCAAAGATGGGTCTGGTGATTACACCCTACTACGCTTAGTCAAGTGAGCGCATCGGGCGCTGATTCACATTGTTTCTTATGCGGAGCGGTTTCAGGCTTGAAGGTCGGGATCAATTATTAGAAATGACTGGTGAAGTTTGCTAACTGCTTTCGCATTATGTTCTTCATAGTGGAGGAACCCTACCACGACGGAAACAAAGGAGAGGACATGGACATCAACCAATCTCTATCCACGGATGTGGAACATAAAGAGTATTCGCGGCGCGATTTCTTGCAACGAACAGGAACGGCATGTCTTGCGACAATAGGTGCAGGAAGTTTCGCAAGCCTGCTCGCAGCGTGTGGTGCTAGTGGTGGTGCTAGTGGTTCGTCGACGGCTCCATTCTCGTTCTGGAATTTCTATGGGCCTGGAGGACAGGTCAAGGATCAGAGTAAGTGGTTTGTCGATATGGCGGCTGCATGGAACAAGGCAAACAAGTCCCAGATCAAATTACAGTATGTTCCTCCGACCAATTATATTAGTGGCTCGAAACTTCAGACTTCCTTTGCTTCTGGGGAAGGTCCCGACGTTTTTCTGCTTAGCCCTGGAGACTTTTTGCGCTATTACAACGGTGGAGTTCTCAAAGATCTCACACCGTATATCTCCAGCACCGCGCAACAAGATCTTGTGGCCGGCGTGATGGGCACGCGCATGGTCAATGGTAAAATTTATGGTATCCCCATGGAAGTTGAGCCGATGGCTTTCTACTACAGCTTAGATGCTTTTAAACAGGCCGGGCTCACTGAAAGCGATATCCCGACGACCTGGGATCAGCTTTTAGAAGTGGGCGCGAAGCTGAAAACGAGCAAACGCTTTGGCATCGTA
This sequence comes from uncultured Dictyobacter sp., assembly GCA_964247965.1. Lineage (GTDB taxonomy): Bacteria > Chloroflexota > Ktedonobacteria > Ktedonobacterales > Ktedonobacteraceae > Dictyobacter. The sequence continues at coordinate 3,559 of CAXTXB010000046.1, read as the reverse complement.
TTTGAAACTGCACCAGGCTACTACCAGAACTTTACCTGGTATCCTTTCATGTGGCAAGGTGGATCAGATGCCGTCGATCCGACGACGAAAAAAAGTGGTTTCAATACCCAGGGAGCTATTCAGGCGCTTCAGCTCTGGCAGGATGCTGTCAAACGGGGCATCTCGCCTCGTACCACATTGGCTGGGGGGGGTTCAGATCTAGTAGGAAACCTCGCAGCCGGGTACTGCGCGATCCAGAACGTGGGTATCTGGGGTATCGCAGCGTTAAAGGCGAATGCACCAAACTTTAAGTATGGCGTGTTCAAACTCCCAGTCCCTGCGGGCGGCACATACAAAACCGTTGCTGGCGGCTGGGCTTTTGTCGCAAATGCCAAGGGCAAAAATGCAGAGGAAGCAGCGAAATTTTGCGCCTGGGCGCTGGCTTCGATGTCGCCAGACTCTATTCAGCGTGGTGTAGACTGGATTAGTAAAGTGAAATCTGACGTTGGCCCTCGTACCACTGTCATGAATCAGGCGACCAAGAATGGTGCTTTCTCATCTGGTCCGATGCAAGTCTTTAAGGACGATGTCTTCCCAGGTGCGCGTGGCGAGCCACGTTATCCAGCGGAAGTCTACAAGGCCATTTCCGATGCGATCCAGGGGTGTATGTTAAGTGGCACTGACCCACGTCAGGCAGCTGAAACAGCCGCCAAGACCATTGACAGCTTCCTGACTAGCTATAATGGAGCACCTATCCTATGATCAAGTCCCGCTCTCGCATCGTTAAAGAGACGGAACACGTTCGAGTTGAGAGAGGTCCCCGATCTAAGGGCCTCTCACGAAAACACCGTGAATGGATTGCAGCGTTTCTCTTTCTGCTGCCCGATATGCTTGGGCTCTTTCTCTTCCTGGGTATACCAATGGGGATATCCCTGGGCCTGGGATTTTTTACTGTCGATGGTTTTGGCAACGTGACGTTTACAGGACTCACCAACTATGCGACCATGCTTTCTGATGCACAATTCTTAGGAAGTTTACGCGTCACGTTGACCTACATTTTCATCTTTGTACCCGCCCTTTTTGTGTCAAGTCTCTTTTTGGCTCTGCTAGTAAAACAGAAAATTCCTTTTGTTGGTGTCTTCCGTAGTATGTTCTTTATCCCCAATGTCGTTAGTCTGGTTGTGATTGGCTTCGTCTGGAAATTTTTACTGACTGATCAAATTGGTCTGGTCAATCAGCTTTTACAAATCATTGGCATCAGTGGTCACTCCTGGCTGGGTGATCCAAACTTTGCACTGGGAACAGTCCTGCTGGTTACTATCTGGTTTAGTATGGGTTACTATATGATTATCTTTCTGGCCGGGTTACAGGAAATACCACAAGAATACTATGAGGCGGCACATTTAGAAGGAGCAAATCATTGGGCAACTTTCCGATATCTTACCTGGCCATTACTGAGACCCACTAGCTTCTTCGTGCTCCTTGTCTCTCTAGTTTCGGCGGTTGCAGGCTCTCAGGGCTTCGATTTGATTTTTGTAATGACGCAAGGTGGTCCTGCTAATTCAACCTCTTTGGGAATCTTTTATATCTATCAGCAGGCTTTTCAGTACGGACATTATGGATATGCTGCGGCAATGGCTTCGTTTCTCGTTGTCATTTTGTTAATCGCAACTGTTATTATGTTCGTAGTAACAAAGGGAGGACGTTTTGAGCTCGACTAATCATTCCGTAACCGTCAGGTCTCGCAATATGCGCTGGCGCCCTGGTAAGGTCGGGGTCTTTATTTTAACTGCGTTTCTGGCTGTATTAGTTGTTTTCCCGCTCTTGTGGATGTTCTCTAGCGCTTTCAAAAGTCCTGATGAAGTAAGTAGTATCAGCCTGCTTCCTTCTGCTCCGACACTAGCAAACTTTACTTACGTTTTCACCCAGGTTCCTTTTCTGCTCTACATGCTCAATAGTTTTATCGTTGCCACCACAGTGACCATCGGGGCGCTTTTCTTCCACTCCATGGCGGCTTATGCCCTCTCATGGTTGAAGTTTCCCGGTCGAGATGTGATCTTCCTCGGGATTTTTGCAACCTTTCTGGTTTCTTTGCCCGTAATTCTCGTTCCACTCTTTATTCTGGTGAAGTTGCTTGGCTTGCTTAATAACTTTGGAGGTTTAATCATTCCCGCGCTCTTCAATGCCTTTGGCATCTTCTTGCTTCGGCAATTCTACCTGAGTATCCCTAAAGAACTGGGCGAATCTGCTACTTTAGATGGGTGCAACCAGTGGCAAGTCTACTGGTATCTGATTATCCCTTTAAGTAAGCCCATCCTTTCCGCGCTCGCCGTCTTCTTCTTCCTGGCAAACTGGAATAGTTTTCTCTGGCCATTGACTATTACCAATGATCAGAGTTTATGGATGGTCCAGATTGGGATAGCAAACTTCCAGACACAGTATGCTGGCGCGTGGAATTATATTATGGCGGCTTCGACCGTAGCCGCCCTACCGACGTTATTGCTCTTCTTTATCTTCCAGCGCCAACTTGTGACATCAATCAAGTCTTCCGGTTTTAAATAGTTTGCCTTGACTGCAAGTCGCGAGGCAGCATTCTGGTTGGAGTTACGCTGGAAACCTCAGTGTGCATTCCGGCATACCTTTGAAATATGATGAGCTTCCGTGATGTTGCCGCTTCGCTCTCTCAATCAGTCTCGAAAAGTTTTCTACTGAACATCAACTATTGATTTTAAATGTATTTATAGGTATGATCTAATCAAGGATAAAACTCCTTAACATAGAAGTTATTCAATTTTTTTCCATGTTGAGAGGGGAATGTATGCTATACTCGGATGGGGAAGAAAATCTCCGGCCGCGCGTTTCGGTTCAACGGAGAGTGCCAGGACCCCCATTACCAGCGCCACAGCGAGTCCAAGGGAGAGAGCTAAGGCGCTTATCACCAACGTCACAGCGAGTCCAAGGGAGAGAACCAGGACCATCCTTACCGGCCCCACGTCGAGCTGTTCGACGGCGGAAAAGCCGTTTCGGAAGTATACATTTCCAGAAGGTACTTGGGATATGTCTCATTGTATTTTCGCTGGCGGTTATTTTTGATAGAATCCTTGTTTCTAATCAGTTTCCCGCGCTACAGTTTTTGCCGTCTTCCCAGACTGATCAAACAAATCAAACGCCCCCAATAGCGTTGAGCTTTCCGATCAGTAAAATTAGCAGAGACGTCACAGCATTCTCCCAGGCAGACAAAACGCATTATAATAACGAGAACCCTGAGTGGTCGCAGTGGAGCAACTCAGCCTGTTCAGGATGTGCCATGGCCGCTCTTCTGGATGCATACGGAGCGAGCCTCAACGGAAGACCGCTCAACTGCGGAGATGTTTTAGAAACCGAATATCGCCTCTCCGTTTATAGGCCGGTTAACGATTGGGGATTAATAAGAGGAGCACCAGATGAGCTGGCTAAAACAGCTGAGCAATTTGGGTTTACAGGTTATTATACGCAGAAGCTCTCGCTTGACGACTTAATCGCTCTTGCGAATGCGGGTACTCCTTCCGTCATACGAATTCCAACGCATATCATGCTGCTA
>CAXTXB010000045.1:16793-19149 GCA_964247965.1 uncultured Dictyobacter sp. | reverse complement strand
GCATTATTTGAGCTGAGCTCAAATAATGCGCAAAAGCACTGAATCACAATTTATGTACAAAAGCACAAACAATAAAAAAAGTGGGCATGCCTTGGGCATGCAGATGTACGAGCGAGAAGAGATGCTCACCATGAAAGCATCAAACACGCTTAGATATTACTTGCCTGCAGATGATGTATCACTGAGCAGCTCTTGTAAATAGTGGGCGATTTTTTCTTTGAGCGCGCCGTGGCGTTCTTCGTTAAAGGCGTGTTCCCGGGCATATCTATGTTCGGGTGGATAGAGCCAGGTGGGTTGTTTGCGGGCAGCCTCTGGCTCCCAGTCGTAGCGCGGCCAGACGTGGGCGTGAAGGACTTGCCAGGAGTTGCCGAGAATCTCGTAGTTCACGCGCATGGGCTGACAGGCACGGTCAACGGCCATACCGAGCAGGCTCATATCTCGCAAGAAGAGGAGTTGTTGCGCCGGCGAAAGATCGATGAGCTGACCAACCTGTGGGGATGCAATTAAGAGGCAATAGCCGGGCAAAAACTGAGTATCGCCGAACATGGCGAAGCCGCTCTGCATCCGGGCGAGCACCATAGGATTCTCTCCTCGCTCCGCCGCCCCCATACGATCTTGTTGCCATTCTTTCATCCCACCTTTCCCTTTCTCTTTAGTAATACTTGCCGTTCTCTGTATTTAAGTCAGGAGTTAGAGAGGTCGAAGGCCTTGGGGACGGCGGTGGTGGCCTGGATGAGGCGAGATTGGAATTCGGAGCGGATCTCTTCAGCGGTAGGCATCTGATCAGGCGATTTTTTGGTGAGGGCGTAGAGGGTGGCGATATAGGTCTGGCCGAAGGTGGTGGTGATGACGGCGGCGGTACTGCCGGTGATGATAGAACCGGCGACGGTACCGATGCCAGGGATGAACTTGAGGATGGCTCCAACGAAGGCGCGGCCACCCAGGGTGCCGGCGGTGCTAGTTATGGCTCCGCTGATGATGGTGGCGAGGGAGGCTTCGGAGAGATCGAGTCCCCAGATGGCGGAGATGGAGACAAGCATGGTGAGCTGGACGGGAATGATCAGGGCAGCGTCCGCGATGGGGATGGGGGTTGCTCCGATGGCTCCAGCGGCGGCGGCGGCGACACGGACGGCCACATTCGCCCTGTGGCGCTTGGAGTCGATGGCGGCCTGTATCTTCGTGCTGAGCGCGCGGGCCATGGCGTCTTTCACAGAGTCGGGGACGAGCTCCATGGTGAGGTTAACAAGGTCGTCGAGTCCCTTGGGCTTGATGACGTGGCCGTCGTCGAGCTCGATCTCCAGGGCGTGGACGCGCACAACGTTTTTGGCTTGCGGAATGAGCCTCTGGACCTCCTGGCGGAACCCCTTGTCGCTGGCGGCCTTGGTAATGACGGCGATGACGGAGGTGTACTTGCTAAGCATCTGGGCGATCTCGCGATCGGCGTCCTCGACCCGGCGCGATTCCTCCATGATACAGAGCCAGGCGATGTTTATGTGCTGATTCGGGTCCTCGTTGTTTTGTTTGTCCTGCATAAACCGTTCAAGGCTGCTCAGCATTTCTGGGAACTGGCCCTTCTCGATGCCTCGTGTGTCGAAGATACTGAGGGGGACGCCCTCTTTGGTGTATTCGCGCGTGCTCTGGGTTACGGGACGACCCGAGCCGGTCGTGGCCAGATTGTCGCGGAAGACGGCATTGATGAGCGTGCTTTTGCCGACACCGGAATCGCCGACGATGATAATATTTGCCTTACCGATCTTTCTATTCACATCATTCACTGTGTTCTGTAGTAATTTGCTGAGACCGGCATCAAACTGTAGGCTCATATTCATAATGCGCTCGCCTCCCTTTCCTGGCCCTGGAAAGGGTCAGTTGATAGTTCTGACGCTTTGGTTTTTCGTGTGTGAGGAGTAGTGCAAGCAGTGCAGATGTACTGCTACACTTAAAATAATATACCACAACGTGTGTACGTTTACAAAGAGGGTCCAACCCCTCGCATCGCCATTCTCGCAGCTTCGCCGCTCTTTATTTGTAACTATTCTAGATTTCTTGTACATCTTCTACATTTGCCCATGTTTTGCGCAGTATACAAAACATGGGCAAATGTAGAAGATGTACAAGAAATCTAGAATAGTTACAAATAATTATCGTTCTTGATTGCTATATATGCCCGTCCGACTACTTCGCATCGTTTATTTCCTCATCCCGCTATAAAACAATCCTTATTATCGATTGGGCGCCTGAATTGATAATAAAGAGGAAATTTTAGAGCCTTATTATCGATTCGGGTACCAAAACGATAATAAGGATGTCATAAACGGATGTTTTAGTCGCTATGAGAGTAATGGCTTATAACCAA
>CAXTXB010000045.1:8057-16783 GCA_964247965.1 uncultured Dictyobacter sp. | reverse complement strand
TTTCCTATTTTTTTTTTTTTAAAAAAAAAAAAAATCCCCCCCAAAAAAATTTTGGTCCTAATTTTTAAAATTCGGGATCAGCCGTTAATTTGGAGAGGGGATGATACTTTATTTCTACTGGCCCGTATTAACACAAGAGGCACTACTTATCTTTTACGAATTTTAAGATGTAATAGGAGGGAACCAATGATGCACAATGTGTCAGAGCATGCTCTCGATTGGCAAGATCTCTGGCACTCGGAATTACAGCGAATGGGCCCATGTATTCCACATGTTCCGTTTGTGCTGATTCGTGTGACCCCAGCCCTATTTCTAGTAACAATATTTCTTAGAAAGTGTTGGAATCCCATCGTATCCGTCTTCTCGCCGCATTGGGGGGGCGAAAAAAATATTTTTTTTATTTTTTTTTTTTTTTTTATTTTCTGGGTTTCACCCAGAAAATATAGAAAAAGCAAAAAGATGAAAAATAAGTGTATCGAGCAGCGAAGCTGCGAGAAGACGGACGGAAGCCGCTTTTATTTGCCGCTACCCGATTTATCTCCTATGCATGTAGGATAGATAACGAAGTGATAGCTTCAACTAAGAAGAAATGGGTTAGAAGGACACTCATCCTTGATGACCCTACTGTTCTAACCATCTCCATTACAGAGCCTTAATAAAGGCGTGTTACAATGGTCATGAAATTTGGAACAAGGAGACATAGAATGGCACGGACAACTTTAGATAGACAATTGCAAGAGATAAATGAAAAGATAAATGAGCTTGGGACGTTAGTTGATACTACTTTGGGACAGGCGCTGGATGCAATCAAAACCGGCGACCAGGCGTTATCAGGATTGATTATCGCAGCCGACAGCACGATTGACAGCCTGCGCGTGCTGGTCGAGCAGTTGACCTTTGATTCACTGACGTTGCAGCAACCCTTAGGCGGCCGCGACCTGCGTTTTCTCGCCTCAGCCCCATCGATCACCGCAGGGCTGGAACGGACAGGAGACAACGCAGTCGGAATCGCGAAGCTGCTGATACGCATGGCTCCTCTGCGAACTGAAGGACTGAGCTCATCCCAGGTCAACCCCTCGTCCCTTCCGGCGACTGTGACCCAGGGGCAGAAAAAGGCCGCCCTACAACCCCTCAGTGAGGCATCCATCGTCACAGAGATCCTTGAACTCGGTCGCGATGCGCAAAGAGTATTGCAGGGAACGCTGCGAGCACTCGCGGCCAGCAATGCTCCCGCCGCGCGCAATATCTGGCAGGACGACGATGTCGTCGATGTCCGCTACCACATGGTACGCCACGACCTTATGACGATGATGACCGGCATTCACGCAATACCCGCCCTGCAGCAGGACGAGCGCATTCTGCAACGCATGACCTACTGGCTCTGGATCGCTCATAACCTGGAGCGCGTTGGGGATCACTGCACCAATATATGCGAACGTATCGTCTTCATCCTGGAAGGCGACCGCACAATCAGTCCGATCAGCGAGATCTAGTCCACCACATTGGCGATCTCTATAAGGTTGTTATCAGGATCGCGGATATACACAGAGAGCAAGGGGCCAGCCGCCCCGCTTCTCCTCACTGGCCCTTCTATAATAGTTACCCGCTGCTGCTGCAAGTGTTGTATAACCTCTTGCAGTGGGACAGTAGTAAGCAAGCAAAGATCGGCAGAGCCAGGAGTTGTATGAGCGGCCTTTGGCTCAAACTCTTTGCCCACCTCATGCAGGTTTAGCTTCTGCCTCCCGAAAGCAAGCGCCCAGCGATCAGAGGCAAACTGTATAGCTTGCATGCCGAGCACTCGAACATAAAACTCGCATGTCACGTCTCTATCACGAACAGTCAGAACCAGGTGATCCAGCGAATCTATATGCATTATGCTCCTCACATCGGTGTAGTTCTCTCATGATACATCAGGATGGGATGGTACTAGACCATCCCACATTATGAGACCGCCTCACTGCGCGACGCGACCACCCCTTGCGGTCACGCGCAGTGAGCCGGTCTCATAATGTGTGCTACCAGAAGGCAACAATGGCTGTTGCAAAGCCGTAGATTATAAACACGACGCCAAAAGCAGTAAAGTTTGAACCCGCACTATTCATGGCCGCGATACCGAAGAGCGCGATGATAGCAGCGATAGTCAGGCCAACGACGATCAGGAGACGTATCCACCATTTCAGAACGAGGTGCTTGCGCGCGATCAGAAGCGGGATCAGCACGATGAGCGCAACGATAGAGAGAACGATAAAGACGAAGCCAACCAGGGTGGTTGAGGTACCGTAAAGCATGAAGCCTGCGATGCCAAAAACAAAGCAGAAGGCACCCACCAGATAGAGGAGAGCACTGAATAATGTCGCACCCAGGCTGCGCCTGCGCTCTTGTGACGCGTCCCGGTTCGAGAAGCCATAGTTCGGCGTTAGAGCCGGATTATAGAACGTGGATGGCGGTGGCGGCGGCCCATCCACAGGCACCTGGTATATGCTCTGGACAGGGGGTGGTGGCGGCGGATTATAATAGGACTGATCTTGCGTTGTGACGGAACGCTCTCCGGGCGTCGTATACGCCTCGTGCATACTGGCATAGGTCTGCTCGGTCACCGGGGCCGATAGAGGCGTCCCGCAGCGCTCACAATACATATTAGCCTGAGCATTCTCATGGTTACAGTTGTGGCAACGTTTCATACACCTCTCCAGATAGAACATCGTCTCCATCATTGATAGTTTGTTTACTCTTTTTTTCTATGGACGCCGACCCCAGACGGTGCGTATTGGATAAATGGCATAAAAATCGCTTTGTTGCATCTCTTTGACGGCTTGTTGGCAGGTCGCATCATAATCCGGAGTCAGACAACCCCATTTCTGTAGAAAAGGACGGCCTGTGCGAAACCCATGGCTCCAATTTTCGTAATACGCCTGCCCCTGGGGAGTCCCTCCCCGATATTCCAGGCGGTAAGATTTCGTTTGTACATCCCGGACTCCATGCTGAGTCAAGAGGGGGGCAAGGTGAGCTGTTAAGCCATCTGTTCCGTCCTCAAAGAGGTGTCCAGCCTGAAAAAAAACACGTTGGATGGTTTCTTGCACTTGTATAAGCGCAGAGCTGTTGCTTATTTGAACAATGTCTGGTTCCGTGACTCGAACTACACCATCAGGATGCGTCACGCGTTGCATCTCGCTAAGCAACTTGGGCCAATCCCATTTTCGCACCCAACTCACACCGAAGCGTAGATTGACCAGATCGAAGAAGTTCGGAGGAAATTCCAACATGCGGAGCGCATCCATCGCATGGAATTCGACGCGATCAGATACACCTTGCACCACTGCCTGTTGCCGTGCATACTCGACCATAGTCCGGCTAATATCAATCCCAAATACAGAGATGCCGGGATAGGTCTGGGCGGCCTCGATAACCCAACTGCCAGAGCCAGAGCCAATATCGAGGACGCGGCGAAAGCTCCCCGCCTCGGGCTGTTCGGGCAGTACCCCACCCATACTATCGGTAACCATCTTATCCTGAACGCGCAGACGTTCCATTTCTTCTTTATTCGAGCGATCCTGCACAAAATACGTGCTAGGATGCTCGCGACGTGGTTCAGTAGGGTTTGCCATAGAACTTCGTACTCCTCGCTTGCTCTTTTAGTGATAATCAGTCATCGCTGTCGTATGTTCTTTTTTTGGCGGACTGGTTCCCCAGGCTGTAAGCAGGGTCCAAATAGAATGAAAATCAGCCTGTTGCATCTCATCAAGAGCTTGTTGGTAAATTGTATTATAATTCTCAGAGAGGCAGCCCCACTTCTGTAAGAAAGGTCGAATTGTGCGAAAAAAGTATCTCAAATTTTCGGAGTATTCCTGTCCTTGAGAAGTGCCTGCTTGATACTCTAATGAATAAACTTTTGTCTGCACATCCTGGATTCCATGTTGAGTTAGCAAGGGAACAAGATGAGCGGTTATGCCGGTTGTGGATGGCTCAAAAAGGTGCCCTGCCTGGGCAAGGGCACACTGGAACATCTCATAGAGCTGCGTAACTGCAGAGCTATTACTCTGATGAACAATGTCTGACTCTGTGATACGTATCGTGCCACCAGGACGTGTGATGCGTTGTAGTTCACTCAGCATCTTTGGCCAATCCCACTTACGCATAAAGCTAGCGCTCAGGCGCAGATTGGCAAGGTCAAAGAAGTTGTTCTGGAATTCGAGCATACGCAAAGCATCCATCACACGAAACTCCACACGGTCCGCGACTCCTTGCTCGGCGGCTTGTGAGCGAGCGTACTCAATCATACGTGCACTAATGTCAATGCCAGCCAGAGACATATTCGGGTAGGTCCGGGCCGCATCGATAACCCAGGTGCCAGAACCACATCCAACATCAATAACACGGCGAAAGAGGCCCGGGTCACGTAGCTCCGGCAACACTCCACCCATGCTTACCGTGAGTGTGTGATCCTGGATGCGCAGACGACTCAGTTCGTCCTCATTAGAACGATCCTGAACAAAATATGTGCTGGGATGCTCAGGGCGCGGCCTATCGGGAGTAGTCATAGATAAGGCTCCTTGCTCTGATTGCTAACGTTCCTGATTTCATTTACATTTACGAAGCCTGGCAGGTCTTCGCTCTCATTATACCCGAGGAGAAAGGGCCTGTCGAGAGCTATGATACCTTTTTTATCTCTTGACAGGCAACACCTGGAACATTTATACTAATCACCGAACGACAAACAAATTACTATTTTGAGCTATGAGAAAGGGAACGAGTAATGGCAGTTTTCCAGGGCTTTCCGCCTGAGGCGTTGACGTTCTTTGCCGGGCTGGAGGCAGATAACTCCAAGGCGTACTGGCAGGCCAACAAGGCAACGTGGGAGAGCCAGGTACACGGGCCTATGGGTGCCTTTCTTGACGCACTTGATGAGCAATTTCAGCCATTTCACCTGTTTCGCCCAAATCGCGACCTGCGTTTTGCCAGGGATAAAGCGCCATATAAGACTCAGATAGGCGCGGCCAGCGAGGGGAAGGGCGGAGAGCTATACTACGTCCACCTCTCAACATGGGGCCTCTTCACTGCTTCTGGCTACTATATGTTAGCTAAAGATCAATTAGAACGCTTTCGGGCGGCAATCGATGATGAGCGCTATGGCCCCAGGCTGGAGGCGATTATTCAGCAACTCAAGGGCGACGGGGTTCAAGTCGCTCCCGGTGGTAGCGAGCCGCTTAAAACGACGCCGCACGGCTACACGAAGGACCATCCACGCATCGAAATGCTGCGCTGGAAAGGACTTACGATAAGCGAGGACTTTGGAGCTCCAGCCTGGCTGCACACAACACTGCCCATTAAGAAGGTACAGGAGGTGTGGCGCTCGGCGGCCGCGCTCAATGACTGGCTCAGCACCTATGTAGGACGAAGCCAGGAGCCCAGCGAAGCGGCCGGGAGCTGGACGCGCTAGGATCTTATTTACGATTATTGCCCCAGATGGTGGTCAACTTCCAGGACGCAACGAAGTCCGGCTCTTGCATTTCATCTTGAGCACGGCGTTTAAGCGTATCGAAGTCATCGGATGAGTTGATCCATTTGCGGAAGAAAGGTTGGAAGGCCTGGAAGACATATTGCATGCTCTCGTAGTAAGAGTGGCCCTCGGGAGTTCCGGCGCGATAATGTAGGGTATGATCGTTTGTTTGTATATTCTGCAGCCCAAGCTGTTGCATAACACTCATCACCCCGGGAACAACACCGTTATGTTCGAGCGTAAAGAAGTGTCCTGATTGATACAGAGCTTGCATGAGCAGATCGTTAAAGTAGTTTAGTGTAGGGCTGTTGCTCTCAACAACATCAGCCTCTGTGATACGGATCACCCCTCCCCTGCGGGTTACACGCTGCAGCTCACTCAGGAGAGAGGGCCAGTCCCATGTGCGTAAATACGTTCCACCCAGGCGTTGATTGACGAGATCAAACGAATTGGGAGAGAAATCGAGCACGCTCAAAGCTTCCATCGTACGAAACTGTAGCTGGTCATCTACCTGCTGAGCAGCCGCCTGATCGTGTGCGTACCCAATCATACGTTCGCTTTTATCTATACCAACCGATTTAGATAGGGTAGAATAGGTCCTGGCGGTCTCGATAAGCCAACTTCCGGTTCCACAACCGACATCGAGCGCGCTCTGAAATTCTGTGAGCGCAGGTTGTTCAGGCAACACGCCACCCATACCTGCAGTTATCATCTGGTCATGGCTATACAACTGATCAAGGTCTTTTTTGCCCTCACGCTCCCGTATAACATAGAGACCAGGAGATTCTGGGCGCGAGTTTAAGGGACTAGACATGAGTAGTATACTCCTTATATCCTCAGCAAATAAGTTTTTATAGCGTTCAGTTAGCACTGTTGTTTGCCTTCTTTATTATGAACTCATCCCCCACACCGTGAGTAGGTTCCAGATCACATGAAAATCGCTTTGCTGCATCTCTTCGAGAGCTTGTCGGCAGATGGCATCATAGTCCTGAGAAAGGCAACCCCATTTTTGCAGGAAGGGGCGGAAGAGGCTCGGGTCAAGCTGCTCGGGTAAGACTCCGCCCATTGCAGTAGTGATCAATTGATCCTGAACGCACAGACGGTTCATCTCTTCTTCACTGGAACGATCTTGTACAAAATAGGTGCTAGGATGCTCGCGACGAGGTTCATTAGGAGTTGCCATGGCGTTGTGCTCCCTCCTTGCTCTTGCATCTACTAATATTTCTAGTTGTCTCTGCAGACAGTTCAGACATCTTTCCCTTTATTATACCTGAGCAGAAGATGCCTGTCGAGAGCGTCAGCACGTTGTTTTCTCTTGATATCTTTTGAAGTGAGAAGAAATATTAATGTGCGCGATCATTCGCATGTTGGGCAGCGGCCTGGGCGAGAGCATAAACGACAAAGCGCTCTCACTATGCGGGAAGACATTATTCCATTCGACTTCTTGAGAAGCTTGAAACCAAATAATGATAATCTTCGTGTAATTTACAAGCTGGGATAGCGGGATATGATGTATAGTCTTAACCGTTGTAAAAAACAGGCTCTACTATGTCCTGAGTGTGGTGTGGTAAAAAACAATACAATGCTGTTTTAACATTTTGCATGCACCGCTCTGTTTATTCCGCACTTCATTCTTTTATTCAAATGTACATTGCAACCATGTAGTTGTCTGTTCAGTAGCTGCAAAGAGGAAGCGAGGAACAATCATGATCAACCCTGCAGAAAACACTGTGAAGCCGGTTAGAACGAACATACCTAACCGGATGGATCGTCTACCATGGAGTAGATGGCATTGGCTCGTGGTCCTTTCCCTGGGCATCACCTGGATTCTAGATGGCCTTGAAGTTACCATTATCGGCTCTATCGTTGGTGTCCTGCAGGAAAAGCAGACATTGAATCTCTCGGCCGTGGAAGTATCGGGAGCAGGCACAGCATATCTTATAGGCTCTGTTATGGGCGCTCTGTTCTTTGGTCGTCTCACGGATCGACTTGGACGCAAAAAGCTGTTCATGATTACGTTAGGCGTTTATCTTGTTGCCACGATTGCAACTGCCTTTTCTTTTAACTATATCTGGTTTGCAGCCTGCCGCTTCCTGACTGGCGCTGGCATCGGTGGCGAATACGCCGCCATTAACTCTGCCATCGACGAACTGATCCCAGCACGTGCACGCGGCTGGACGGACCTGGCGATCAACGGCACATGGTGGGTTGGCACCGCGTTCGGCGCGGCCCTGACAACGGTTCTTACCAATCCTAATATCTTGCCGGTTAATCTTGGCTGGCGTCTTGCCTTTGGCCTGGGTGCGATTCTTGGCTGTGCTATCCTGCTGGTGCGACGCTATGTACCGGAAAGCCCGCGCTGGTTGATGATGCATGGACGTTTCGATGAAGCGGACCAGGTGGTCGACATGATCGAGCATGAGATCATGAAGGAGGATAAGCTCAAAGAATTGCCGAAGCCAGAAGGCTCTATGCTTATCCGCCCGGTGGGCACTGTCAGCTATGGGCAGATTGCACGCTCGATGCTGAAAGATTATCCAACACGCTCACTGCTCGGATTCTCACTCATGGTCGGCCAGGCTTTCCTGTACAATGCGATCTTCTTCACCTACGGTCTCGTACTCACAACTTTCTATCACATTAATCCTAGCAGCGTTGGCCTGTACCTCATTCCATTCGCGATCGGCAATATCATAGGACCCTTGACCATTGGTCGCCTGTTTGACACCATTGGACGTAAAAAGATGATTAGCTTCACCTACATCATCTCGGGCGTCCTGCTGGCAATCACCGGCTGGCTCTTCCTACAGGGTGCGCTCAACGCGGTCACGCAGACTATCTGCTGGTCCATCATCTTCTTCTTTGCCTCTGCGGGTGCTAGCTCCGCGTACCTGACAGTTAGCGAAGTCTTCCCGCTGGAAGTACGTGCCCTGGCCATTGCCCTCTTCTTCTCAATTGGAACGGGCGCGGCCGCGGCGGCACCACTGTTGTTTGGTATCCTGATTCAGTCGCACAGGGCAATTGAAGTATTCTACGGCGATCTGTTTGGAGCCGCACTGATGGCTATCGCGGGCGTCATCGCTATCTTCTTCGGCGTCAAGGCCGAACGGCGGTCGCTGGAGAGTATAGCCAAACCGCTCTCGCACGTTGACGACGATGAGGTGGCTGGCTCGATAGCTTAAGAACAGCTCATCCGAAATTTTTCAAAGATTAGAAACATAGTGGTTTT
>CAXTXB010000045.1:7282-8047 GCA_964247965.1 uncultured Dictyobacter sp. | reverse complement strand
GTTTTTTTCGCCCCGCCCCAAAAAAACTCGGTTTAAAAACCACCTATGGTTCTCATCTTTGAAAAATTTCGGATGAGCTGTTCTTTTAGTTAAACATGTACAGTAAGTAGAAATATTAGCTTCACTCCAATCGGGCTAGTGCAAATTGATGTATCGTCAAATATCAAGCACCCTGTTATAATGATGTATATTTTGTCGTCCAGGTAGTTTGTGTATGCAATCTGTCTATTGTATCCATTGTGCTTATTTCATCCTCTTCTATTGACGAGCACAACGTATTCAGAATGATTGTTTCTTTAGGAGATATATACTATGAAAGAGAAGATAGCAATCAATCAGAAGCAAGGGAACGAATCTTCCTTCCAATTTTTGCACTGGTGGTTTACTCTGAGCGCTCCTCCTCAACCGCTTCCCACTGCGCCGCTCGTTCTGCGTGAAAAAGCGCGGCGAGGGCGATTGGCAAGTACCATTTTGCTGATCATCTTGCTGATCGTCACTTCTTTTCTTTTCCTTGCTCTTTTTTCGCCCAACAAAATCGCCTTACTCTCGATGATCACTACCTTCGCATTTGTGTGCCTGGCCGTGTTTCTCAATCGGCTTGGCTTGACGACGATTGCGGGATTCATGATGATTGGTGTTCTCGATCTCGGCATCGCCAACATCTTTCTCTCAAATGCGCAGGGCTTGAGTATCACGGCCTTGCCTATTTATGATATGTTTATTCTTAGCGAGCTTATGGCCGTCGCGTTTTTACCTCCTATAAGT
>CAXTXB010000045.1:4189-7272 GCA_964247965.1 uncultured Dictyobacter sp. | reverse complement strand
CCTGACCTGGCTCCTATACTCGCTACCGGGCGCTACTCGATTATGCTGGGTCCCATCTCGTTGCAGGTGGTTATCGCGGTCGTCTTGTTCTTGTGGGTCCAGAGCGCGCTGCACGCTATTGCGCGCGCTGATCGCGCTGAAGAGGTTGCTCTCTTGCAAGAGCGCGAGCGTGAATTGCATCAACGTGAGCTAGAGCAGAAGCGTCAGCTGGATGAAGGCATTCAGCAGATTTTACAGATGCATGTACAGGTGGCAAACGGCAATTTCACAGCCCGCGCTCCATTGAGTAAAGAACACGTTCTCTGGCAGATTGCTTACGCACTGAACAATCTGGTCGCACGCATACAACGGCTTAGTTCCGTGGAGCATGAGCAGCAGCGCATTAAGGCGCTTGTGAGTCAACTGACGCAAACAATTCAACAGGCGAAACAGAGACGGCAACCTTTGTCCCTCTCTCGCACAGGAACCTACCTGGACCCTCTCCTGATGGAACTCACCAATGACTCACCAAACCCGTTCAATCGCTAGCCATCTTTCTATTATGTTAGCGACCATACATTTATTTTGTAAATTTAGCTTGCTCAAGCAGCGAGCGCCCTGAAGACGACATTTTCGACGGCGGGCGCACCGGCTGGTCGCCAGGGAGACGCGAGCCCTTTGGATGGACGGAGCGTAGGGAGCCGATGGGGATCAAACACTCTCAGAGAAAGTTAAAGCTGTTGCAAGTCTTTGTTCGACTATGTTAAACTAGGTGTTATTCTAAATGTGTGGAGACGTGTGTGGATGTGTACAAAATTATCTATCAACAACATGCAATTGAAAGAATGGCACAACGAGGAGTTCGTGAGGAAGAAGTTCAACATATCCTTCTGATTGGAGAGACAATAGAAGTATATCCTAACGATACTCCTTACCCTGGTGAATTGTTGTCAGGCTGGAGTAACGCTCGACCGCTCCATGTTGTCGTTGCAACCGATAAAGCAGGCAAAAGGAAGATAGTTATTACTGTTTATGTACCGAACTTGAGCAAATGGGGAGCAGATTTATAGGAGGAGGAAGCTATGAAGTGTGTTGTTTGCAAACATGGAGAAACTCAACCGGGCACAACGACAATGACGCTTGAGCATGACGCTACCACCGTCGTTTTCAAAAAGGTTCCTGCTGAGGTCTGCCAAACATGTGGTGAGGCGTATCTAGATGCAGATACAACAAAGCATCTGCTTGCTATTGTTGAAGATGCAGCACGAGCGGGGGTACAGGTGGATGTGCGCTCGTATGTTGCTGCATAGCTAGTGAATGTAGCTATTATTATTCTGTTACTTCGCGATCCGCCTGCAGCAAAATAACGGAAGTAGTCATTTCTTTTCTTTCTCCACCAAAAAGCGCTGGGCAGAAAAAGGTTGAATGAGGGGCGGCGTGTGCCTGGTTGCAACCATCTCGGCGATGCACTGTCCAGTGATGGCGCTCAGGATGATACCGACGCTATTATGTCCGGCCGCCACGAGCACATTTTCCCACGGGAGAAGCGGACCAAGTATAGGATGGCTATCAGGCGTCTTTGGCCGCAGGCCCGCCCATGCAGCCTGAACCTTGCCCTCGCCAAGAGCAGGTACCAATCTCAGCGCAGTAGAGGACAGCCACGAAGTTCCTTGCTCAGTCACAGCCAGATCGAAGCCCATCTCTTCTTTTGTCGCTCCCACCAGAATACTATCCCCGCGCGGTATCAGATAGGCGGCCTCGCCAAAGACAATATGCTTGAGGGAATGCGCGGTTTGGGGGAAAGAGATGAGTTGACCGTGTAGAGGACTGATAGGAAGGTCGCTCCCGATCCCAAATTGAGCGGCCCAGGCACCGGAGGCGATGATAAGCGTATTGCAGTTAATTATCTCACCTCGCGTTGTGTGAACTCCCGTCACTCTTGTACCCGAGAGATACAGATGATCGACCTCCTGGTGATGATAGATATTCGCCCCCGCCCTCTGCGCCGCACATGCGAATGCTTGCACGACAGAAGACGCCCGTATCTGTGATTCTGCGGGAGCGTAGACAGCGGCGCAGGTATCAGAATTCAAAAGTGGCTCCCGCTGCCTTGCCTCCTCTCCCGTCAGCCAGTACAATTGCAATCCAAGTGGCCGCCAGCTACTCAAGCGCTTCTGCAAATGGGGAATGCGCTTCGGATTACGTATTATGCGTAAAGCTCCCGTTTGCTCATATCCCAGCTGAACCCCGCTAGCCTCTTCTAATTCTGGCACGAGGACGGTGAGCGAGGAGAAACCTGCAAGGACCAGATCGGCGAATGGCCCCGGACCGGAAAGCGGGCCGAGGGGGGCCAGCAGGCCCGCGGCGGCACCGGAGGCCTGCCCACCAATCTCACCGCGCTCTAGAAGCGTAACATCCACATACATCTTGCGCAGAAAGTAAGCAACAGCACAGCCAATCACCCCGCCCCCAATAACAACAACATCCGCGCTACGCTTTTCGTGCCCGCCTCTATTATCCATCCATGCTTTTCCTGGTGACCATTCCAAACCCGCATGGGCTCCACTGATCCTTTAGCCTTGTTTCTCACGAAATAAAGAACCTTGGCAGAAGCGTTTCAAACCCGCATGGGCTCCACTGATCCTTTAGCCTGCGGCCCTTCTAGGATAGCACAGGAAGCCACTTTATGCAATACGTTGCGCGAGGCTCTTTTTAGGAGAGGTTTTTTTGTTCAAAAATGCCTTCGTAAAAGGGGCTTTTTGCTTTCAAGCGGCCTCTGAGGCCAGGCGCGAGGCCCTGCACAAAGATTGCATGACTTCACTTCGCGCTTAACTGATCAATGTAAACGATAAAGAAGTGGTCGTGGCTGACCGGTGGTCCGCCGACCGTTTCTACTTTGCTCACACAATTGGCACAGAGAGGATAGAATCGCAAGAATCGCACGCTGTCCTCTCTAGCTACCGTGTATTCGGTCGACTTTGTCTGTAAGAGGATGAAGTCTTTCTGGTTCAGAAAACATTCGAAGAGAGAATATGCGTTTACCTTACAATACCGATAGGTTGTTTTGTAGCCAAATATGACTGTCAGGAAACTTTTTTTTGCAA
>CAXTXB010000045.1:0-4179 GCA_964247965.1 uncultured Dictyobacter sp. | reverse complement strand
CTTAATCATATTTTTATACTAATAACATTTATTACTTCTACAAAAAAGCCCCCCAAAAAAAAATTTACCCTGACAGTCATATTTGAGATGGCTTACCTCTTTATTGGGCCACCCTTCAAATTTAGTAAAAAACACCATACGTGGTTCATCCTTGAGACAATAGCCTTCTAACTCTCATAGAAGCTTAAAACGGATCGTCGGGTAGTTCGGGTGGGGAGATCATAGTCTGTGCGCTGGTCATCTGTTCGCGCAGTGTCTGGGCCTGCTCGGTCATGATCTCGTCCATGGTACGCTGCTGCCCGCTTGCGATCCAGCGCATCTTGGAGGAGAGAAACAGTTCTTTGAGATAGGCAAACGAGAAATCGGCGGTCAGTTCGCCTATCTTCACCGCTCCCTCCGGGGAGAGCTGCAAAGCTGGTTTGAGGTCGGTGTTCCACATAGTAATGTAGCCTTGCCGCTCTGCGAGGTTCGGCAAGTTAAAGTGATATTTACGATCAAAACGGCTAGGGCGATCCAGGATCGATGGGTCGAGCCGCTCAGGATGATTGGTGGTGGCTAATGCGACAATGCCAATGTTAGCGGCGAAGCCGTCCAGTTCGTTGAGGAAAAACGAGCGATTCTGCGGAGTGATCAACGAGTCAAGATCTTCAAGCACAAGCAGACATGGCGCGGTCCGGCGCGCCTGCTCAAAGACCTGCTGTATGTTTATCTCGTCCGCTCCCTGCGTATGTGGTGCGCGAAAACTTCTGACGTAGAGGCACGGATAACTCAACGAATTGATCAGGGCCTTTACCATGTGTGTCTTGCCATTGCCGGCTGGTCCGATAAACAATATGCCCCTCTTCCAGGGAATATCGTGCTCTTCATATACTGCCCGCGAGGCAAAAAAGTTCGCCAGGTCCTCGCGTATCTCTTGCTTCAGATTCCCTTGTAGCACTAGATTGTCAAACGATGCGCCCTGGATATTCTGGTAGAGCCGCTCGTCCTTATGCCAGTGTCCATTATCAAAAACGAGCACTTCGCTACGTAGCTCAGCGCTCCACTTACCAATGGAGGCGATGAAGGCCCTTGCCTTCTCTTCGCTATCAGCAAGTAGCCAGCTTTGCATACGAAAGCTGCCCTCTAACTCCAAATTTAACACAAGAAGGTCGAGCGTCACGCCTTCCCACTCGATCTCAAGCCAGGCCTTCTTTACAAGATCAGCGGTCTCCTGCTCATCCTGCCGTGCTGACATATCTTTACCTTCCTGCATCTGGCTTGCAGCGACAAAATCATTACCGCCCATCATCACCGCCCGCATTCTTGCAGAGTGCATGCCACGCGGCGACCAGTTTAATAGCTCCGACTCCGGTGCTCGCCAGTATGTGCTCACCTGATTATGCGACCAGGCACTTCTGATAATCTTGCATTTTCCCTGCCTCGCATACCCCTCTACATTCAAGCTACCTGCTAGCTCCAATACAGCTTTTTGTGGGAATAACGACGTGAGATAACGGCTGATATAATAATCCATCGCAACAATTGGCAGCAACAAAACGTCGCCAATAAGCTCTTCTTTTTTCATAATCTCCATATCTCTTACTTTGAGTAAACTATTCCACGGTTTTATGTACGAGTTACAAAAAGCAGAGTTACACTTTGTGCGAGGAAATATTCTCTGCAACATTTTCATATGTATTTGGATTATGGCCCATAGAAGTATACAAAACTATATACAAAAGATAAGGATTGGCATGGAGCGCCAGCAGATAGATATTGCAGCGTTGCTCGCTGATGATCTCGGTGGCAATTTTACGCTCTTGGTAACATCTTATCAGCCGAAAATGTACGCATTTCTGTTGCGGCAGACCGGCAATCCTTATGATGCCGAGGATATTGCGCAGGAAGCATTCATCCAGGCTTACTATGCGCTTGTGGACTATCCGGCCCAGCGTCGCCGGACTTTGGCGTTACGGCCGTGGTTATATAAAATCGCGCTCAATATCTTTTATAAGCGGCTGCGTAGTAATCGGCTGCGTTGTATCCCGCTTGATATGGAAGAGGAGGGCGAGCACGTTGAGATCGAGGATGTTTTTTCTCCGCGGCCAGAAATCATACTGGAAAATCAGGAGTCACTGCGGGAACTAGGAACGTTGCTATTGATGTTACCTGTGCAGTACCGCGTTGTTGTTAATCTTTATTACTTCGTGGACCTGAGTTATCGCGAGATAGCCGACCTCCTCAACCTGCCTATGGGGACGGTCAAGTCGCATCTTTACAGGGGCATTCAGCTTCTACGTAAAACTCTGGATGCGCAAGCCGGGCAGAAAGGAAGGTAGTAGGTATGGACTCGTTGAATCATAATGCGCCCGACTCCTCAGGTGAGCATTCCTCCTGGTCTGATGAGATGGTTGCAGTTCCTCCTTCCTTGCTGTCTGGTGTGCTTGCAGGCATTGGCAAACTGCCGCGTCAGGACCTGAATCAGCCCAAACATATTCCCGAACTTATAGAGGCTCTCCATAATACTGCATGGACTGTGCGAACCGCAGCGGTGCAGCAATTGGGAGGCTTTGGCGAGCAAGCACCGCTGGAGCCACTATTAGAAGCTTTAGATGATGAACACGTCTCTGTGCGGGCGGCGGCTGTGTATGCCCTGGGGCAACTAGGACCCCGGGCACCGCTCGATGTGTTAGTTCGCTACCTTCAAGATAAAGAATGGCAGGTGCGCGAACGGGCGGTGCTGGCGCTCTCGCTCTCACTGCAAGAGACAAGACTTTCGACCGACCTGTTACAGAATGTGCTCTACGATCCTGATAGCCAGGTACGTGAGATGGCCAGATATGCGTTGCAGTCCCTTTCTACTATTCCTCTACAGGAAAATATAGAAGCGGTCAACGGAGCGCCTTCAATAATGGAAATACCAATAAAAGACAATCTATTCAAAAAACCTTTCTATCATTTTAGACCGAATCAAAATCCTATACAGCTTTCTACAGGAGCAACACCCATAATGGAATTAAAACAAATGCGCCATCCCTCTACTGTCACTGACCATATAACAGGAAAGAAAAAGTTAGGAACACGCATCCTGACAAGTACAATTGTAGCTGTGGCTATTCTCATCGTGCTCTTTTTCTCCTGGACACAGGCGATACAATACTCGCACCAGCAAGCAGCAACTTTTAATGGGAACAATCCTTCATCTGCCTCAGGAAGTACCGGACATCCATCTCCGGCACAGCCTCCAGTTCAGCACAAACCAGGGGATACCCTCTATACCTATCCAGATCCATATCACAACGTCTACTCGGTTGCATGGTCGCCTGACGACAAACGCGTTGTGCTGGCAGATGGCGGTTCGGTTGTGTCAATGGATGCTCTGACTGGAACGCACAAGATAACCTATATTGCCAACCCTGAAAACTACCCTGGCAGTATACATATTGGTGTGGCCTGGTCTCCCGACGGCTCGCGCGTCGCTGGCACTAGCACCCGGCTCTACGTTTGGAACGCTGTCAGTGGCCAACCAATTGTTAGCTATCAGCCTCCTATCATCCTGTCCAACCATTTGGGAGGGGATGGCATGATCGTTTCGCCAACCTGGTCACCCGATAGTAAATTGCTTGCATTTGCCACCATGGGTAATCTCTTTGGCGTCAACGTCTATGTCTGGAATCCACAATCGCAACAGATTGTTTTCTCGCAGGGCCTCAACAATCCAGGGACCACTAATACTAATGTAGCCTGGTCTCCCGATGGCAAATACCTGGCGTTCATCGCGGGAGCGGCGGTGCACATCTGGGATATTAGCCGGCACCTACCGGTGGGTCAATTTCCCGCAAGTGCATTTACCTGGTCGCCTGATAGCAAGCGTATCGCGGCTATCGATCCATTCACTGGTGCCACGATGGACGGTGTTTCGATCGATCCCAATTATGGTCCTGGATTTGTCGTTATCTGGGATCTCGCTTCTAGAAAAGAAGTGAAGCACTTCCAGGTGGTAGATATGAGCCACGAAGCTTTGCCTGTGGGTCCGATCATCTGGTCTCCTGACGGGAAGCATCTGCTGGTGGTCTCAACAGACATAACAGAATGGGATATCGCAACTGGAACTAATGTGCTCCGCTACACCAAACATCCCTTCACAACCACCAGCTGGCCGCGTGACGCAGCCTGGTCCCATAATGACCATATGATAGC
>CAXTXB010000044.1:0-19156 GCA_964247965.1 uncultured Dictyobacter sp. | reverse complement strand
GAATATGTTCAACGTTCCCAAATACCAGGGTAGATTTTGACTGAATCGCTGGTACTGCCTTGGTATAGGCTTCTGTCTTCTCTTCACAAACAAGTACAGCTTCCACAATAGTGGGCACTGATGTCAGTACAGGTCGTGGCTCTGTCTTCGTCGTTAGTTCTTGAGTCTTGGTCTCTCCCATTTCAATCGGTGTGATCTCTCTTCCTTCAGCATTAGGATTACGTGGGAGAAGAACAGACATGGCTATATGCTTCGGCTTGGGCCGTTCCGTCATCTCTTTTGGGGCTGTATCGAGCAATTGTTGACGCATCTTTGCTCGTTTGTTGAGATCCTCTTCGCCCGTAGCACTTGCTGCAAAATGAATGTATGCATCAAGCGCTCGTTTGCGCGCAATCGCCGTCTGCCAGGGCTCCATATATGGGAAGACGGTCTTTGCTTGAAGCTCAAATTCTTCTGCTCTCTTTCGTTTGTTGTTGATAATCTCTGTCTGTTCCTCAATATCTATGAAAAAATGGGAAAAGAACTGCTCAATCTTCCAGGCAAAGCGCCATTGGTTATCTTGCTCTACCCAGTGGGGAAAACAGGGAACATCTATGCCTCGGTAGGGGTCACAGAAGGCAAAGGTATACGGATTAGCGGAAAGAGTGTTGATCTTGAAAAAGATCGGAACACCTTGCCAGTAGCCAATGCGTTGCGTCGTCGCATTCTTACTGATGGCGTTTAACACCTCGTTCGCGATAAAATCACGTTGCTCTTCCTGCTTTTCTAAAAGCAATCGGTTTGGTGTCATGAACGGATATGCACCCTTGTAGGATGCGATTTGTTGCTGTATCGGCTGGTAGCGTTGTAAGTCATGTTCATGCTTGTCTACCTCGTTGCGAAGATCGCTCGCTTCCTGCTTATCACGCTCACGAGCGCGTTTAAATGATGCATTTAGTCGTGAGAATGCATCTGCTGATAGGGAGACATTGGCGTGCTCTAGGATGAGAATGTCTCCTGTCGCTGCAGCTTTGACCTGTCCATAGGTCAACGAAGAGTCATCGGAATAGGACATCTCACGGATTATCACCGTCGAACTACGCATCTGATTGAAGAATTTTGCTTTATTGGAGAGGATCTGCCATGAATATGCATCAAAGGTGTTTCGTTGTACGTAATAGAAGACTTCGACAACTGGGTAGAGATTTCCTGGCCGTTGACCTCTGCCTATTCTCTGCTCGATCTCATCGGGTCTCCATGTAGCATCACAATGGTGGATGGCTGCACATCGTGTCTGAATATTGGTACCAGTACCTAGTTTCGCGGTTGAGCCAAGCAGGATCGCCACCTCGCCAGCGCGACACTTCTCAAAGAGCACAGCTTTGACACTATCGCTCTCGCTCACCTCGTGGATAAAGCGGATTCCCTGTACTGGAACCCCTTTCTGCACCAATAATTGTTTGATTTCACCATAGACCTGGTCCCCCTTGTCTTTGTTGGGGGTTCCCATATCACAAAAGCCGATCTGGAAACTTTTGTATGTTCCTGGAAGGTAGGATGCTTTTTCCTGCCAGCGGTGATAAACCTTTGCCATCTCCGTTGCAATGGCATCTAGTTTGGCCGGATACTCTTCTTTGATCCCGTGCAATCCCATCCAGAGCGCAGCTTTGCGTCCATCCGTCGTAACCCAGAGCATATTATCTACTTTTCCATTAATAGAGATGGGATCACCTCGCCGCAGTTTGTCGCTTCGTTCGACCAGAGAATTGACATAGGCCAGAACCTCTGGGGTCGGCTCGACGGAGATGGTATGTTCCAGGAGATCGGGCCGCTTATCGGCAAGGATGTCAGGGGAGCGAATATCAGCAACACTTGCAAAGAGATGCATGAATTCGGGTAAATTGATAAAGTTGCTCGGTCGCTCATACATGCGAAACCCTGCGCCGTTGGGCGTGACCTCGATCTTGGCCTCCATCTCGATGAACATGGAGGCGAAGTCATCTACGTTGAAGAGTTCATATTCCTTGAGCATCTCATGATTGAGGTACCAGAGCATTACATAGGCTTCAACCATCGAATTGGAAATCGGCGTGGCTGTAAAGAAGGATGCAAAGGGGCGTGTTCCATTCTGCTTCTCTAACCAGCGAAGCTTCATGAGCATATCTTGTGCACGTTGTGATGAGGTAACTGAGAGTCTTTCCTGATTTGTTGGTAGTCCAAGATTTTTGAAAAAATGCGCTTCATCTACTATAAGGTATGATATGCCTAGTTGCTCAAAGGTGATACCTGCATCACGCGGAGTGTCGAGGAGCTCTTTGAGATATTCGCGCATACGCTGGAGTTGCTTCTCAAGACGTTTGATCCGGCGCTGGTCTGCTTTGTTAGAGCTGTGTTGATCAATGCTATACAATACTTGTTTGTATTCTTTGATCCGCTCTTGAATGTATGCCTTCTTGGTATCAGAATGCACGTCAATGGCTTCGAATGCTGAATGTGTCATGACAACCAGATCATGGTCTCCGGTTGCGATGCGTGCCATAAAGATGCGACGGTTCTCACGCGCAAGATCATCACGGGAGATCATTAGAACATTGGCAGAGGGATAAAGTTGTTTGGCTTCGGATGCGATCTGCTCCAGGAGATGGTTCGGAACGAGAATCGCGGCGTTGCTAATCAACTTCATTCGCCGGAGTGTCATGGCACCTGCAACTTGGATTTTGGTCTTGCCAGCACCGACAGGGTAGGCACAGAGAGCAGAGCGGTTATTAATCATCCGTGCGATGAAATCGCGTTGCCAGGTATAGAGATGTTTCTGCCAAAAAGCATCCATGCCAGGGAAGCTCAGATGATCACCGTTGAAGTGAGAGGTTACAATGCCGTTGTAGAGCTTGTTATAGAGTGCGGCTAGCTCTTTCGTTCGTACATTGTCCTCCCAAATCCACTCACCAAAACGGGCTTGCAACTCCTTGCGTTTTTGCTGTGCGAGCATAGTTTCTTCTGTATTGATATGTGTCTTGCCATCAAGATCCTCATCCTCAACCATCGTGGTTTTGTGATTGAGCATGTGCTCAATGAGTCTGAAACCACTCATCCTTCGAGTTCCCCAGGTACTGGTAGCCTCAACAGAGAATTTGGTACCTTGCGGCGGGACGACATCCCAGCTCCCAGAAACCTTGTCGCGAGCAATCTCCGGTCTCATCTTGAGAATTTCATAGCAGAACTGAATGATATGGTTAACAGGAATCCAAGGCGCTCCCAGGAGAACCTTGATATCTTCTGGTGCGACAGGTTCGGGCTGGACGTTAGAGAGAGCAACCACATTCCGTTGCCATCGAGGGTCAGACTGAAGGGCTTTTTGGGCAACCTCTAACTTTTTACGCACGTTGCCGGAGAGATAATTTGGTGCAATCTCCCAGCTATGTTCCTGAGGATCTTCATAGACTAAATCACCTAGGTAGTTTGCAACTTCATCTTCGTGCATGCCTGTCACTTTTGCAATGAAGGCAAAAGTGACGGAGCCATGACGGTCCAGCGAAAGTGCAATGGCTTCTTCCCTGGATTCTGCTGTCTCTTTGTACACTGCTGGATGGTTGACCCGGTGAAAGAAGATAGCGGCTTTTTGCGCTTCCTGGGTTTCATCATTGTAAATCTCTAATCCTAGAAGAAGTGGATAATGCTCATCGTTCCTAAACATATACATGGATGATGGAAGTCGTCGGGTGATCTTCTCTTCCCCTGTCTCTTTGTCTATCCGTTTGGTGAGGATTGACCTGCGGATAGGCCCATAGCTCTTAACGTAGGCATCGTAGCGGCTATTCAGCTCGTTCCGAAGGGGTATGAGGAACTCATCGGTCTTGCTATAATCCCGCTCTGATTCTAGGAGAACGAGCGCGACATCCCGTAATCGAACGAGATCCGAGAGTTCTGGAACAACCTTTGTGACCGCTTTGGCTTGTCCATCGATGATCTGAACAAGGCCAACGGTATCGAGCAGGTAAAAGCATCCCTCTTTGAGACCATCCTCTCGTAGCGAAACCAGTTGTGCATCCAGTTGTGTGCGGTCGATGCGAGGTATATAAGCGCTCTTTTTATGAGTAGCTTCCAGTGCAATAGTCTGGATAGCATCCTCTAGTGTCCCCTCCAGGTCTTCTGGTGCCTTGATAAGGAGTTCATTATCACGGTACATCCCATGGCCAAGCGAAACTGTCCCTAAAATCTGTTCGGGATGTCTGGCAAAGTAGGTATTGATCGAGATTTGAGTATCATGAATGGAGAAATTGGAGATTGTGCTCCAATCATGTCCATCCCAGGATGCATTGGGATACTTACGTTGAAGAACCAGAACATCTGTAATGACAGCGGTTTTCGCCCACTTATGTCCATGGCTGGGGAGTCTGATTGCACCCAGGAGTATCCCTAACTGTGAGAGGATCTCACGGGTTTTGGTGCTTATAGCATCCATTGTGTAGCGAGAACTCACCAGGATCGCGATACCACCTGGGCGGAGTGCTGAAAGAGCACGATAAATGAAGTAGTTGTGAAGCGAGAGTTTTTCTTTAAAGGGCAAGGTTCGGTCATAAATGGGAACTTCGGCGAAGGGCACATTGCCGACAACCAGATCAAAGGCATCATTGAGGAGTGCGACCTCTTGAAGTGGAGCGTTAATGATATGTGCCTGGGGAAAGAGCAATTGCGCGATGCTGGCCGTGAAGGGCTCTTGCTCGACACCGGTGAATTGAAGATCAAAGGAGGGTGGAGCATAGGAAAGAACCTGTCCGGTGCCGCAACCAGGCTCTAGCACTGCACCACCAGAGAAGCCAAGTAGCTCCGCAAGACGCCAGATAGCCTGGCTGATATATGGTGAGGTGAAAAAGCTGGTAGGTGTTGCAGCACTGGCCGCATCATAGCCTTCAGTACCTAAAAGCGCACGGAGCTGAGGAGCAATGATCTTCCATTTGTCAGTGGGATGAGACTCAAATGCGGGTGCATATGGTCCCCAACCAGGCCAACTGCCAATCAAGTTACGCTCTTCCTGTGTGATGGGTCGGTAGACCTCTTTGAGATTCTGGACAGTTTCAACGATTTTGACGAGAGTAGATTGTTTTTTGTCAAGATCAGTAGAGGTTGATAAAGGAACCTGTTCTGAGGTAGAATGTACCAGGGAATCAGTCTGCGGATCGTTAACAGGAGACGACAGATTGTGACGCTGGTTGAAAGATGGTGTGTTCATAGCACACTCCTTTCTGATGCGTGTTGATTCTTGGTCAACACAGCACGAAAAAAGACCTTGAGCCTCTGAACAAGCTCAAGGTCTTTAATTTGTGTGCGCCTAATGACGCACTTCGCAAGCAGCGCATTACTGCCTGTGAACGGTACAAACGGGTTTTATACCGCTCGTGAACGGAAGGGGAGCATGCCGAGTCAAGGCTGCGACCGATAGGGAGCACCGCGCGTTAGCGGTTGCCTTGATCGGCATGATACACTGAAGAGAACAGCGGTATAAAACATGTTAGCCAGCGGGGGGAGGATGGTGGGGTACGCGTACAGGGACGTACCTCTGCGTGTGGAGCGAGAGCGGAACACGCGCATCCTTCTGGGGGTTGAGAGGGGTGGATGGGAGAAGGATGCATCCTACAGACAATTGTGTAGAAACAACCTGATTTACTGCCAGGTATATCCCCTCATTTTTTCGAACAAAAAATAACCGGGCGGCAGCCCGATTCCTTAGGGGGGATTGGTAGGGAGGCTCTCAACGATGGTAAAATTATACACATCAGAGACTTAAGATAAGGAATTTAAGATGACACAATCTATCATACCGTCCGTCCACTTAGCACGTGTGTATGAACTGCTCATTGAAACTTATGGCGAGCCACAGAACGATCCGGATTATGACCCTCTTGGCGGTCTGGTTGGAACCATCCTTTCACAACATACATCCGACATCAATTCCGGTCGAGCATACCGGCAATTAGTAGCGACGTTTCCAACGTGGGAAGAGGTTCGCGATGCGCCAACGTATGAAATCGCGAATGCTATTCGATCAGGTGGGCTAGCGAATATCAAAGCGCCTCGTATTCAAGATGTCCTATTTACGTTAACAGAACAACGAGATGAAAAGGAAATGACAGGGTCGCTCTCTGACTATCTTTATAGCGAAATCACAAAACTTACACCAGAAGAGGGCTGGGTATATTTACGGAGTCTACCAGGCGTAGGACCAAAAACAGCGGCATGCGTAATGATGTTCAATCTCGGACAAGCTATCATGCCTCTTGACACCCACGTTTACAGAACTACCCGCCGCCTCGGTCTTATTGGTCCAAATGTAAATGTAGATAAGGCTCATACTCTGTTTGCAAGGATTACACCTCCTGAATGGGTGTATCCACTGCATGTTAATTTGATTAGGCATGGAAGACAAATTTGTCATTCTCAACGCCCAAAGTGTGGTGAGTGTCCGCTCTATGGAGAGTGCGCTTATGTAGGTAGTGTGAATATACAGGAAACAGCTATTTCTAGTTAGAGAGGTTTTTAGGATCAGTAAAAGACCAAATAGAATGAATGGATCAAGCACACAGATTTTTGATAACGTATCTGATAATCATCTGGATGGACCTGCTTACATAAAGAAGCTCTAGAAGAAATACACCTTACAAAGTAACAATCCATTTGTGAAATGGATTGTTTTTTCGTCTTCATTTATACTTAGCGAATCAATTTGAAACAGATTGATATCAATCTAACTTGCCTGTTTTTTTATCTTCAAATACCCCATCTGTTTTTAGATAAAAAAATAAACTGATATGATTGCAAGACTCGAAATGCTTGAATTTGTGTATTAGCTTAGGTATAATCATAAATCATGACTGCTAAGGGACTTTGCAAGACTGCTATATTAATAGCCGTCTTTATGTGCTTTCTTGCTTGTATTAAGGAGTCAGTATGTTATCAACATCTAAAGTTGTCAAAATATTTATTTGCTACTCATCCAAGGATGAAAGACTGAAAAATGAGTTACTTGCTCATCTCAGCCCTTGGATGCGTCAAGGAATCATTGAAAGTTGGGATAACCGACAAATCAAAGCAGGAGATGAACAAAACAAAGAAATCTTGGAGCATATAAACAAAGCAGATATCGTTCTTTGTTTGTTAAGCTCTGACTTTCTAAATTCTGAGTACTATGACACATTGGAGATGAAACGTGCTTGGGAAAGGCAAGAATGTGGAGAGATAGAAATTATACCAGTTTTATTAAGAGAAGTAGATTGGCAAAGAACGCCTTTTCGTAGATTACAAGTCATTCCACGAAATGGAAAATCAATAAAGCATCGTTTTAACAAAGATAAGGTGTTTGTAGAGATAGCACAAGAGTTAGAAATTGTCTTTGAAGAAGTTAAAGCAAAAAAAGAATCAAGAATATAAATCTTTGATGGAAGCATTTATATTTCTCCTATATAAAGTAGAGCGAACCAAAGAATATTAAGAGCTTTCCCATATATCGGTGGGAGTGGCCCCGACGTAAACGTCCTGATCAAACTCTACAATCTTAGATTGATATTCATAGGAGTCTATCTAATGAATCTTGAACAATCGAAACATATTGAGATAATCTGTCTTTATGATTCTGATGGCGAACTCTTCCATAAACCTTTGAGCGACCACCTGGTAGGACTACGTCGCAAGGGACTCATAAATGAAAAGGACAGGACGCGAGCTGGTCAGGACTATGAAAAGCAGATGAAACAGAGTTTAGAAGAGTCACAGGTTATCATTCTGCTTATGACTAGAAATTTTCACGCAAGCAGTTACTACAGTGGGCGAGAGATGGTAGACCTGATAAAAAATTGCTCTGAAAAAGGTATTCATATCTGGCCTATAATTGCTAAGCCTGTATACTGGGAATCTACCAATTTTCATGAATATGAAGTGTTTTTTGGTAAGGAAAAATCTATTAACTCATATGCAAATGTAGATGAAGCATGTACACTGATTGTTGAGAAAATCAGTGTTGAAGTTGCTTTGATGCTAGCTGAAGCATGGGTTCTTGAAGGAAATACATATCGTCATCAATTGGAGTTAGACAAAGCATGTGATGCATATAAGAAGAGCTTTAGCTATGTACCTAGCTATTCTCATGCTATTTTAGAAAAGGGACGTACCTTACGTAAGCAAAATAAGTTTGAGGAAGCGCGACAATGCTTCGAGATGGTTACCTTACGTAACATACCAGTCCAACAAAAGAGTAAAAATACTGACTCTAATTATGAAAAAGCGAATTTCATGCTTACTTGTGATAAGGGCTACGCTTACTTAGAGATGGGGAGACTTCCTCAGGCTCATGAAATGTTTCAAGAAGTATATAACCAAATCATTTCACCTACAAGCTATAGCGATAGAACCGTTTGTGCTGAAGCATATTGTGGTGAAGGTGATGTTTGCTTACAACTAAGTGGACAAACCTCTCAACCTATGAATAGTCTTCAACAAGCGCTTGATGCATACAAATATGCGGAAACGTTTGCCGTACAGAAGCAAAAGTATACGGCCAAGATTGGCAAGATATATCGAATAATGGGTGATTCGTTAAGCTACTATTCACAATCAAAAGAGTACTATGAACAATCCTTGAGTAAATATGAGCAAATCATTGACCAATATCCCACTTACGCTTCTGCATATGTAGGACAAGGCGATGCTCTGTATCTGTTGTATCGTTTCGAGGAAGCTTTGGTAGCGTACGAGAAAGCTCTAAGCCTTGATCAGTTTGATGCGGGAGCACATGGAGGAAGAGGATGGCTTCTATTACGGAATAAAAATATAAAAGAAGCTTTAAATGCCTTTGAAAAGGCTCTTTTCCTAGAAAATGATAGCGCAGGTTATCATTATGGTAAAGGATGTGCGCTCAGTTCGCTTCAGCAGTACCAGAAAGCACTTGATGCTTACGATGATGCTCGTAAGAGAGGTTTTGATGCTACAGGTCTCATATTTCAGCGTGCAACAGCATTGGTAGCTTTAGGAGATGAAGAACATATTTATGGCCATAAAACACAAGCAGGGCCATATTATACACAAGCTATTTCTCTTTATACATCGGCTTTAAAGTGGAAAGTCGGCAAGGTTGACATTATTTACTACGGTCTAGGTAGAGCATATTTTGGTCTAAGTGACTGGCAAAATGCTTACCACTACTACCAAAAAGTAATTGATTGTGCTCCCTATAAAGCTGATGGATATTTAGGCTTAGGAAAAACTCTCTTTGAGCTAGGTAACATCAGTGAAGCTTCCACCCATTTTAAACACGCATATAATTGTTGCCATCGTCCAGATTCGACAGTCGATGAGGCTGATATCCAGATTGCCTATGGAGATGCGTACTATCGCCTTGCTGGGGAACCAGGTGGAAGAGAGTATTATGAGCGACTAGAAAAAGCACGGACATATTATGAAACGGCCATTAAGGTTCATGAACACGCTATAGCCTATGCAGGTTTGGGAAAAACACATGCTGCACTCTATAATTATCAAGAAGCAATCACTATCCTACATCAGGCTCTGATGCTCAAGCCACAATTTGCTGAGTGTTACTTCGTTGCTGGAAATTGTTGCTATGAACTGAATCAGCCTTCTGAAGCATATTCTTTGTATGAGAAAGCGATAGTTTATGGCTTTGATAATGCATCTGTTCGTAATGCACAGGGTAATGCATTGCTAGCGATGAAGAATTATATGAGGGCCAAAGGTGTATTTCAGGATGTAATTGAACATATGCAAGAAGGAATTGCGTATGCCTATTATGGTAAAGGACTGGCATTTCATGCATTAAAAATGATCGAAGAGGCCTTGCAAGCTTTTGAAATGGCAAATCAGCTTGACTCCTTAATATGTTCGCGACCAGAGTGTAGGCAAACGCTTGAAGAGATACATTCTACAGTTGAAGGAATGCTACGTAATAATCCATATGATTGTTCTGCTTATAAACATAAAGGAGATACTTTGCTTCTCTTGAAAGATCGCACGAAAGAGGCGCTAGAAGCTTATAAAAGATCAATCCAATATGGTAATAGATCTGCTGGCGTCTATTTTTGCTGTGGGGAAGTTTATTGTATGCTACATGACTATCGAAGTGCTATTAGAGATTATAACAGAGCATTAGATATTGATCCAAATCATCAATATGCTAAACAAAGAAAAAAAATAATTGAGATTGTACTCAATCAAAAGAAAAAAAATTTTATGAAGAGAATTGCTTCTATAGCTGGTATCATTTCTCATATTTAGAAGAATTTAGCATATTCATTATACGTAAGATTGCACTAATTAATAATTGCTTTGCCCAAAAGAAAAGAGCCTAAATTGTTGGTTTAGGCTCTTTTATGTGTTATAGGAATGTAACTATTATTTAGTGTGTTCGCTTATATTGCTTCTTTGATAACTCGCTTCTTCCACTTGTTCGCGGTGCTCGTACTAATGCCTAGAACTTCGGCAATATCGCGATCTGTTGCTTTTGGATTGCTTAAAAGGTGTGCTTTCACTCGCTCGTAATTATTTGTCTCCTGCTTAGACTCACCCTCTGATTGCTCGTCGTTGTTCGGATTCTGCTCGCACTCTTCTTCTGAATCAGCTTGTTGTGCTGTGCTCGCCTCCTGCTCGCTCTGTGGGGCAGGTAGTACTTGCTGTGTTTCCTCTGATATAGTGATTTGTGCAAGGGCTGCTCGCAGCACATCCACTAGTTCTGGAGTAAGTGAGAGTTGTGAGGCTGGCGCTGCAAGTATCGGTTCTTCTAATCGCTTTGGCTGATGCTGCACATGGCGTAAGGAGTGCGCCACGATCAGAAGAACGATAGCAAGAGATCGTATCCATATCAATGCTTCAACGGGGATGAATACATGTGTGTATGCTTGATTCAGTGTGAGATTGAGCGTTTGCTGGACACTCTCGATGTTGCTCACAATAGCAGCAGTGAAGAGTAAAAGAACTGAGAGAAAGCCGTACAGCCAGGACTTGAGGCGCTCACCTTCTACGTGATAGCGAAAGGTACGAATGATAGAGCCTGCGACACCTGCATCAATAGCGATACATTGTGTCCAGGCCCACACACGCTGCATGATGAGATTGTCTGTAAGCACTGAGCCTTTCGTCAGTACGTTTGCCATACTGGCGATAAGGCCGAATGCTAATAGTAAAACAGAGAGGCTAGAGGTAAGTTCTAGAGCATATAAGATGCCCATATCTATCTTCTCAATACTACTGAAATGTTTCATGGCTCGCCTTGTTCCTCTCGTTATTAGTCGATGATATTCTGGCTCTGACGCGATTGGCTTGACTTTACGATGTCGAGCCAGATAACACATGAATGTTCCTGTACTCCAGTAGCGTCTATAACGTAGCGTGCTGTATGCTCCTCTGATTGACATTTGATGGTTAACTCTATTTCTGTCCCATCGATGGCTGAAAAGTGGTATATATCTATCGCTACGAGTGGTAGGTTTGCCGGGATGTGTTCAGCTTCTTCTATGATATCGAGGTCACATAGACTACTCAGAACGCTGCTCTGCTCATTAGGAGTGCGCAGGTCGATCATGAGAGTGATAAGCTTATAGCCGTGCTCCTGGCTATAAAAAAGCGCACCTCTATAATCTACTGATTTCTGATTGGCGTTCGTCGATTTCAAAATGTTCATGTGTTTCTCCTACCTTCTTTTTCAGTTTGTGGACAAATCTGCTCGCTATCAATCAAATTAAGATTTCGTAGAATGTTGGTGTGTCGAGATCATAAAAATGTCTACCAGGGACGAGATACCCCTGGTAGACATTTCATGCGTTTTGAGCTAGTATTTTGTTGAGGGCAAAAAGGAGCTCTTTGAGCTGACCTTGTGACACACTAAATAGGTCTGTGTGTAGATACTCATGTTCACCGGTTAAGCATCAGATTAGGGTTAATTGGACCGAAGGTGAGCGCGGACCAGGCCCATACTATCTTCGCGAGGGTTACGCCGCCGGAGTGGGTGTATCCGCTACATGTAAACTTAATACGCCATGGGCGAAAGATATGTCATTCGCAGCGACCCGAGTGCAGTCGCTGTCCTCTCTATGGAGCATGTGCTTATGTAGGTAGCGTCAATGCACAGGAGACTGCTATTCCATATTTGTAGCCTAAAAATTATGTTTCATCTTTTTGCTGTTTTAGAAAGAAGGATATTATCTATATATTTGTTCAAGCAGGATAGTGCGGAGGCGCTACCCTGCGGCTTTTGTACCTGGTCAGGATACTTCGGTTTGATTGCGGCCGTATGAGGCTAGCTTCACTACGTCGCGTGGCTGACGCTCGTTGATCAGGTCTTCCATACGCACCTGAGCACCTGCTTTTGTGGTGGGGTGTGTGAAGATGTAGAATTTTTCCTCACGAATTGCGTCGAAGACGATGCTGGCAACCTGGGAAGGCGGCAATCCTGCTTGTATGGCCTGGTAGAGGGCTTGTAGTGCTGTCAGCATCTCAGGAGAGATTTGCTGGTCGCTAGCAGTATTTTGAAGGGAATCGGGGCGGTTGCGCTCGGCCTCCAGGATGCGGGTGTTGACCCATTCGGGGCAGAGCACGGATGCCTTGATGTTGGCTCCGCGTTCGGCCAGTTCCAGAGCCAGTGTCTCAGAGAGGGAGACGACGGCGTGCTTGCTGGTTCGGTAGGCACCCAGCCCGGTGTGTGCTACGACTCCCTCAGACGAGGCTGTGTTGACTATATAACTCTGCTCGTTCTGAACAAGCATACGCGGCACAAAAGAGTGAATGCCGTGAATTACCCCCCACAGATTCACGCCCAATACCCATTGCCAGTCGGCGAGGCTTGTGTCCCAGATGGTCGTTCCAGCTCCAACACCAGCGTTATTGAAAAGCAGATGGACGGCATTGTAGGTCGCGAACGACTTCTCGGCTAATGCCTCGACCTGCTCTGCCTTTGAAACATCGGTTTGCACGGCCAGAACGTCTCCACCCAGAGCTTTCAGTTCATCGGCAGCCTTATTCAGGGCATATTCTTCTACATCTGCAAGGACGACCTTCATCCCTTCCTGGGCACATTTTTCAGCCAGTGCGCGCCCAATACCACTCGCGGCACCCGTTATTACGGCTGTTTTCCCTCGGAAATCCTTCATTAGATTGCCTCTTCTTTACTACTGTGAAATTACGTTAAAGATATGCCCAGATCTCTCAAATCCCCCCTCTAAGGCATGTTGAAGGCTAATTGCCGTATGTAATCACCAGGGGTTTTGGATCGAGTGAGAGAACCTCCTCGGGCGTCATCAAGCGTGTCTTGGCCTCGATGTGATAGAACATTTTGAAGCCGCCGTATTGGAAGTTTCCGTACTTCTGCATATCGTCTTTCACCCATTCCGTGTACTGCTGTATTTTATCACCTCGATCACCAACGTAGCCGCCGACGCTATCAACGTGCAGCACAACATCTACGCGGGGGTCAAGTTGCAGGTTGCCTTTATCGGCAATCTCTGCCTGCCCGGGATCGTTGGGATCTTTCAGTCCATCGCCATCACCCCGATACTGGTGAATGACCAGAATCTTGCGCGGGACGTGATAGGTCATGGGAATTTCGGCGACTGCCTTGATGATAGGGTTGAGGTCGGAGGCGCGTACATTGCTCAGATTAACACCGGGGATACCATCGTGGCGGGGAAACATCCATTCGGGGTCGATCGCTATATGCACGAACGTGTATTTCTCAAGGTATGGCAAGAAAAAATCGACCTCTTGCATCACAGGTGCCCATCCAATGTTGAGGTCTAAGAAAAGCAGCAGGTTATTTGTCTCGCAATAATCGATATACGACTGTATCGTATCAGCATCAACGTGATGGCTATATGTGTTATTGGGTCCAGGGAAAGAATCAGGGACACTCACAACCAGGTCAATCGCGAGTTGCACAGGATGGGACGGATCGAGCTTCTCGTACGCGTCCCCCTGCTCCTTTAGATGATTGAGCATGTCATCGGTTAGCTCATAAGCCGGGCCGGTAGGTTCAGCACCCGGAACTGCATAGAAAGCGACGACGCGATGAGTAGGGAGGACTTCTCCAACTGTAGGGTCGAAGGTGGGAACAGGTGTCGGAATTGGTGTCGGGATCGCATGATGGGCACTGGGAACAGGGGAGACTGAAGCCAGGCCCGTAAAGTTTGCAACAATCCTGAACACGCCCGCACTAATCAGGACGATCGCCAGAATAAATACTCCAATTACCAGTGCGAGCCGATCACGCCGAAATTTTCGCCGTGGTACATTCTTTTCTGGCAGATTTTTTTGTGGTAAGGTCAGTCGTGGGGGATACTGATTCATTTAAACATTCCTTTTCGTGCGTCTTTCCACCCTTCACAGGGACAGCCCTGGAGAGCATGCCATTCTTCGTCTCTTGTGCCACGTTCATAGAAATATCGACATCCATCTTTATTACTTAATGCATACGTTAAAAGATAATCACCCGCTTTTACAAATATCCTATTTCTACTATAGTCAGAAGGTACTAATAGTTCTTTTTAAGATGACATTATCAATATTTTTAGGAGCTACCCTCATCTCTTTATGGAATAATTACACATGGATGCACTCCACAGATATTGTATCATCTAAACGCCGGTGTTTCTGCTCGTTCCTTTACAGAATAAGACACAACCCGGAGAGTTGCTGCTTTGCGTCCTAAATGGTAAAGCATCGTCTCTATATTAAGAAGAGACAAAAACGAGATGCAGTCAAAGGGAGGAAGTGCGAATGCGCTTTGCAATTAATACACCAAACGTTGGCCTTTTTAGCGATGTACGTCTCCTGGCGCAACTGGCGCATGAGGCAGAAGAGGCCGGCTGGGACGGCTTTTTCATCTGGGACCATGTTGGGTCGGGCCCCGATTGGCCCTGGCCCATGCAAGTTGCTGATCCATGGATTGCTTTAACGGCGATGGCAATGACCACCAGCCGCATCAAGATTGGTCCACTCGTCACGCCGCTGCCACGCCGCCGCCCATGGCAAGTTGCGCGTGAGGCGGCCAGCCTCGATCATCTCTCTAACGGACGGCTCATCCTGGGCGTGGGCATTGGCAGCGACTTTGCTCGCGAGTTCAGCTGCTTCGGAGAAGAGGGCGACGATAAAATTCATGCAGAGATGCTCGACGAAGGGCTAGCGGTACTCACAAAGCTATGGAGTGGCGAGGCATTTAGCTACACGGGGAAGCATTACCAGCTTTCAAATGCGCTCTTCTTGCCCAGGCCGCTGCAACAGCCACGCATTCCTATCTGGGTGGCGGGAATATGGCCCAACAAAAAGCCATTTCAACGGGCCGCACAGTGGGATGGTGTCGCCCCCAACGGCCGCGACCATCCGCTAACGCCCCAGGACTTTCGCGAGATGATCACATACATGCAAGAGAAGCGCGTCTCCACTGCACCTTTTGACGTACTCCTGGTAGGGCGCACAACCGGCACCAATAAAGAGAGATATAAAGAAAAGGTTGACGCATTTGCCGAACCCGGTGTGACATCGAGGTAAGAGCGCTTTAACTGGAAGCATTCGCTGGAGCAAGTGCGCAGGCGTATTCAGCAAGGTCCACCTCGCATATAATAGACAAAAGATTCGTGTGTAACAGGGAAAAGAGCAGAAGAAAGGGACAGAGCATGCAGCTTACAGGCCTTCATCATGTGACGGCAGTCACTGGCAATACTGCGAAAAATGTTGAATTCTACACAAAAGTTCTAGGCTTGCGCCTGGTCAAGCAGACGGTGAACCAGGATGACATCTCGGCGTATCACCTCTTCTATGCCGATGAAAGCGGACATCCAGGCAATGACGTGACCTTCTTTGATTGGCCGCACATGGGACGCAACGTTTCCGGCACGGGAACCATCGATACGATCGCGCTGCGTGTGCCCGGACAGCTGGCGCTCGACTGGTGGGCGCGTCACCTGGACGAGAACGGCGTGCAGATCACAAGCCGCGGCGAGCATGCCGGGCGCGCAAGCATTCTATTTAATAGTCCAGAGGGCATGCGGCTGGCGCTTTTTGATGACGGGAACGCTCCCACCAATAGCGTGCCCTGGAAAAATAGTCCAATTCCAGCCGACGTAGCCATTCGCGGACTGGATACAGCCACAGTTATCGTCAGCCAGCTCGAACCGCTTGCGAGCGTCCTCACCCAGGTGCTCGGCTTTCGCCAGACAAGAGAGTACCAGTTGTCATCAGAGGACGAGACACACCGCATCTTCGTCTTCGAGACGGGTCCCGGCGGGCCAGGAACAGAGGTCCACGTCGAGGTACGCCCACGCGGCCAGGCAGGAAACTTAGGCATCGGCGGCGTACACCACGTCGCATTCCGCACGCCGAATCCCGAAGAGCACATGCGGTGGCGAGAACACCTCGCACAGGTAGGCCTGGGCGTCACGCCCGTTATCGACCGCTACTACTTCAAAGCCATCTACTTCCGCGTGCCCGGCGGCGTCCTCTTCGAAATCTCAACCGACGGCCCCGGCTTTGCCACCGACGAGAACATCGAGCACCTGGGCGAACAACTTGCCCTACCACCCTTCCTGGAGCCACAGCGCGCCGAGATCGAAAAGAATTTGCACCCTCTTATGCAAAGAGAATAAAGTATTGGATTACTCAGATTCAGGCATTGGCTTGTGAGGAGCACTGACGTTTTTGAAGATGCTGCGGTAGTGAGGCTCGTGGAAGAGCTTTCCATTTAATACGTCGCGCTCACTAGTCCTGATGAGGCGGAAGAGGACGACGGCCAGCAGGGCACCCAACGGGGGGCACGCAGTAGAGCCATTGATCCGACCAGTTGAAGGCGAGGAGTGCCGGGCCGATGCTGCGGGCAGAGTTAAGGCTGGTGCCTGAGAAGGGAGCTTCTAAGGCCGGAGCACTATCTGCTCACTTCCCCCCGAAGTGTGCAGGTGCTGCCAATTGATCATCTCTGTCTTCGCTGATGTAACCGTCACTGGACCTATACGCCGTTGATAGGGCACGCGATCAAAGGTCAGACCCTTGATAGAAAGTGTAGTGGGAACATTGCTAGCAGGAGCCAGATTCAAAGTAGCGATGAGTTGATCACCCTGGCGCAGGGAGGTCAATGCGCATCCGCTTTGAGCTTTTTCTCCTGAAGAGAGGGAAGCATCCAGCGCATAGTTATAGAGGACGCGAGGCTTCGTCGGGGCAGAGCGCTGGATCTGCCACTGCGTCGCCAGCATACTCTGCCCACCCGATTGCAGCGGCTGTATGGCAGGCGTAAGCAGCGTCAAGGCATTGCTAAAGTTTGCTTGAGCATGAGGAACAGGAGTCTCAACTGACCGAGGCTCCACGATATAGAGCTTGAACGGCTTGCCGCCCAGTCTTGGCGGCTGATCCATCAGGGTTGCCGAAGCAAAGCGTTGTACCAGAGTATTGGTGAGATCAGCGTATGGGCCAACCAGCAGAACGGCAGGGCCAGAAGCGGGCGCAGGTAAGACAAGGCAATTGCTCGCGTCAAACACTGTCGTCGGCGTCTTCAACTGCTCACCCAGGTAGGTCATTGTCTCCTGCACATTCGCATCCATAGTGATGTAGACTCGATTGAGGTGCCGCGCCTGCGCCAGTTGATCTGCCTCAGAGAAGGCATGGGTCAAAGAATTGAGATCATTTACATACGGCAGATTTTGCACGTGACGATCATCATAATTACCACCGCTCATTTTTACAATATATGCAGTCGATGCGGCAAACTGCTCACAAATGAGCAGGGCAGCCAGGGCAATTACGCCTATCCTTGTGAGCGTCGCTAACCCTGGCAGATGACGCTTCAACAGAACTGCAAGCTGAGAGAGAAATAGTGCGATCAAAATATATGGGCCGGGCAGAAACATTAATAGATACTGCATGTGCAAGGCAACCGCATGATGAGAAATATAGAGTAATGGCATGAGCTGCCAGACAAGCAATAGCAATACGGCACTACGCAGAGGATCGTCACGGAGAGCATTCCACCAGCGTATAAATGGGTTTGCCCTCTTCTGCTCATCAGGGAGCTTACTTTCTTGAGAAGAGCGAAAGAGCAGGACAAAACCGGTTATAACGCCAGCCAGCAATAATGCGTTAATCAGCAGAGTCCATACACGCGTTAACCTGGGAACAAATCCGTTATCGGGATAGAGAAGCTGGCGGTAGAATGTCAGGCCCGCGTTGTCAAACTTTGCCGGCAGACGAGAGAAAGCAATCAGACCACGTAGATCACCGAATCTGATCAATACTTCCCATATTATATATGGAGACAGGAGAATGATCAGAGCCAGGCCAGCCCAGATTACCTCGCCCCAGCGCACTGTTCCGGGAGCCATAAGAAGAGCAAGGACGACGAGCACACTCAAGGCAAGCGTCGAAGGATGCAACTGATACATAATCCCGAACAGGGCCAAAGCGGGGAGAAACCAGCCTCTGCGCCGCTCGACCGCTCCTCGATAAATAAAGAACATGAATAGTAGCACAAAGAAGGGCAGAATGTTGGGCTGCCAGATGCCACGGCTATATTTTAATGGCACTGTAGCAGTTATACACAGCAAGGTTGCAATCGTGGCGGTAAAGCGCCCAAAGTAGCGGCGGGTGAAAAAGTAGGTGAGCAGAGAGGTGGCCGTTGTAAAAAGACCAACGGTGATGGCGGCGGCGAAGGGATGAGAAGTCAGGGCGGCGGCTGGCATCATAAAATAGAGGAAGCCAGGCGGATTAAGAATATTGATAGAAGAATTATTGCTGGTAAGCGGAATAAGACCATAAGCAACGGCATCATGGGCCATACGAAATAGGTCCGCTTGATCAGTATCAAACTCCGTCGTTTGTAGCTGAAAGAAGCGTAAAAAAACGGCTACTCCAAAAATCAAATACACTTCCCAGGAAAGCAACCAACGACGCATCCTCTGAGAAGATTGAACTACCTTTTTTGCAACAAAAGCTTTTTCAACAGACTGCATTATGTATTTCTCTATTCCCCACATTTGAATAGGTAAGGCTCTAAGCTCGACTTTGTACAATTTGGACTTTTGAGCTTGAGAAGATGGGCGAGCACGATGCTTTTTCGAGCTCACGTTCTCAACATTGTACAAAGTCGAGCTTAGAGAGTGTTGGATTCCCATCGTGTAGCCGATAAAGAAGAGAAAGGAGTCGA
>CAXTXB010000043.1:272-19228 GCA_964247965.1 uncultured Dictyobacter sp. | reverse complement strand
GGAATGCCAGCCAGGAGACGATTCGTCACTCCATTGAAAGCCAGGGCTGAAGCGCGGCGTTCATAGATAAAAACGAGGAGATTCGCTCATGTCAACCATTT
The DNA here is from genome assembly GCA_964247965.1 of uncultured Dictyobacter sp. Classification (GTDB taxonomy): domain Bacteria; phylum Chloroflexota; class Ktedonobacteria; order Ktedonobacterales; family Ktedonobacteraceae; genus Dictyobacter. The sequence continues at coordinate 19,127 of CAXTXB010000043.1, read as the reverse complement.
CAACACGCCCGATCTACCTGTACAATACATTAACAAGAACCAAAGAGTTGTTTCAGCCGCTTCATTCGCCCAGGGTGGGGATCTATAACTGCGGCCCAACGGTCTATAAGGACATTCACATCGGCAATCTGCGCTCTTTTACGACGACTGATTGGCTGCGCCGGGTCCTTGAATACAATGGCTACGATGTCTACCTGGTGCGTAATATCACGGACGTGGGACACTTGCACGAGGACGATGATGCGCGCGGGGGCGAGGATAAGCTGGAGCACGAGGCTCGCGCGACTGGCCGCTCTGCTTATGAGATCGCTGCCCACTATACCGAGCAGTATCTTAGAGACTCGGCCGAGATGAATATTCTGCCGCCGCATGTGACGCCAAAAGCAACCGAACATATCGCGGAGATGATCGCGATCACTGAGCAGCTTATAGAGCGCAACCTGGCCTATGTAAGCGATGGAAATGTCTACTACGATGTGAGTCACTTCCCCAGCTATGGAGCACTCTCTGGCAATACGGTGGAAAATCTGCGCTCCGGCGGCCATGGCCGCGCACAGATGGAAACTGCGGACGACAAAGACGCGCCCGAGGATTTCGCGCTCTGGAAATATGGTGATGCGACGCGACAGATGAACTGGCCAAGCCCCTGGGGCGTTGGCTTTCCCGGCTGGCATATTGAGTGCTCGGCAATGGCTACAAAATACCTGGGCGAACAGTTCGATATCCATACGGGCGGGATCGACCTGGTCTTCCCACATCATGAAGACGAAATCGCGCAAAGCGAGGGCGCTACGGGAAAACGTCCGGTCCAATTCTGGATGCATAACGAGTTTCTGGACTTCGGCAATAGCAAGATGTCACGTTCGGTCGGCAATGTGCTGCTCTTAAGCTCGTTGAAAGATCGCGGCATCGAGCCTATGGCCTACCGCTATCTGCTCTTGACGGCCCACTACCGCTCCAAGCTCAATTTCACCGACGATTCGATCAACGCGGCCCAGAACGCTCTCAATAATCTGCGCTCTGATATCGCAGAGCTGCCAGTTACCGCGTTCTCCGGTACCTGGTCACCCGAGGCCCAGCACGCCCGCGAGGGCTTTCACGAGGCTATCAACAACGACCTGGACCTGCCCACGGCAATTAGTATCGTCCGCGAGGCAGCGCGCACGAATAAAATTGAGCCTGCAGAGCGTCGTCATCTTATCCTGGACTTTGATCGCGTGCTGGGCCTGCGCCTGGATACCGTTGCACCAAAAGCGCCGGTAACCATAAGCGATGAGGCTCTTGAACTGGTGCGTCAACGCGATGCCGCCCGTACAAACCGTAACTGGAAAGAATCCGACCGTTTACGCGACGAGCTGAAAGCTCTGGGCTTCGAAGTACGCGATACGGCAAAGGGGACGCAATTGGTGTAAAATAGAAATGGAGCTAGCTTGTACACTCAAGACACTAACTCCATTTCCACATGCTACATCCAGTTTCATCCTGTTTCAATAATAAGGAGACATCCATGGCATCCTGGTGGCAAAAAACCAGACAAACAGCTTCAAACCTTTCAGGTCTCGCTGCTGGCACTTACTCTCTATGGACGCGCCGCTCATTGACGCAAAAGGGTGGAGAGATCCATCTTCAAGGCCTGCATGAGCCTGTCGAGGTTATTACCGATCGTTATGGCGTGCCGCATATCTATGCTAGCAATGAGGATGATCTCTATTTCGCCCAGGGCTATATCCATGCTCAAGAGCGCCTCTGGCAGATGGAGTTCAACCGTCGCATTGCCTCCGGCCACCTCTCAGAGCTGTTTGGTTCGCTGACCCTTGAGCTCGACCGCTTTTGCCGGCGTATTGGAATGCATCGCGCGGCGGCCAACGATGTAGAGCATCTCGCGGAGCACGACCGCCGTATCCTTGAAGCCTATGCGCTGGGCGTTAATACTTTCATCGACCTGAACAGCAAAAAGCTTCCGGTCGAGTTCGCGTTGCTTCACCTCGAACCTCAGCCATGGAAAGCTGCCGATACACTGCAATGGGGAAAATTGCAAGCCTGGAGCTTGGGCGGCAACTGGGAGACTGAGCTGATCCGCGCACGCCTGGTCGCCAAACTGGGAGTGGAACGTGCCTCGCGCCTGGAAGGCGGTTACGATCCTGGCCACCCCCTGATTATTCCTCCTGGAGCCGCGTACCAGGGCGTCAATCTGGGTCTTTTGGAACAATATGAGCAGATCAAAACCCTGAGCGGCCTTAGCGCGCTGGGGGGCAGCAATAACTGGGCGGTCGATGGCACACTGACTACCAGCGGTACGCCAATCCTCTGTAATGATCCTCATCTCGGTCAGTCTGCACCCTCAGTCTGGTTTGAGTGTCATCTTGTCGCAGGTGATATCGATGTGATCGGAGCCAGCTTTCCCGGTAGTCCCGGCGTGATCATTGGACACAATCAACATATAGCCTGGGGCGTGACAAACGCGGTCTCCGATGTGCAAGATCTCTACATCGAAAAGTTCAATCCCGAAAATCCTCATCAATATGAGTTTATGGGCGCGTGGGAAGATGCTGAGGTGATTCGCGAAGAGATTCTGGTGAAGGATCAGGCTCTGCCCATTATCGAGGAGGTACGCGTTACACGACACGGCCCGATCATCACGCATCTGCCCCAGGTCTCTGAAGGCCAGAATCCGACGACAGAGCTTCCCCTGGCACTGCGCTGGACTGCACTGGACCATGGGAAGATTGTCACCTCAGTCCAGAATATCAATCGAGCAACCAATTGGGACGAGTTTCGCACTGCATTACATGACTGGGACTCTCCTGCCCAGAATTTCGTGTATGCCGATACATCCGGTAATATTGGCTATGTCATGGCCGGAGCCATTCCAATACGCGCAAAAGGGCAGGCTCTACTGCCCACACCAGGCTGGACGGGTGAATATGAATGGACAGGCCTGATCCCATTTGAAGAGTTGCCTCAGACTTTTAATCCTGAACAGCACTTGCTTGTTACGGCCAATAACCGTGTCGTGGATGATACATACCCTTACTACATCACGCATGAGTGGCTTAATGGCTATCGCGCACAGCGTATCCGCGACCTGCTTACGAGCAAAGACAAACTCACGCTCGATGATATGGCGCAGATTCAGGGCGATCAGTATGCCATTCCAGCAACGATGATCGTGCCCTTCATCCTGCAAATTAATGCTGACACGCCCCTGAAAAGAGCCGCCCATGATATCTTACGTACCTGGAATTATGTCCTCGAACCCAATAGCATCGGGGCCAGCATCTACACAACTTTCTTGCACAAATTAGAAAGTATTACATTGAGCGCCGTGATTGGCGATGACGAAGCGCTGCTCTCCAACTATCGGGGCGTCGGCATCAACATCCTGTCCACCCTCAATGGCTATGCCAGTCGTAGTAAACCGTTGCTTATTCGACTTCTGCAGGAGCAGGATGATCAATGGTTCGCAGCTTCGGCTATTTCAAATGGTCCCAGATCATGGTCTGTAGCCCTGGCACGCGCCTTTGATGCCACGATCGAAGAGCTCAGCACAAAACTGGGCAGCAACATCTTGCGCTGGCAGTATGGCGCAATTCATAAGCTGACCTATAACCATCCTTTAGGTATGATTAAACCGCTCGATGCACTTTTCAATCGCGGACCCTTCCCTTTTGGCGGTGATGGTGATACCGTTAGCATGGGCAATACGTCCCCGCAAGATCCAACTACAGTGATTGTCGTTCCATCATATCGACAGATCGTTGATCTCGGCAACCTGACAAACTCACGCTCAATTCATGCTCCAGGACAATCTGGACATCCCGCCGATAAGCATTACGATGACTTTATTAAAGTGTGGCAGGAGAATAGGCATCATCCTATGCTCTTTACACGCGAGGCAATCGAGTCGGAAGCTGAGGCAACACTCACTATGCAGCATAAACATTTGCCACAAAAAAGCTAATAAGAAATTTTACAGTTTCGTGAACTTTTCTTGAGAACTAAATAGTACACTATCATCACGTGAGATTGCAGAGTAAGTCACAGGCTCTGCTTCGCTCGATTGAGGCTTGTACATGCGAACAAGCCTCGTCTTTTTATGTGCCACTTTCAATTCCCCATTTCGACACTAGATATGTAGGCTTTAATGTGCTTGTAACCTTTCAATGTTTTAATAGAGAAAAGAGCATAGACGATAATCAATGGAGCAATCCATAACAACCCGCTCTGCGGAGCGAGTTGATTAAAGATCAATAGAGTATCAGTTCCAATAACACAGGAGTTTGTGGCAGCATGAGAACGCAGAAAAAAATTATAGCATCTTCTCGCTGGGTCTTACTTCCATTACGTCTCTTTCTCAGCGTCACTTTCATCTATGCTGGTATCCAGAAGCTTACCGACCCTCAGTTCTTTCAACCTGGAGCGGCGGGCTACATTGGTAAGCAGTTTATTGGATATGCCCACACTTCTCCCCTACACGATTTTTTGTTACAAGTTGCGGCACCACATGCCCTTCTCTTTGGTCTCCTGGTGGCCTACGGCGAGATTGCAATTGGCCTGGGGACGCTGGTTGGTTTTCTTTTGCGCCCGGCAGCCTTCTTCGGTATTTTTCTCAGCGTGATATTCTTCCTCTCGATCTCATGGAAAGTCTACCCATACTTTTACGGCTCGGATATCGTTTTTGCCTTCAGCTGGCTTACTCTTTTTCTTAATGGCTCCCGCAACACAGGGTTCTTTACGATCGATGAGTATCTCAGTAACTATTTACTGCAACATAGCTCTCTCCAAAGTCAAAATATCCTCGCCCCTGTCCTTTACTTGCTCCTTGGAACTGCACCGCAAGCAGGATCAGTCTTCGACCAGGCAAGTACGCCCCTACCGTCTTCTCGCGTGCAGCAGGTGAACCGGAGAACCGTTATCGGACGGGCTTCTGAGTCACGGCGCAGTTTTATTCTGGGCACGCTATTAGGCGGTGTGGGAACACTTGGATTGGTCGCGGCAACCTTTGCCTGGCGTCTTCTTAGCTCGCAATCAGAGACTCCTCCATCGACAGGTACTTCAGATGCGCCCCCAACTCCTCTTCCATCGAATACCACCCCGTCACAGACGTCCACCGCTTCATCAGCGGCACCATCGGCTGCAGGTAACAGTGCAACCATAGCACAGGCAAACGCAGTTCAGAAAAATAGCGCCCTCACTTTTACCATCGCCCAAAATGGTGACCCCGGCGTTCTTATACATCTTAATAGCGGACAATTTGTGGCCTATGACGCGACCTGCACTCACGCTGGCTGCCAGGTAGATTATGATCCGGCCAGCCAGCATCTCGTCTGTCCCTGTCATGGCGCAGAATTTGACCCAGCTCAGCAGGGTGCAGCAATACATCCTCCAGCAGATACTCCACTTACAGCCCTCGCCCTGCATATAGATGGTACCGGTGCCATCACACTAAAATAATCTTCTCATCGCGACCTTTTGAAAAATGACGAACAGCGTGTGTTCGTCATTTTTCAAAAGGTCGCGATGAGCCCTTAATTCATACATAGCCCAAACGGCTTAAGCTTCTTTGCCTCAACTCTTCCCTTTTCCTAAAGTGGCTATAATAGAAGAAGATTCCCATTTACCCATCTAAGGCTATTTCAAGGCCATATAACTTGACAAGGCCATAACATACAGCTATACTGTATATAGCAAATAGTTATTGAGGTTGAAGATGAATTTAGCGGAGAAGATAAAACATTTGCGCGAGGTTGAGGGGGAATTGAGGGGGCAAAATCGTCCGATGACGCAGATGGAAGTTGTAAAAGCTATGCAGGAAGAACTGGGGGAGAGTATTAGCCAGGCTTATCTCTCACAACTGGAAAGTGCCAAAAGGCTCCATCTGACTGCTTCTAGCCGTGATCTGTTGGCGCGTTTTTTTAAGGTCCATCCCGGTTATCTTGTCAGCGATCCGCTCAATTATAGCACCGACTTGCTGACTGATATGGAGCACGATGGCGACCGGCTTGAGACGTGGCTGATAGCAAACGCGGCCGAATGGCGTACAGAACCAGAGCTGCATGATCTTTTACAGCAACTTGCCGAGTCATCAGAACCGCGTCGTTATCTAGATGTATTTAGAAAGTTGATGAACCTATCTTTAGAAGAGCTTGAAGCCGTCGTTGAGGCGCTTGAAGCGCCCGAGGCTTCCGAAAACTTCCAGGATACAGCTGAGCAAAAATAGCATTGTAATTAGAGGTATTCCTAACGTATATCTCAATGAGCATATTTCTCTAGAGTAGAAGAGTTCGTATACGACTGAACAGCAGAGGATTTAGCACAACATATCCGTTTTCTGCAGCCAGTCTTTTGGTAAAGAAGGTAGGTAATGATTCAAAGCCAGCATACATGTTCTTGCCAGCAAAGGTATGCTCTTCAAACAGGACGTCACCCTCTGCTGGAGCAGCATCCCGTGTTAGTCTCACTTTCTCTCGTTAGTAGCGCTATCCTTCTTATGATTGCCAGTTTCTTTGCCGGCCGTTTCTTTCCTACGTTCCTTTTTATTGGAATATCCGCAACACTTCTCTGCCTGTTACTTGCGGTTGTGCTAGGTATATGTGGTGTAATCACTAGTATCATTGGAGTTATGGAGTACCTTGATCGCTCCTGGACGTCTGCGTTTCCACAAAATAAAGGGGCACTGTAATGATCGCAACTGATTCGCTTTCACTACTGTTCATTGGCTGTTTCCTGCTTGGTTTCCTCTATCTGATCGTGACAGCTTTTCTAGGTATGGGACATAGCCACGCGGCGTCTCATCATATGCAGCATTCCCTCCACGCAGACACTCATCATCGTATTCATCCAGGAGGGCAGGCAGGCAGGCATCATCACGGAACAGGCAATGCAAACTCCTCGCTCTTCACCGTGCTGAATCCCACCTCTGTTGTCCTATTTTTATTAGGATTTGGATTTTTCGGTTATGTCCTGCATGATACGACCGATCTCACCCTACCAGTCATACTCCTCCTGGCAGCTATAAGCGGCCTTGTCATCGCGGGCCTCTTACTCGTCCTGTTATCCCGCCTCTTCGGCGCTAGTGAGGCGGCAACAGTGCAGGATGTTTCAGACCGCACAGGGCTTCTGGGGAAGGTAAGTATCACTATTCAAGAAAATAACATCGGCGAAATTCTCTATGTATCACCAGGTGGAATGCGCAAGAGCATTCCGGCGCGCAGTGTTGACGGCCGGCGGCTTGAGCGTGATCAGGATGTCGTTGTCGTAAATTATCAGCGTGGAGTGGCAGAGGTTGACACCTGGGAACACTTCGTCAACCATGAAGATTCCGAGACATCTACATCGGATGCAGAAGATCTTGCCACTTTACAAGCACTTCTTGAAGAAACAAATAAATCTGACTCTGAATATGTTACCCGGAATGAATCCCAAAAGGAGTAACACAATATGTCTTCTCTTATTCTTACCATTGCCATTGGTATTGTTGCCTTCCTTTTTGTCCTACTTGTATTCTTTCGCATCTATGGTAGTCTTTTACGAAAAGTTGGCCCGAACCAGGCTCTGATTGTCTTTGGACAGGGGGGAACGAAAATTATTACAGGTGGGGCACAATTCGTTATTCCTCTCTTCCAGCGCGCGCAGGAGTTATCGCTTGAACTCATGTCATTTGACGTTGCTCCAAGGCAAGCCCTCTACACGACACAGGGAGTAGCAGTGAACGTCGAGGCAGTCACCCAGATCAAGGTCCGCTCCGACGACGAGAGCATCCGTACAGCAGCCGAGCAATTTTTAAGCAAGACACAGGACGACCGCGAAAATCTGATCCGCCTGGTCATGGAAGGGCACCTGCGTGGCATCGTGGGTCAACTGACAGTTGAAGACCTGGTGAAAGATCCTGAAAGCGTCGGCGGCAAGATGCTGCGCACCGTGACACCTGATATGCAGAAAATGGGCCTGGAAGTCATCTCCTTCACGATAAAAGACGTTCGCGACGAAAACGACTACATTGTGAACATGGGCCGCCCACAGATAGCTCAGATCCGCAAGCAGGCCGATATCGCAGCCGCCCTGGCTCAACGCGATACACAGATCCAGCAAGCAAACGCCACCCGTGAGTCGGCCGTAGCACGCTCCCTGGCCGATCAAGAGCGCGTAAAGGCCGAGGCCGAATCACTGGCACTACAAGCAGAATCACAGCGTAACCTCGCCTTGAAAAAAGCATCCTTTGATGCAGAAGTCAAGAAGCAGCAGGCTACTGCAGATAAAGCGTACGACATCCAATCAAACGTCACTCAACAGCAGGTTATTGCCGAATCTGTTCGTGTAACCGAAGTCGAAAAGAACGCCCAGATCAAGGTACAGCAGGCTGAAATTCAACGCCGCGAATTAGAACTACAAGCAACGATCCAGAAGGCAGCCGAAGCTGAGCGCCGCCGCGTTGAGACGGTAGCCGAAGCTGAGCGTCAACGCCTCATACTTGAAGCCCAGGGTCTGGCTGATGCCTCAAAAACGCGCGGCATAGGTGAAGCGGATGCCAACCGTGCTCGTGGTCTTGCGGATGCAGATGTCATTCGTGCCCGTGGTCTTGCAGAGGCCGAAGTCATCCGTGCAAAAGGTGAAGCCGAGGCTGATGCAATGAAAGTCAAGGCCGCCGCCTTCCACGAATACAATCAAGCCGCGGTGCTCGATAAACTTCTCACAGGAATGCCAGAGATGGTCCGCGCGATTGCCGAGCCGCTCTCCAAGGTCGACAAGGTCACTATCGTCTCTACCGGTAACGATGGCAACCACAGTGGTGTCGGAGCCAGCCGCCTGACGGGTGACGTTATGAATATGGTTGCCCAGGTGCCTGCACTCTTCGAGCTCTTGAGCGGCACACGTATCGGCGACCTCATGAACCGCGTTCCAGCTCTTTCTAACCAGGAAGTTGAGGGCAAGGTGAATCTCGATACAGCAAAGGTAAATGGTGCCAACGGTGTTAATGGCACAACACCAAAATATGAGTCGATAGCGCCCGATACAAAGTAATAGCATTAGAGGGTGGGCTTTCCCTTCTCGTAAGTCCACCCATTTTAATGTTAAAAAGTAACCTGGCCCACCTATCAATAAAGTTATTCGATGTCATAATACTTTATCATACGCTATCGTACTCTTATGGAGCTGCCATGAATTTGTTGGAACGTGTGCTCACCCTACTGCGAGCAAACCTCAACTCTGTGGTTGAGAAGGCCGATGATCCAGAGAAGGCTTTGCGGCAATTGCAACTAGATATGCATAACCAGCTAGTACAGGTCAAAACTGAAGTTGCAAAAGCAATTGCAGAAGGTCATACATTGCAAAAACGCAGTACAATGCGCAAAGCTGAGGCCGACAGTTGGCTACGTAAGGCGGAACAGGCGGTCCAACAGGGCAACGATAACGCCGCACGCACGGCGCTAACCCACTATAACGATATCAACAAGCTGGCTCAACGCTATCAACAGCAGAAAAAAGAACAGGAACAACTAGTTATCACAATGCGTGGTGCGCTTCGTCAACTAGAAGCGAAATTGGCTGAAGTAGACACAACAATTGACCTCCTCGTGACCCGGAAGCGGAACGCGCTCATTCAGCAGCGTGTATTAGAAGCACTCAACAAAAATGGGGAAGTTAGAGACAAAAAACAGGTGGAGAAGGCTCAGGACGCCGTTCTAGATGCAGAGGCCCGAGCACAGGCATTAGCAGATCTGCAGAGCTTGAACAAAGGTGCCCAGCTCGATCAACTTAGCGCTGAGCAGGAGATTGAGCAGCAATTGCAGCAAATAAAAGGTGGGCAGATGGTGTATCAAGAACCTGGAGACAGCAAGAAAAAAGAAAGGCACACATCTCCTCTTGTACATCCGCAATCGCAATCCAATAGGTTAACGAAAAAGCGTGATAAGGATTCATCCCACCAGGTACATAGATCAGAAGAGCCTTCTACTGAAAGGGATCTGGACCTGGAATACTTGAAGAGACTACTCGACGCCCCTCAAGGCTCCGATTACTAAAGTTAAGTAAAGGCCGTACCGTCTTCGAGCATTGCTTCAGCGCGGAAACAGAAAGACGAATAATATAATGATACCAAGGGCAATGAATATTCCTAAAATAAAGGAAAAGCTCTTGTTTGGTGCCTCTTCGTCGGTTTGTGGCTGTTGCTCATTCATCGGTTTGGTCTCCTCTTCATGCATACTAGCAGTATTAACGTAAAGCAAAATTTATCGTCTCTTCAACATTGCTTATGACTGTCAGGCATTCGGCAGGGTCAGCATTGCGAGTCGTCATTAACACCAGAAAAGTTCTCTTATCGGCCCCAATCATCCGCATAATGATGTAGCGTCCAGCACTTTTAATCACAGTATCTTCATAGACACCCCACTCCTCTTGATCGAGTGCCAACAGAACACCTTTCTGAATCGTGCTGAAGTATTTACACATCTTTGAGATATCCATATCATCCACCGCAACCTGAGCAATTGGCTGCCCATCAATGGTAACAACGGCGGCGGCTACGAAGCCCACGATAGTATATCCCAGCGTTTGTAGGGCGGAAACAAGGGCAGCATAGTTTCTACGCGCCGCTTGTTGTACTTTGATCGAGCCAGACGACATAGAATTGGTGTCCTGGGAGTCAAGCAGAGGGCCACTATTCTCTGCGCTTCCACCATTTCTTGCTCCGGCACGGCCATCCCGCATAGATGGAGACTGAGAAGAGCTCCACTCGGACGAGGAAGGTTTTAGCGTCTCCGTCTCTTGAAAGAGGGCACCATTCTGTGGAGGAACAGACTTTTTGGGCTGCAGTTGATCCGTTGTCGTTGCTTGATCACGTGGCAGACTCCATGCTTCCGTTGGAGTTTTGATTGCAGGGGTAGCAGGGACGGCGGATATACCTGTTAAACTTGTTCGAGGAGCAGATTTAACGACGGGCAGATCTGAAGCAGTTGGTTGATCAGTGAGCCAGGATGGAAGGTCTGTGCGCTGTTTTGTGCCATTTCCTTGCGCCGGTATATTCATTTCCGCAGCCTTTATCAGTGCATCTAAAGTATTTTCATCCCTTACATGATCGGAACCACTTGTACGCATATCGACGTTCGCCGTGCGTCCCGTCTGTTCCCACCATTCTTTTTGTACGTTCTGTATGTTGCCGCTCACAGCTTCACGTACAGGCTCTTTCCATTCAGCTTCCATCGCAAATGTTTGTGGTTGAGGTGATGGAAGAAACAAAAACGGCGTATCGTCTATCTCTGCAGAAGAAAGCGAGGAAGCAACCTGGACAGGCTCTATCTCGCCACTATACTGCTGACTACTTGCATATTTTGTACGATATTGTAACGCCTGAAAGATGAGACGTGAAAGCGGCTGTGTGACATTAGACGCCACATGATCATCCCACGGCTGATGAATTACAGTGCCGTTTTTATGTGCAGCCAATGCAAAAAAGGCCTCTTCTCCACGCAGGACTCCATATTCAGCCCAGGTTAATTCGCCATTTTGAAAACGCAGCACGCCACGCTCTTCCAGGCCAGTATTCACAAGAAGAGCAATGCTTTTTCGGCCCATCGTAATAATCTGGATTACATCGAGCAAATCAAACGAGTCCAGGCTAGCAGAAAAACCCGTCTTCTGCAGTAGACGACGTAATTCTTCTTTCAGGATGCGAAAGTCCAGCGGCTCCTCCAAATAGCTCACAGCGCCGCCCTCTAACGCCCGCATCTGTGATGCAGCAGCGTTAGCCTCACCTATTATAATCATGTGAGTATTGGGACGATATGCGCGGAGCCACTGCAGCAGTTCAAAACCATCAGCACCGGGTGTCTTTAGATCATAGATCACCACATCGTACTCCTCTGACCAGAGAGCACGCACTGCATCTACGCCGCTGACCACCCCTTGTACCGCGTAGCCATCCTTGCGCAGCGAGTTCACTAAACTCTGATTAAGCGCTTCGTCACCCTCAACGACAAAAACATGCCAAACATCAGACATCGTTACTACCACCTGAAACAGATTCGGCTGTTCCACCCCATCAACGCAGACCTTCACGGCTACATTCTCATTCTTTTCTTTCTTGCCATGTAGTGCCAGGTTCTGTTCGTTGCTTGGTCTTCTAATTACTTGAAGAGTGTATCACGATGGCGTATCGATGGCAAGATAGCATGCTTTGGGCACCATGCGGGTTCGTACAGATATTTGTAGCCAATTCAAAGACGTGTTATAGTGGACATATGAAGAAGACCTGCGTGGATTAAACTTGTAATCTGGAGAGGCGGAGGAAAGTAAAAAGTTTGATACACTATGTTTTCCATCTTATCTCATAAGGAGCAAGAACTATCATGATGCCACACAATATTGAACAGGATAGCTGGAAGCAGCAGGCGGGAACGGCGGCGGCCAGGCTAATTGAGGGCGGTATGGTCATTGGCCTGGGCACCGGTTCGACTGCTAACTATTTGATTTATGCACTCGGCCAGCGTATTTTATCAGGTTTGCGGATCGTTGGTGCCGTCTCTAGCTCTAATGCGACACAAGAACTGGCCAGCAACCTGAACATACCAATTACTGATCTCGATGCGCATCCTGAGCTGGATATATATATCGATGGGGCCGACGAAATTGATCCACAACTGCGCTTGTTGAAAGGGGCAGGTGGCGCACTGCTACGCGAAAAGATCGTTGCCTCTTCAGCCCGGCGTTTCGTCGTCATCGCCGATATTACAAAGAAGGTCACACAACTAGGACATCAGTTTCCGATACCAGTAGAAGTTGTTCCCTTCGCAGTTACTCCTGTTAGCAAACATATTTCAAGACTTGGGGCGAATGTACAGGTCAGACAGCTAGCAGGGCAGCCTTTTGTTACCGATAATCAGAATTTTATCGTGGATTGCACGTTTCCTGGAGGGATTGCAAACCCAGAAGAGTTGAACGCTCGTTTGCACAGCATTGTAGGCGTAGTCGAGACCGGGCTGTTTCTGCATATGGCTCAGCAAGCATTTATTGGGGGGCCGGACGGCGTTCAAGTCATTCCGTAGAACCCTTTAGAGAACTTTTTTATCAGGAAGCCTGCAACAAAATAGAGGTGCAAAACGTCTAATGTACTACTAGCATTAGCTTGCACCAGCATATTTACTCAGAAACAATACATACACATAGCTATATGCGACGAAGTAATTTATCTTTTGAGAGATGCGTCCTTTCCACGTAAGCTGATCTCAACTATTAAGAGAGGCTCAGAATGATGCCTGATAGAACTTGTAGATCTCGGATTGGCAGAATAAGCATAATGCTTCTCTTCTGCTCTTTCATCTTGCTTATTTCCTTTGTCACCTTTTCTTCTCCCGCCTCGGCCCATCATACAAGCGTAGCAATAGATGGACCAACTATTCAGCGTGTCAATATAGGGTTCGATGAGCAATATCAGGATGGCAACTGGGTTCCAGTACAAGTGACCTTGAGCAATAATGGGGCCGACTTTTCGGGCAAAGTTTCAATTCACGTGCCTTCTTCCTCCTACTATACGGGAGCTAATACTAGCGCCTCTACATCTACCTATCAAGAACCAGTCAGTCTTCCACCGGGGTCACACAAACAGGTCACACTCTATGTTCCACTCAATCTGGGTACACAAGGGAATAGATCACCGCTGACGGTGGAGCTACTCGATGGCAACGATCATAGAGTTACGAGCAGAACAAGCGCACCAAATAGCATAGGTGCTAACACCGTTGTTATCGGTATACTCTCCACGCAGCCCAATAACTTTGGCATGCTCAACTCTGCTCTATCATCTGTTCTCAACGCGTCAATCATTCAGACAAAGATCTTAACGGCCACAACCTTTCCCGATAGAGCCGAAATACTGCAAAATTTCGATGTTATAGTCCTTGATAATTTTACAACTCAGACTCTTGCACAGGATCAGATTGCAGCGCTACAGAGCTGGGTCAATCAAGGCGGAGTACTTATCGCCGCCGGTGGGCCAGAATGGCAGCGTACGCTCGGAACCCTTCCCAATAGTCTCCTCCCACTTGTAATCACAGGAACTGATACCCTACCTGCAGGCACACACTTGCTCCCAATGAGTGGGCTTACAAAAGGCAATCCAGTCGACACGCTTCAGTCGCCCGTAACGATAAGTGTTGCCAGAGCACAGGCAGACAGCAGCATACTACTTAACGCAGGCAACATACCACTGGTTACCGAAACCACTGAAGGACAGGGCTCTGTATTCTACCTGGCCTATGATCCTGCACTTGAACCATTCGTTAGTTGGACGAATACCAGCAAATTGTGGTCAGGACTCATCTTACGCGCCCTTGCTGATCAGATACTATTAAGCGGCGCGAACACGGCATGGCAGGGAAGTGGCTATGGGAATACAATGGACACACTACTCAAATCCTTCTTTCCCAATGCCTATCCTCCAAACTGGCTAATTCTTGCGCTCCTGGCGAGTTACATCTTACTGCTAGGACCAATTCGCTTCATCCTGGTGCGTAGGCTGAAGAAACGCGACTGGAGTTGGCGCATTGTACTCACCACAATTGTTGTCTTCACCCTGCTGAGTTATGGGCTCGCTCTTCAGCAAAAGGGCTCATCTATAGTGAGCAGTAGTATTTCTGTTATTCAACTGAACCGTCCAGACACTACAGGATCGGCCGAACATGTCACAACCTATCTTGGCGTCTTTGTTCCCAATCAAGGTGATTTTGTAGTCCATATTCCAGGATCTAATCTTGTACAGCCCAGTGATGAGCCGCAGTACCAGTCGTATCCATACCGTAGTCAGGCGCAACAAACGGTTATACAATCCGCCGCCACAGGCACCGACGTTGACCTGAAAGGTGTCGATATTTGGACGGCGCGCACCCTGATATCTCAACATGACCTGCACACACCAGGGGGGATTACCTCAAACCTTTCTTTGCGAGACAATAACATTAGCGGTACTGTCACGAACACACTGCCCTATGCACTCAACGATATCTATGTACTGGCTGGCAGCAACTATGTAGCCTTAGGAAATCTTCCTTCTCACAGCACGCAACAGGTAAGTCTTACGCTCACTAGCAATACGAGTAGTAACCAGGCGAATGGTCAACAGCAGTCTATTGCTGACCAGATTGCGAGCAAGCAGGGGATGGCGGGAGGACCTTATTCACCCTACACAAATACAAGTCAATTACAGGATGAGCCACATCGCCATGCAGCAATGCTCGAAGCCCTCAGCGGTGGCTGTGATAGCACTACTAGTCCTTGTTACCGATCTAGTACTACACAGATAGTTCCTGCTAACGGAGGCATGACCAGGCGTCTCATCTACGCTAACACAAGTACACGTGATCCCCTCCTGGCAGCTGGAGCGCCAGCTACATTAATTGGCTGGACACAAACTCTAGCTGATCCCGCCAGTAATGTTACCATTAACGGTCAAGCGTTAAACGGAACGCGAGAGACACTTATACAAGCACCCTTAAACATAAATTACAGTGGAACTGTACATATACCGGCCAGTTTCGTCGGCAGCCAGATTTCCGATATACAACAAGAGCAAGCGGGGAATGTTCAAGAGTCTTCTCCCGGAACATATACGATAACCGTGGGGGACATGACATTTGAATACACATTGCCGAGTACTCCCCGACTACAAAAAAGTGCGCTCACCTTTCGAGCCAGTTCTAACCCGGCACGTATCTCTACTCAAAACGCGGGTACGACAACTGATATCAATCATACGCAGAGCTACCTGTACAACTGGCAAACGAAACAATGGGATAGTGTCTCATTCAATCAATTTGTCCTTTCAATAAGCGATGCGGCTCCCTATATTGGTCCTGGCAATCGAGTACTGCTGCAATTGACGAATCAAGATACAACGTTGGGCGCAACTATTTTTGATACGCCTACGTTAGAAGTGCAAGCGACGGTTTCAAGCTAGAGAGGTTTTATGTCAAGCACGGCGACAACAATAAGCGAGGAAGCAAACCCATTCATTAAGATACAGAATGTTACGAAACGCTATCACAATGTGAACGCATTACGTGATTTCAGTCTGGAAATACCACGCGGCACTATTTACGGACTGATTGGACCAAACGGAGCGGGAAAAACCACGCTGCTCCGCATTCTTGCAGCCCTACTTGCTCCGACTTCAGGCCAGGTCTGGCTGGAACAACAAGAGGTAACGCGCTCACCCTCGATAATTCAACGTAAAGTTGGCTATATGCCCGACTTCTTTGGCGTTTATCCTGATCTCACTTCCGCCGAGTACCTGGAGTTTTACGCGGGCATTCATGGCATTCCACGGCAGAAACGAGCAACAGTTGTAACAGATCTACTAGAACTTGTTGAGCTCTCATCGAAACGTGACTCTATGGTTGAGACACTTTCGCGCGGCATGAAACAAAGGCTTTGCCTGGCAAGAGCCCTGGTGCATGATCCAGAATTGCTGCTTTTGGATGAGCCTGCTTCTGGCCTGGACCCACGAGCTCGCGTAGAACTGCGTGAGCTCGTACGCACGCTGCAAGGTATGGGGAAAACTATCATTATTAGCTCTCATATTCTCTTAGAACTAGCAGAGATGTGTACTGATATCGCCATCCTTCAAGGCGGTCAGCTTATGATTGCAGGCGATGTTGAGAAGGTAACACATCAGCTAGGTGGAGGTCGCCAGCTTGACATTCATGTTCTGGCGCATGAGCACGTAGACGAGACAATGAATGTTCTCAAAGATAGTGTAGATATAAGCAATGTTATTAGCATTGATGATACCAGTATTCAGGCTGACTTTGCTGGCGACGATAAAGCCCTGCATCAGGTTCTAGCTGATCTTATTACAAAGGGAATTCCCATCACTTCGTTTGCTCCACGTTCAGGAGGCGGTCGCCTTGAAGAGGTTTTTATGCATGTTACGGAAAGGAATAGTCAAGCATGACCTTTCTCGCGCTACTTACGAAAGAGATGCGTGTACGCATGCGTCGTGAGCGCACCATATGGGTTATTGTTGTCTATATACTTCTTATCGGCTCGCTCGGATGGCTGGTGATCAGTAACAGTAGTCGTACTGCTAATACTATCGTGAACAGTTGGAGTTCGATTGGCTATCTTCTCTATATGCTTTTGTTACTGGTTCAGATCTTTCTTATTCTCTTTGTTACACCTGCTTTTACCGCTACCACGATAAATGGAGAGAAGGAGCGACAAACGTTCGATCTATTGCTCTGCTCCCAACTCTCGGCGTTTTCTCTGATTTCTGGTAAGCTTCTAGCAGGCATGATGAATGCCCTGCTCCTTATAGCAGCTTCCTTTCCGATATTTAGTCTCGTCTTCTTCTTTGGTGGCGTCTCACCACTACAAGCATTACAAGCTCTATTGGTATCAGTTATGACAGCATTAGTAGCAGCGGCGCTAGGAGTATTTTGCTCAACTATCTTTCAGCGACCAACAGTTTCGACCGCTATTACATACATGCTTGTTTTACTATGGCTTATTTTACCACTCATTATCTCTGCCATAGCACCGGTACCTCCACCAGTTCAAGCGAACCCGACAGTCCCGATACAAGAGCCAGCCCCGCAGCTCTTCTTGATGTGGAATCCTATCGTTGCGCTGATGACGACCTTCAGTCCGCCCTACTATTTTGGTTTCCCAACAGGCAATTACACCTTAGGAACGTGGAGTTTTGCCGCCTGGCAAGGATATATACTTTTAAACATGGCCGCAACGGCTCTTTTATTTTTCGGTAGTGTGTGGTTCGTCAAACTTCATCCTGTGGCCTGGCAGCGCACCCTGACAAAAAAAATTGTCCAGGCCAGGCGAGAATCCAAGGCAACAGCTCCCGCTTGATGGTAGAATAGGAAGAGAGGCAAATAGGAGCGAAGAGGAGTTGTATATTTGTCGGCAGTTTCAGACAAGAGAAAGGGTTTATTATGGCGACTTTGATGCCATCAAGCGTGACGAGAAGCGCTCATGAACCTCTCACTGGTGAGAGCGTGCAAACGGCGCTTCGTCCCTGGCAAAGGCGTATCTTGCTCCAGCAGATACTCTATTGGTTTGTAAATGGACTCATAACAGGCCTCATTCTCGCTTGTCTTCTACTCATCGCAGCACGTCTCTTTCCATGGGCGGGTGCCTCCTACTGGGCAATAGGAACCGGGATACTCTGCCCAATCGTAGCGCTACTCGCTGCAATCTGGTATCGGCCCTCGCTTACAAGGACAGCATCGGATGTGGACAGACGCCTGAGCCTGCATGATCGTGTAGGCACAGCATGGGAATTGCGCAGCCAAGCATCAACAGTAGCCGGGCTGCAACGCCGCGATGCACTCAAACAATTGCACAAATACACCCCTTCTACCAGCATCTCCCTGCGTATAGGCCGCTCCACCGCCATAACGCTCACAGCTAGCATCATAGTGCTGCTTCTACTCTTCTTTCTCCCTAATCCAATGAATGCTGTACTCAAGCAGCAAGCCGACCTGCAAAATCAGCTTGGAAAGCAGATCAGCGGCATCGAAAAGGTACGTCAGCAAACGGCGCAACAAGCGGCCATCCCAGCAGCAGAAAAGAAACAGATCGACCAGATTCTACGTGACCTTGAAGCAAAACTACGCAACGCAAAAAACGAGACAGAGGCTCAGCAAGCCCTCTCAGACGCGCAGGCGAAATTAGATCAATTGCAGGACCCAGGTGCGGCCAGTCGTATCCAGGCTCAACAAGCAGCAGGTGAGGCACTCCAAAGTAGTTCGAACGCCAACTTACAGGCAGCCGGGCAAGCCCTCAGCAGTAACGATAGTAAAGGCCTCGCGCAGGCCCTCCAGAAATTAGCGGCACAGGCAGGCAAACTAT
>CAXTXB010000043.1:0-262 GCA_964247965.1 uncultured Dictyobacter sp. | reverse complement strand
CTGAGCTCCGCACTTCATCAAACAGCCAAATCGCTTGCCGATGGTAGCCCAAGCGAAACATCCGATGCAGGAAATGCAGTAAGCTCCGCAGCCAGGCAAACAGCTACCGACCAGAGCGCACAGAATGGTATCAACCAGGCATCTCAGGGCCTGGAGAATGCCGCCAATACCCTCGCTTCAGCTACAGACGATCCGGGTAATCAGCAAAAAGGTCAGGGGCAAGCTCAAGGTCAGAGACAAGCTCAAGGTCAGGGGCAAGGGC
>CAXTXB010000042.1:7700-19383 GCA_964247965.1 uncultured Dictyobacter sp. | reverse complement strand
TTCTTATAAGATAGTCACTACTCTAATCCCACACGATTGCGACTTTGCCAGTACGGCCAGTATCAAAGGTTTCATATGCTTCTTTTGCTTGATCCAGTGTGAAACGATGAGTAACCAGAATATCAGGATGGAGATTCCAGCGCACAAGATGCTCTACCAGTTCTTCCATTTGCTGTATGGAGCATACCCATGATCCATAGAGAGTAAGCTGCTTATGAATGAGTAGCGGACTTGGTTCAAATGCAACTGTGCCGCCCTCACCAACAAAAACGACACGGCCCCACTCGCGGGCAGCGTCAAGGCAGAGATGACGGGCGTCAGCGTTACCAGAGCAATCAATAGCGACCTCAAAACCCAACCCATGTGACTTTTCTTGCACTTGGGACAACAGGTCTATCCCCTCCTCTGGCGTCACAACCGAGGTGATACCAAGCTTTCGGGCAAGTTCACGGCGTTCTGCTACAAACTCGACGCCAACCACCCTGGCTCCCATAGCCTGGCATAAGAGGGCGGCACCTAGACCAACAGGTCCCAGACCAGTAATCAAGACAAGATCACGACCAGAGACATCGGCACGCAGGCAAGCAGCATAAGCAGTGCCCATGCCACAGGCGACCATAGCACCATCCAGATAGCTTAATTCGTCTGGCAATGCCACAAGCGTGCGCTCTTCCGCCAGGAGAAAGTCCGCGTGTCCTCCAGCACGCTGCCAGCCATATGCCTCGCGATCGGGTTGAGAGCAGTTAATCATCCAGCCACTGCGACAATCACGGCACACTCCGCAGCCAGCAATGTGATAGATAACAACGCGATCGTCTGCTTTAAAGTGTCTAACACCCGGACCAACTCGTTCGATGATCCCACACGGTTCATGGCCCGCTATCACGCCACGATATGCCTCTGGACCCACACCTTGATTTTGTGGGCGGTAAATAGCACGCAGATCACTACCACAGAGCGATGATGCCTTCATACGTAGAAGAACCTGGCCATGCCCGGGTTCTGGAACGGGAAATTCTTGTATAGAAACGTGCCTATTTCCAGGCAAAACTACGCCTGTCATTGTTACCATATGTTTATGGCCTCCTCTTCTTTAGAAACGCACGCCTTCGGCGTACCTACTTCTTACATATTTTTTAAATTTTTTTTATTTTTTATATTTTTTTTTTTAAAAAAAAAAAATTATAAAAATGCAAAAAATGTAAAAAGATTTATAGTGCTTATAAAGGGCAGCACGAATGGGCTGACCGCAGGAAGGCGAACGCGATGAGAATTAAAGACTCTCTTAGAAAACATTAATTCGTATCGATAGATATTCCTGCTTTCTCTCTATACTTTCTCACCTCATCCAAAACCTCATTTACTGATGCTGACAGAGCTGCACCATCCTGAATAAGCTGTTCTAGCAGCGCCAGGCCTTGACCCTGTGTATAATCACGGGCCATCATATCAGGAAGTTGCATGCCATCTGAGATCTCTATTATCGTATCGTCAGGGGCACAGATAGTAGCTATAGGAGATGTAAGTAGAACGACTGGAAGTCCTTTTTCTGCGGCCCGTAGCGCTTCTTGTAGCAAAACAAGATTCCCCGGTCCTATTGCAGTAGGGCAAATTATAAGCAATTTCACGCTAGCGAGGCACGTGCGTACCCTGGCTAAAGCAGACTGAGAGATGGGTGAGTATGGCTGTTCGGTCACTACTTCTTTAGCCAGGCGCAGAGCAAGTGTATGATCACTATCACCGATATTTAATGCGCCCGCGCTAAATGGAATATGCGCATCAGCCAGGGCGCGCATCATCAATTCGCCGGAGCCTCCACCAGCAATAACATGCACAAGGGGAGGGGGACCATTCGCAGTAGAGACCGCGTTATACGAGGGCGGGAGCACGCTTAAATGCTCAGCGCCACGCAAGATGCCAATTTGAACGTGAATGCCATAGACGCGGTGCAGCAGATCAGGCTCAAGCACCTCGGTTGGACTGGCATCCGCCACGATACCACGCTGGAAGAGCAACAGGCGGGGGAAATAGCGCGCGGCAAGGTTCAAGTCATGCATAGCAGCCACAATTGTCATGCTCCGCTCAGAGTTTAGCTTCTGCACCAGCTCCAGAGTCTCAATTTGATACTTGATATCAAGGTGTGCAGTTGGCTCATCGAGGAGCAGTACAGAAGGTTGCTGAGCCAGTGCCATCGCGATCATTACCCGCTGCCGCTCACCCCCGCTCAACTCATTAAAAATGCGCTCAGCCAGGCTCAAAACACCTGCAGCCTCCATTGCATCCCGCACAAGCTCACGGTCCTGTTGTTGACGCCAGAAAGAAGTGGCAAAAGGAGTACGTCCCAGACCTACCATATGCTCAACAGTAAAGTCAAAGGGCATATGCATTTCTTGTGGGACGACCGCAATATGCTGTGCTGCACCACGACGGCCCCACTGCCGTAAGTCACGCCCCTTTAGCAAAACGTGTCCTTGTTGAGGCTGCAAGACACCGCTGAGCAGGCGCAGCAATGTCGTTTTACCAGAACCATTCGGCCCCAGTAGGCCGATCATTTCGGCAGGTTGGATGCTAACCGACACTTCATAAAGGAGCGTCTGCCGCCTATAGCCAAAGGAGACCTGCTGCATCTCCAATAAAGGCGCAGCGCTTGTAGTAGGAAAGACATGATCCTTTTGCTCTACCATGTGTACGCTCGCTTACTGCCTCTTAACAAGAACAAGAAGAATGGCGCACCCACTAGCGCAGTAAAGACACCCACAGGTAGCACCATAGGTGCCAACAACACACGTGCCAGCAGATCAGCCAGGACTAAAAAAATCGCTCCGGCAAGAGCAGAGGCAGGCAATAACACACGGTGCCTGGGTCCAAGGAGTAGTCGCATCAAGTGAGGCGTCACAAGACCAACGAAGCCGATCAGGCCGCTAATAGAAACTGCGGCAGCCGTCAATAAGGAAGCCAGCATAACGATCACAAACTTCGACCATTCTACGTGCAAGCCCAGATGGGCCGCTCCCTCTTCACCCAGCGCAAAGACATCCAGCATGGTGGCAAGAAAGAGCGAGCAGATGATCCCTGTAACCACAATGAAGCCAATGATAAAGAGAGATTGCCAACCCACGATCGCCACACCACCCGAGAGCCAGTCGAAAAGACCCAGGATACGTCCAAAATCGTTAGAAGGCCACAGCGTTAAGATCATCGTCTGAAATGCGACCAGCACAGCATTTACGACCACACCCGCCAGGAGCAGCGTTACAACAGGAGCCCGCCCATCAGAGCGGGCAATCGCATACACCAGCAAAACCGTGAGGAGAGCCCCCACAAATGCTAGTAGCGGAGTCAGAGGGAAGAAAGTTCCATACACAGTATCAAAGGGCAACACGAACGCAATAGTAGCTCCCAGAGCAGCGCCAGAGGAAGTTCCAATCAGATATGGATCAGCCAGAGGATTGCGCAGCATACCCTGAAAAAGCGTCCCGGCAACCGCGAGGGCAGCTCCAACAAGTGCTGCGCCAATGACAACAGGCATACGCACCTGCCAGATAATAACCTCAAGGGACGCATCCCACCTGTGAGCAAAATGGAAGAGGCCAGTGCCATTTAATAGAAGCTGCACAATAGTGGTAATAGGGATAGGGACTGAGCCAAAGCTCACGGCTATAAGAATAGTAAGCAGCAAAACAACAGCTAATACAAGCTGCACAACAGAGGCGGCAAGAAAATGCTTTTTTTCTCTGATCTTCGGCCGCAACGGATGTAGCGCTAGTTTCATCATACTACGGTTCGCCCCTTTTGACGCGAAGGAACGTGAGCCTCTTTACCAGGCAGGTCTCCTGACTTCTGGTTACATGCGCGATTCGGATACCTTCTCGTCACTTTATTGTAAAGGGATAGTGACGAACAGATTGTAAACGACAATGAAATGAACCGCTCACCAGTTACAGTAGCGCGACTGCGTCGGACTTCCACCGACTTCCCTATTCTTCCTAACCTATTTTTAGCATTAGGACACCTGGTAAACATGCTAATTGTGTTACAACCAGTATATAGACGAGAGCTACTTCCTGTCAATAAACGATTTTCAATCCATAGAATAAACCCTCTATTATTTCATCCGAAATACTGCTCATCTAACAAAGGCTAGTCACGAATTTTTGAAAAATGAGGAACGTGGTGTGTTGCTATGCTGCACTTTTGTACAGTTGACAAGACGCTCACTGAGCGTGATACTCTGTAAACAAGATGTAATTGCCCTGACAAAAAGAGAGCGATTAAAGCGCTTTAGAGGCGGGGAGGAAGGAACCAACCACTGCGTTCGGCGCGGAGCCCAATGGGCGTTCCTATGTTTTCCATATGTTCCACTTAAAGGATTAATACATGGCTATCGAGAAAGAATTTTTCCGGCAGATAATGGGACGCTTTGCCACAGGAGTAACGGTCGTTACGACGCGCAGCCAGGGAGAGATCGGGGGCTTAACCGTCAATGCATTTTGCTCAGTTTCATTAAATCCACCGCTTGTCCTGGTTTGTATCGATAATAAAAGCAATACACTCCCTCTTTTTCGCGAGAGCAAGATTTTCGCAGTCAATATGCTTACAGACAAACAAGAGGAGCTCTCGCGCGGTTTTGCCACAAATAGTAAAGAGCGTTATGAAAATTTCTACAATGCCTCATATCATGTAGCGGCTACAGGCGCACCCATTATAGACAATGTGCTTGCCTTTGTAGATACGCGTATCGTAGCCGAATATCCAGGCGGGGATCATACTATCTTTCTTGGTCGGGTCGAAGCTATGGGGACAGAAGGCCGAGTGACCTTTGTGAACGATAAAGGGAAAGAGCAAAGTACCCTGCTGGACTACGATGGAGTTCCACCAACAAACAATCTGCACCCGCTCACCTATTATCAAGGACAGTATCGCCATCTCGCCAGGCACTATCATGAACCAAGTATCGAAGAGTCAGATGGAGCAAGAAATCGAGAAGAGAAACTTGAAGGTCAACCTGGATCAAGATAGAGCTGAACAACTTGCGGTGCTGCAGTCACGTATTCATATGTGCCGACTGTGTGAGCAACATGGCTACATTCCTGAAGCTCACCCGATTGTAAGCGGGCACGTTCAGAATCGCATCATAGTGATCGGGCAGGCACCTGGTCATCTCTCGGTGGCGAGGGACAGACCCTTTAGCGGCCCTGGTGGCCGTGTTTTACAGACATGGCTTGAGATAGCAGGGTTCCCTCCCGGATATTTACACGAGCACACTTATCTGAGCTCTCTCACGCGCTGTGATCCAGGACGGAATCCACGTGGTGGAGGCGACCGCAAACCCTCTCCCCCGGAACTCGCGCTTTGCCGACCCTATTTAGATGCGGAACTAGCCATCGTCCGCCCAAAGGTTGTGCTCCTGATAGGCACAATGGCCATTGAAGCATTTCTTGGCAAGTACAAGCTGGAACAGGTTATCGGCACCTATCAGGAACGCGACGAAGTGCTCTATCTTCCACTGCCACATCCATCAGGAGTAAGCCGCTGGCTGAATGATTCTGAACACAAAAAGCTGCACCAGCAAGCCCTAAATATTCTGGCAGACTGGCGCAGCACATATGCATTATAGATATATGCAATAATTTTTTACAGAAAAAGCATCCTATAAGCACAACAATATGCTTATACAGACTACATTTCTGCTGAACATTCTATTTATAGTTGGCGTTGTCAGCACGCTGATGCATGTGGTATTCATGCACTCCCTTTTTAAGGGTGCCAAGTGCAAGCGTGGCGCACGTCGGACGAGTCATTACAAGCTCGCGGCCAAGCTGGTCCACAAGATCTTCGAAGGTGATCGACTCGATCTCATCCGGGCTCATACCCTGAACCATTTCAGTCACATAAGAGGCTGCGGCGCGACTAATAGTGCAGCCTGTCCCGTCCCAGCTAATCTCCTCTATCTTCCCATCAGGATTAAAACGTGCCTGCATGGTGATAACATCAGAACAGCCGGGATTGCCCCCACTTAAATTTACATCGGGGTGCTCAAGCTCACCCTGATTTCGTGGATTCTCGTAGTGATCTAACAGAAAGTCAATTGCTTCTTGGCGGTCCATACCTGCTCCTCTATAGAGGGATTTACTATTGGTCAAAGGAACACACGTGTATGCGCCCTTCTACATCATCATTCTATCATTCTATAACATATCTACCCACAAAAATATTTCAATTACGCACTTATTGGACTGACCCACATTAATCGACTCTCCCGCGTAGCGACAATCCCTTGCGGTCACACTGCTACGCGGGAGAACCGGTTAACGTGGGTTGTCTCAGGAAACTGGATTTCTTTGTCAAATATCATTACTGATGCGATTGAAGCAAAAGGATCTTGCCTGTATGGGGAGACAGAGTAAACGTCTGGCTAACAGGCTGACCAAAGATATCGATGTAAGCTGTTGGATTACTCGTTTTGATAGTAGCAGGAGTATCCGTTGGATTGACGAGTACTTCTCCACCAGTATAGTCACGCCAGTATGCGCCTTGCTTTTCGTACATTTGAGTTAATGGGCTGCCAACTTGAGCATTTAATTCAGGGATCTGCATATCGCCCCCATAGGCTTGAAAACGAGCAAAGTAGACCATGGATGCCTGCTGTTTACACATCAGGTAAGAGGCAAGCACCCACTCTTTATCTTTGTTGGTAGTATCTTTTTGAAACTCATTGACGAGAAAAAAAGGCTTATTTTGCGCCTGTACGGCATCAACATAGTTGACCAGTTGTAGCCATTGGCTGAATGAAAGATTATTCTCTCCATAGTGAGAAAAGCTGCTCTCATCCAGTACGCCATCAGAATACATCAGCATCTTTTGCATAGAAGCTGAATCGACGGCAACTGAGCCTGGGTCAAGATTGACAATCAACAGCAAGGGCTTTGAAAGATGGCGCAACGCCTCCTTCATCTGTACTATCCAATTGGCAACATCAGATTGCCATTGTGGATCGTTAGTCTTCCCGGTGTAGCGCTGCACCCATTGCCCATTCTTGTTATAAGAGCCACACGCACCAAACATGTTATCCATGTTGACGTTGTCGAGCGCAATCGCATCATAGCCATACTGCGCCGCCGGCACGGCAAAGGACTGTACCATCCAGTTTAAAATAGTCGGGTCTGTCAGTATAAACGGCATATTTGGATCATAATATTCATAGGCAGGAGTTGTGCGATCGCACTTATACAACACCCAATCCGGGTGCTGAGCCCTCCAATAATCCAGACCCTGTTGTTTGCCAAGAGCAGTATCAATAAAGTCGCCATGATTGCGATGCATAGGGAAATAGTAGCTCAGAACGATATGTGGGTTTGCCGAGCGATATGCGGCCAGATTTTTATAATTCGCGCCCCAGACAAAGTCGTACTTCTGAGCAACGGCGGACGGGTTATCTATTTTATAATCAAATGTGAGGAAGCGATGAATGTTCGTCCACGTATTGGGAAATACACCAGCATTAGCCGGACGTGTAAGATGAGGCATAGGGGTCACAAGTACTTTTTTTTGTAAAGAAGAGGCACGATGTTTTATATTCGTTGATGGAATCTTACTTGTTGGTACATGCAGGTACACCAACATAAAGACTAGAGAGATAAGTAGCGCACCAATTAAAAAAATAATAGCGATATTTACTGGATAATCGCGCCACGCTGGCCTATTTCGCCGGGTAGGATTCTTCATCGTAAACTGCTTCCAATCTGGATCATTTGCCATCAGAACACCTTTTTTTCTCATCATAACAGACAAATACCCAATGAGCAAAAAGAAGAGAAAATTTATCTATGGACGGCGAGAAAACCACGAGGTCTTCAGCCTCGTGGATGAACGCTGCGCTTCAGCCCTGGCTTTCAATGGAGTGACGAATCGTCTCCTGGCTGGCATTCCCGATGGGACAACAGAAGTATCCATCGCTCCAGAACGTCCTCTCCTTCCAAAACTGTTTTCTCAAATCCCGTTCGTGTCCTCGCCAAAGTTGCACCGTCGATTCTTGTGCGCAACCTGCGTACCATCGCTCGTGGCGCGCATCCCAGGCAGTGAATGTGATCTTGATCAACTTCAAGCGCCTCAAAAGAAAAGTCTGAGCGAGTGGCGATCTCTTCGAAGTGTTGTTTCACCTCATCTGCATATGCCACGAGCAATTTCTTTCGGTATGTCCAAACGAAGATCAAGTGAAAGAGAATGAGGAACTTTCCATGCTTCTTTGTATCAGAATCCACGAGGATCGAGCGCTCACTCTCTTCATCTTCTCAAACTTGGGGATTGGTTTCAAATCGACCTTCTTCCCGTCTATTCCCATCAAGATCACATAACCAGTGGACATGCGCCCTTTGATAAAGTACTTCTGTCCACCATAGCGTACCGTATCGAACGTACGAAACCCCTCCATTTTGCCAGTGGGGATGCGTTGCTCGCTTCTTACCCCCTTCGTTTGCTGATAATCCCCATCAGAGACGCATTTCTTGGCAAGTATCGTTTGGACCTGGAACAGAGGCTGTTTTCCGCGTGTGGCAATCATGGCTGCATCGTTGGCGTGAGTCTTCGGCAAACCTGCAAGCCTCCGATGCTCTTTGGTCACAAAGCCCCAGGTTTCCTCGGCTCCTTCCACCCGTTGCAACAATTGTATGCGGATACTATTCATCTGTGTGGCATGGGCCAGAATTCCCTTTTTCTTGCCTGGTTTCTTGAGCGCTACGGTTCCGGTATGCAGACCATCATGACAGGTCTTGCAGAGCGTCAACAAGTTGCTTTCCTCATCGCTTCCATTCTGGCTCCGGAAGACGAGGTGATGCACTTCTAGCCGCCGATCTTTTGACTTCCCTTTGCAGTGCTGGCATTGGTAACCATCGCGTGTGAGCACGTAGGCTTTCGTATTGGCAAAACCGTAGTTAATGCCCCGTTGATAGAGCCATTTTTTTTGTAGTACCCCCGGGTTTTTGAGCGCATGTGGGTCAAAGGTTCCTGACCGAAGAAGCTGCTGAGTCTTCAGCTCGGCGATAGTTCACACTATTGTTGCTATAGTAAGCATATAAAGCGGTAAATAAGAGCAGAACTTAGACCGACATCTTAGAGCCACTACCCTTGCTGATCTGCAGAAGGCGTTCCGCAAGTCCCGTATTGCGTAGCGCGACACGGTCGTTATGCACAGCCCATTCCAGTGCTTGAAGTTGACCGACGATCACGCAGAAGCGCTTGGCACGTGTGATGGCGGTGTAAAGCAAATTCCGCTGTAACAGCATGCGATGCTCTTTGACCAGGGGTAGGATAACAGCCGGATACTCACTGCCCTGACTTTTATGTACCGTCATGGCGTAGGCCAGCACGAGCGCATCCAATTCATGGAAGGCATAATCAACCAGGAGAGGTCCAGCCTCCTCCAAAAACTCAACTTTGAGCGTTGCACTCTCTTTATCTATGCGCCGAATGAAGCCAACATCCCCATTAAAAACACCCTTATCATAATCGTTTTTCGTCTGCATTACCTTATCAGAAACACGAAATATGCGATCACCCCACTCAACTTGTGCAAAAGACGAAGGGTTTAATTGAGCCTGCAGCCGCTCGTTGAGCAACGTCACGCCTACAGCACCCTTGTACATGGGAGCCAGTACCTGAATATCACTGACCGGATTGAAATGGTAGCGCGCGGGCAGGCGATGTTGGACGAGGTCCAGGATGAGTTTTTGGGCGCGCAGCGGATCATCCTCAGGCATAAAGAAAAAATCGCTGTTGGCCTCAATTTTTGTCGTTGGCAGTAGTCCGCGATTGATGCGGTGAGCATTCACAATAATCTTACTCTGCTGTGCCTGGCGGAAAAGTTCTATCAGGCGAACGGAAGGGAGAGTGTCATAGCGCAACAAATCACGCAAAACATTGCCAGGCCCAACCGAAGGCAGCTGATCAGCATCACCAACCAGGAGCAGATGGGCCTCACGTGGAAGAGCCTTGAGCAGATGATAGAACAACAAGATATCAACCATCGAAAACTCATCGACAATTACAAACTGGAAGGGTAGCGGATTGTCCTCGTTGCGCTGATAACTATTATCATGAGGGGCATATTCCAGGAGCCGATGCAATGTTTTCACCGGAGCTCCCGTAGCCTCCGAAAGCCGTTTAGCCGCCCGGCCCGTTGGCGCGGCTAGCGCGACATCAACCTTGCGCGTACGCAGAAGCATGAGCAAAGCGCGAATCGAGGTCGACTTGCCAGTACCCGGGCCTCCGGTCAAAATAGAAACCTTTTCTTTATAGGCCAATTGCACTGCTTCGCGCTGCTTCTCTGTCAGATGCATATTGCGCTTCTGCTTAAGCAACTCAAACACTCTATCCCATTGCTGCTGCGAAGTTGGAGGCAGACTGCTCGGGGCTTTTTGTAATAGACGCAGCAGACGCGTGGAGCCACTCTCTGCATACCAGAACGGCCCGTAGTAAACGCGCTCCTGAGGCTCTTCCTCCTGCTCTTCTGCATCTGATAGTACATGAGACAAAGATACAGTTTTTTGCTCTTCATTATGACTATCAGACGCAGCAGGCGTAGTAATGGTCAGAGGCAATTGTGCTTCAATAAATACGTCGCGGTCATTACGCAACTGCTCCATAGCAGCCTGCAAAGCCTCAGTAGGCGCGTGAAGCATAGTTGAAGCCCGGTAGAGCAGATCGTTTTCGAATAAGAAACAGTGTCCATCGTCATTTGCAGCCTGGGTGAGGACATATTTTAAGCCAGCAGAGAGACGTGGAATGCTATCGGGCGGCAGGCCCAGTTTGACCGCTATATCATCGGCAGTGCGAAAACCGATGCCATTGACTTCCTGAGCCAGCTGGTAAGGATTTTCGCGTACGACCTTAATAGAATCCTTGCCATACTGCTTATAAACGCGGGTCGCAACGTTCATTGACACATCATGCGATTGTAAAAAAAGATGAAGCTCTTTGATATCGGTCTGCTCAAGCCATGCTTTTACTATCTGATCGCGGTCTTTCGTAGTTACACCCTTGACCTCGCTCAGAAGCTCAGGCTGCTGCTCAATGATCGCCAGCGTCTGCTCACCGAAGTGATCAACAATTAACTTCGCCTTCTTCGGTCCAATCCCTTTAATCAGTCCAGAACTCAGATAACGGATCATACCCTCAGTCGAAGCGGGCAGGCGCTGAATAAAACTTGTTACGTGCAACTGGCGGCCATAGCGTGGATCGCTCTCCCACTCACCCTCGACCGAGAGCAATTCCCCAGCATGAATACCTGGCAACACACCCACGATCGTTGCCAGGTCATCACGAAAAAGCCGCCCACTATCATTTAGACGAAAACGGGCCACTACATACTGATTATCTTCGTTGCGGAAGACGATGTTCTCGACAGAACCTTCAAGCTTTGGCATAGGCTTCTATTCTACAACAACAGTACAAAAGAGGAAAACAGTACTTATCTATCATAGCATAGATAGCAATTCAGTACATCCTGACCAATATTTATAGGTCATCGCGAACTTTTGAAAAATGATGATTAGCGTGTTTTCCCCACCTCCACCTTCCTATGCTCTGACGTGTCGCGGCTTCGCCGCTCTTTATGGTTAATAGTAAACTTTTTTACATTTTTTGCGCTCTTCTAACTTTTTTACGCGATGCGTAAAAAAGTTAGAAG
>CAXTXB010000042.1:0-7690 GCA_964247965.1 uncultured Dictyobacter sp. | reverse complement strand
TTATTTTTTAATTTTATATTTTTTTATTTTTTTGCCTTTATTAAAAATTTTTTCCGGCCGTCTAAAAATTTTAATAAGAGCGCAAAAAATGTAAAAAAGTTTATAGGAAGGGAGACATACCGAATGACGTTTATTAAATCTGGTATAAAACTAGCACTCTGTATACCAGATTTAAAAGTTAAAGTTCATAAGGCGTGCAGATGGACGAGCGAGGAGAGGTATCCAGCATGATGGAAATCAAACACTTTCTATGCTCGACTTTGTACAATGTTGAGAACGTGAGCTCGAAAAAGCATCGTGCTCGCCCTTTTTCTCAAGCTCAAAAGTCCAAAATTGTACAAAGTCGAGCTATGAAACCGTGAGAGAAGTTGGCTGAGTGCATATACATCAGATGTTATAATAATTTCTATCTAACTGGTCTATAGAAACAGAGTAAAAATAAGGAATTATGCATTTCTATGAGTAACACACCTTCACCACAAAGTAGTGACGAGAAGAAAGCACGCGTGCAGGATTACTTTAGTCGTACAGCAGCAAGCTACGTTACAAGCGTCTCGCATCGCACCGGCGGCGACTTGAATCGGCTTATTGAACTAGGGGAATGGAATACGCAGCAGCAGGCCATTGATATTGCAACGGGCGGCGGCCATACGGCACGAGCTGTCGCACCACACGTCGCGCAGGTTATGGTTACCGATCTCACCCCCGTTATGCTTGAAACTGCCAGGGAGTTTTTGCAGTCCGAAGGCATTCGTAACGTTCAGTTTCAAGTAGCGGACGCCGAGAACCTGCCATTCGCAGCAGACACTTTTGATCGCGCCACCTGCCGCATCGCGCCTCATCACTTTCCTAATGTGGCGCGAGCTGTACAGGAAGTGGCCCGTGTGCTCAAACCAGGGGGGATCTTTCTGCTCATCGATAACATTGCACCAAAAGATCCTGCACTGGACACGTTTGATAATATGATTGAAAAGCTGCGCGATCCATCACATGAGCGCTCTTATACAAAAGAAGAATGGCTTGCATTCTTCTCGCAAGCAAAATTGCAGGTTGCACATGTAGAAGTCTTTCGCCGGACACATAACTTCGATGATTGGACCTTGCGCTCACAGATGCTTATCTCCGACAAGGAGGCGCTGGAACGCTATATACTGGATAGTGAACAGCGCGTCAAACAGTATTTTGATGTCGTGACACGGGAAGATGGACATCTCGCTAGCTTCACAAGCGAATCTCTCCTGCTTAAAGGTCGAAAGCAATAGCAGAAATGCGGTGGATATGAATGGTAAAGTAACCTATCGCCAGCAGTTTACACGCTGTGGTAAATCCCGCTGTCGCAAATGCCAGGAAGAAGGCTCAGGACACGGGCCATATTGGTATGCCTATTGGAGCGAGAAGGGACATACAGTCAGTAAATATATTGGCAGTCATCTACCCGCAGATATAGTAGCAGGGCAAAATGATGCCGGAGATGACAAGCGCGATGTGGTTACTGACAAGATAGTTCAACAGGTGGCCGACCCGGTTCTACGCATCTATTTGTTGGGGCAATTTCGGCTTGAACGGAAAGGTGAGCATGGATGGAGCACAGTGGATAGCCGTACCTGGCATCGACGTCGCGCACGGGCATTGCTAGGTTGCCTGCTTAGCAGTTCAGGCCGCCGCCTGGGGCGCGAACAGGTAATGAACCTTCTTTGGCCTGATCTTGATATTAATATTGCGGCAAATCGCTTGAATGGTGCAGTTCACGAGTTGCGCCAAATCTTAGAGCCAGATATTCTAAGACCAGCCACGTCACATATGCTTCGTCTTGAAAGAGATGTGCTGGAGCTGGCCGATAGCACACAGATCTGGGTCGATGCGGAAGAATTTGAGCATCTGCTGAAAGAAGCCGACACAACGACGGAGACAGATCGGGTAAAGACGCTCCTTGAAGCTGCCGCGAATCTCTATCAAGGCAGCTATCTTCTGGAAGAGCTCTACTCAGAATGGGCAATGCAGCGGCGTGACGCGTTACAGCGGGCATGGGCTGATTTGCTCCTCAAGCTGGCCCAGATTCTGGTTGAACGTAAGGAATTCAGCAACGCGATAGAAACGCTAGATCGATTACGTTCAGCCGATCCAGGGAATGAGACAGCACTTCAACGTTTAATGATCCTGTTGACGCAACTTGATCGACGGGGAGAGGCACTGCAAGCGTATCAACGCTATGCCGAGATGCTTCAACGAGACGATGAAAGTGAGCCGCTACCTGAAACTGCTGAGCTCTACGAAAAACTCTGTCATGGTCACATTCCTACGCTTCCCAGTACAAAAGCAGTGAAAACGCCAGCAAAAGCACAGATAAAGCCTACAGTAGAGATCAAGCAACAAGCCCAGGAGATTCCATCTGACATCGCTTTTACGCGACCTATTCTCCAACTCGGCCGCCATAATCAGGGTCCGCTTATTGGACGCGAACGGGAATTGCAGACGCTTTACCAGATCATGTATACAATTGAGGGCAATACAGCCACACCCATACAGTCAGTAGGTAGACAAAAGAGCGATAGTAAGGCCGATGACCCGTCTACGTCTCTAATAACGTCGCCAGAGCATGTGCATTTTTTACTTTTAAGGGGTGAACCTGGCATCGGTAAGACACGCCTGGCAGAAGAGCTGAGCCTGACTACCTACTCACGTGGTTGGACTGTAGCGTGGAGCAGATCATATGAGCAAGAAAGCTCTATTCCTTATCATCCCTGGACCGAATTATTACGCGCCCTGCTTCAAAGTCCATCGATCTCTACAGATTTGATACGACGTATGGCCTCTACCAGCAGGACAACATCCGCATTTCCAGGCTCATCTGCACTTAAAATCGAACAGCTTGGTGCCTTGTTGCCCGATCTCAACACACACTCACTGCCTACAAATACAAAATCATCACATGAGCAGGAAAGTTTATATCTGTGGGAAGCAGTGCTTGCGCTGATCGAAGCATGTAGCATGCTTCAACCGTTACTCCTTGTTCTGGATGACTTGCATTGGGCCGATGATAGTAGTATTGAACTCCTTACCTACCTCGTACACCATTTCCACAATCGACGCATTCTTGTTCTAGGCACATGCCGAGATGGCGAAGTCGCACCACAGCATAGACTTCGCTCGCTCATGGCTGATCTCCGTCGTGAGCAGACAATTGCCACCATATCTGTCCAGCCGCTCACCCAGTCTCAAATTGGAAGCATAGTTTCTCACTTGCCAGAGGAGATTGCACACAGCATCCAAACTCAGGCAGCAGGAAATCCTTTTTTCGCCGAGGAGTTGGCGCGGCATATGAGCGCGATCCATAAAGACGAAGATCCACTTGAGGCCTTTACATTTGATGAGCAGGTGCAAGATGGACTCTATCCCTTTTATCCTAAAGATAGTCATAAAGCGCGCTCCGAACTTGCAAGAGGCACTACGCGCAGTATAAATCAGTCGGAGAGTCTACTCCCTGAAGCTATCGCCGCAGTACTCGAACGGCGTCTTAACAGGCTCAGTAGTGACTGCCAGAATCTATTAGGGAAGGCTGCGGTGCTTGGCGGCTCCTTTGAATTAAATCAATTGAAGCCTATGATAGGCGAGCAGAACGAGGACAACGTCCTCGACTTGCTGGAAGAAGCGCTTCACGCGGGTATTCTTACAGAAGAAGGCACAGGAGCGCACATCATCTACCACTTCTGGCACCCCCTGATTATCAACCATCTCTATGGACGGCTCTCAGCCGCACGGCGGGCTCAACTTCATCGCAAAGCTGCCGAAGCTATCACAGCTTTATCCCCCGAAAAAGCAGCCGCGACCATCGTTTATCACCTGAGTAAAGGCGGCGGCGATCCAACACGAATAGCCCATTATGCAGAAATTGTCGGTAATCAAGCCTATATGAATGCTGCCTATACTGAAGCTCAAAAATATTACATACAGGCTTTACAGGCACTTACAAACAACGCATGGGAAATAATCGTAGGCGTAGAGATACATAAACAACTTCAAGATCTACTTACAAAAGGCATCGCTCATTTTCCTTTCGCAGATCCTTTATATGCTTGCCGTATACTAGAACGTCTCGCAGAATGCAGCGTCATAATAGGAGATTTCGAGGTCGGAAGACGCTTCTATGAAACTATCTTACGACTGCGTGCAACAGAGCATTTTCAGCGCATCGTCTATTCAAAAGCAGCATTCGACGAGCAGAGAGAAGCGCCAATTCAAGCGCTTCTCTGGCGCGAGATCAGTAATACATGGTCAGCTACAGGCGACTATGAACGAGCCTACGACTGTTATAGAACAGGCAAAGCGCTACAGGTAGGAATGAACAACGCAATAGTCTGGGCTTGCCTGCATATTCAATACGGCACAATACTCCGGCTGGATGGAAATTATTATGAAGCTCGCCGTTACTTACAGGAAGCCCTGGAAATGCTGGAAGGAGCAGTTCAGCCTCCTCAAACCATACAGAAAGAAGATATACAAGAAATACAATCAAGTGCGCTAAAGATAGGCACTTCACTTCCTGTCGGCGATAGTGACAACACAAATGGAGGAATACTTCTCACACCTATCGAACGAGCATTAAAGGGTGATCCACTAGAGATTGGGTCTGCGCACGAGCAGTTGGGAATTGTTGCAGCCAGTCTAGGAGAGACTACTACTGCTCTTGAGCACCTGTATGCTGCTCTAGCTATCTATGAGAAAAGTGGGCTCGTCTCTGTCATGACGCGCATCTACGGCAATCTTGGCAGAGTCAGGAAGATGTAGACACTGGGGATCAAGCACTCTCTTAGCAATAGTTAAATAATTGGGCATCCATGTAGTATGATTATGCTGTAAGTGGTGCCTTCTTCATATTTCAAGAAATCGAAATAACAAGAAACACACTTTCCAGCTTTCTATTTTTAGTAGAGGACGAAAGGTTATTTTGCTATGACAAATGAGCAAACGGACGCAGCAAAACAACAGGTGCAGGCCCAACAGAATATTGAAACAAGCATTAGACAGATCTTTGCCTCTGAAGATGAAGGCCTGAAAAATGCGCTGAAGAGAGGGCAAGAGGCTGGATTACCAGGAATCCAAATCTCTCCTATCCAGGGCAAGTTTCTACAAATTCTAGCAGGTGCATGTCAGGCTCAGAAAATTCTGGAGATTGGTTCTCTTGCCGGTTACAGCGGTATCTGGCTAGCCCGTGCCTTGCCTCTTCATGGTCGTCTCATTACGCTAGAAATCAATCCCAAACATGCCGAAGTAGTCCGCAGATCTTTTGCCCAGGCCGGTCTGAGCGAACGCACAGAGGTCCGCGTTGGAAAAGCGCTAGAGTTACTGCCACAACTGGAGAGCGAAGCACCATTCGATCTTATCTTTATCGATGCAGATAAAGCATCCTATCCTTCCTATCTAAACTGGGCTATACGATTGAGTCGCACAGGCAGTATCATCGTTGCAGACAACACTATCCGCAATGGTAGGGCCTTACACGAGACCACCAATATGGACAATGATACCGCAGGACTCGTCCAATACAACAAACTTGCGAGTAGCAATCCACGCTTACTATCATTAGCCCTTGCAATAGATGAAGGAAATACAGATGGATTTACCATCTCCGTTGTACAGCCAGAGTAGAGTTTTACTACTTTTCCTTGATACAGCAAAAAACAAATAGTTATCTTCAGGGCAGCAAGAAATGCAAACGAGGCGTGATTCACACAATTGATCTACGACAAAAATGATAGTCAAACGTATATTAGATGGAAAAGTAAATATGTAACTGTCTATCAAGCCTCGGAAAAGATGAAGTAAAAAAGAGATGAATAGCTATCTCGACATCTGGTTTGCCACCCTCTCGCTTGTTGTCTTTGGAGTCATCATTAGTGTTTTGTTTTTTAGGCGTTTCCCCACACGAAGAAGAAAATCGAAAAGCCTCGATTCTATGTTATTCGAAGTAGAAAAGAAAAATTAATGATAAAGGAGCATCTATGTGGGTGCTCCTTTTTTTAATATAACAAGGAGTACACATGTCGATTATTACTGACTTTCATAATCATGTTGCACGCAGTTCCGCAATACAGATGGTTCAAGCAGCTCATGCTAAAGGCTTACGGATATTAGGGCTATCGGAGCATATTTTTCAAATGGAGGAGGCACGAACACCTTTGGCACATATGGTGTTGGAAGGCCCTATGCTCTCATTCGCCTCGTACATCGAGAATGTCCATTCAGCTGCGCAGGAGCTGAATTTCGACGTACGCCTGGGACTGGAGGTTGACTTTGTACCTGATAAGAACGAGGAGATCCAGGTTTCACTGCAAGGTTATCCCTGGGATTACTTGATTGGTTCCGTCCACCAGATAGATGGCAAGCTATTTGAGAACGTATCACCGCAGACACAGACAGAAGGTGAAGCTAGCTGGTTGCGCTATTTTGAGCTTCTGCATGAAGCCGTCAATAGTGGATATTTCAGTGTTATTAGTCATCCTGTGCGTATGTATACTGCAAATCAACACATTCCACCAACCCTTGATGCAGAGCTAGAGCAGTTAGCCGCTGCAGCGACTCACAAGGATGTTGCATTAGAGATTAATGGTTACGATACTTTAAAGTATCCACACATTGTGAGACGCCTCGCCAGGGCGTGCGCTATTTATAAAACGCCTATTAGTGTGGGCTCAGACGCACATAAGCCTGCACAAATAGCTCAAGCACATGAACAGACAACAAACATACTGCACGAGGCAGGTGTGCAGTATGTCAGAATATGGAAAGCCCTGGCAGCAGAAGAGTACGATGTACGTTAACTTTCTTATCCATTAATCGAGATGAGCGTATATACGTTGAAACGCTCGTCGAGCACGCGATAATCGACTGCGTACAGCTGATAGTGAATCTTGCATGGTTTCGGCAATTTCATTATATGTGAAGCCTTCTGCATCTAGTAGAAGGCACTGTACAGAAGATCGTGGTAATTGAGCAAGAACATGATGGACAAGTTCACATTGTACAACCCGCTCTTCAAATTGATCATCGCTGACCAGAAAATCTTCTGCCTGCTCGTCGAATATGTTATCCTCACTCCCCTGAGGTGACAAAAATGGAACAACTTTGACATGTTTGTGACGACGCCACTCACTACGCACCAGGTTTAAAGCAATACGATAGAGCCAGGGAGCAAAGTGCAGCTCACTCCCATTCATTTTGGGCAACGCCCGATATGCAGCCAGAAAGGTATCTTGACAGAGATCCTGGGTCAATTGCATGTCTTGTGTCATACTATAAAGCATGCGTCTAATACGTGGTTCATACATCTGGAGTAGAGATTCAAAAGCGGAAATCGAGCCATTACAGGCGGCGCTTACAAGCTGCGCCTCATTTTCTGCTACTTCTATTGCATTCATATGTTGTATCCACTAAGATCGCTGAATGTATATATTCTGAATATACAGCTACGTTGGTCTTGCCTGGGAGCGTTTCTATGCTTCCTAGCAAACGACCATCCTTTCCTATTTTGCAGTCTTTTTCACAAGAAAGCTATGAAACAGTTCACATTTCGCAAGAAAGCAGCGATTCTATACGATCATTTCTTGTACTGCAAAGGCAAGGTGGATGCCGCGAAAAGTCACGGAGGTCAGTTTGCTAATTAGTGGATTTTAAAGAAGCTACTATAATGGCT